>CAMYXV010000121.1 GCA_947303055.1 uncultured Bacteroidales bacterium
GTTCGCGTCACCTCTGAGGGAAAGACCGTTGCGAAACGTATTGTGAAACAATAAATTAAACCATGACTGTTGACAATGACCATGACCGCTCTTTGATATAGGAAAAGTTCATAATTATTATGAGCGGTCATGGTCATAGTCAATGGTTAAAGTCGAAACACAAACTGAAATGAAAAAAGTAAATCTATTCCTACTTGCCATCGTTGCCGCTTTGTTGTTCGCCTGCAAACCGAACCAGCCCGTTGACCCGAATGCTTATACTTTTGGCTCGGGTGTGCTGGTGCTTAATGAGGGCAACTACCAGTTCTCCAACGCTTCGCTGTCGTTTTACGACCCCGTGGCGGACACCGTGGCCAACAACCTGTTCTATAAGGTGAACGATGCCCCGCTGGGTGACGTGGCTGAGAGCATGGCTTTGGTTGACGGCAAGCTGTATATCGTCGTCAACAACAGTAACCTGATTTATAAGGTAGATGCCAACAGCATGGTCTGCGACACCACCAAGCCCTTCAAGCTCACCGATTTCTATTCGCCACGCGAGATGTACTTCGTGAGTCCCGAAAAGGCCTACGTCAGCGACTTGATTGGTACAGGCCTGTGGATTATTAACCCGAAGGACATGAGCCATTGTGGTTTCATTGAAACGGGCAAGACTACCGAGAAGTTGGTGCCAGTGGGCAACGAGCTGTATGTCAGCAACTGGTCGCAGTATTACATTGATCCCAACTCGCATGACAGCTACAACACCGTGCAGGTCATTGACATGAACAACGATGTGAAAGTGGCTGAGATTGAAGTGGGGAAGGAGCCCAACACGATGGCGGTTGACAAAAACGGCCATGTGTGGGTGCTTTGCGAAGGTCGCTCGTGGGATGATGACTTCGGTGAGAAGCCCTCTTTGTGGGAAATCGACACCCAGCTTAAAACTGCCCAAAAGCGTTTTGAGTTTGGCGGCACAGCCACGGTGCTGAGAGCCAATCAAACGGGTGACCAACTTTATATGATCTACAACAACGAGGTGCGTCGTTTCGACATCGCTACGATGACTTTGTCGGAGAGTTTTAGCATCGCTGCTGAAGCATCTGGTTTGTTCTATAACATGGCTGTCGACCCGAAGACGGGCGATATCTATGTGACGGATGCCAAGAACTACATGATGAACGGCACCGTATACCGTTATTTCTACGATGGCGTGAAGCTGGCTTCGTTTGAAGCTGGTGTCATTCCCAGTGCAATGTTGTTTAAATAATTGATATTCTTTTTGAGGATAATCCTCAACTCAGTTCGGGCGGATGGCACATCCGCCCGAACTTTCAACAATAGTTAAACAATTCAACAATCAACAATTCAACAAATGACAAAAACCTGTCCCCGTTGCGGAAAAACATTTGAATGCGTGCATTCCATCGACTGCTGGTGCGTGAAAGTGAAGCTCACCGACGCCACGAAAGCTTATTTGAAAGAGCATTACAGCGACTGCCTGTGCAAGGAGTGTCTCGAAAAACTAAACGCCCAATGAGAAGACTCTGGATCTTTTTGTTGGTGGCTTTGACGGCCTGCAGGTTCAATACCCAAGTCAAGGAAGAAAAGGTCGAGGTCGACAATATGATGCGTTATGCGCATAATGTCGTCGTCAGCGAGCAGGATTATGGCTACCTCATGGAAATCATTTGCCCGTGGGACACCACCTTGTCATTGGGCAAATTTGCCTTGGTCAAGGACACGACTAAAGCAGTGGGTGAGGGGCTGACCGAAATCAAGGTGCCGGTGCAGTCGGTGGTGTCGTTTTCTGCGACTCAGTGGTCTGTCTTTTTGCGTCTGGGTGAAATCGACCGCGTGAAAGGCATCCTCGAAGGCCGTTTCGTGACGGACAGCACTATGCGCGCGCTGTTGGCTGAACAAAAGGTCTACGACATAGGCACGGAGGCCGCCGCCGACATTGAACGGATGATACAGATTCAGCCAGACATCCTGCTGTATTCTCCATATTTCGATGGCAACCAAGGCGGCCTGAACATCACGGGGGCAGTACTGTTTCCCTTCGCGGACTATATGGAGAACACGCCTTTGGGTCGCGCCGAATGGATCCGCGTCATCGGTATGCTGATTGGCTGTGAGGACAAGGCCAACGCTTGGTTCGACGACATCGAACGACGCTACAACGCCCTCTCGACTCTTTGTGCCAAGGTGGAGCATCGTCCTACGGTGTTTTCCGATTTGGCCTTCAACGGACAATGGTATGTTGCTGGCGGCAGAAGCTATATCGCTAAGCTCTTCGCCGATGCCGGTGCCGACTACATTTGGAAGGACAATCCTTCGACGGCCAGCGTCCCCATGGATGCCGAAAGCATCCTTGCCAAGGCGCAGCACGCCGATTATTGGCGCGTCATCAACTCCAATCCTTTCCCGATGACCTACGCTTCTTTGGGAAAAGAAAGCCCCGTTTATCCGCTTTTCGATGCCTTTAAGAACCACCAAATCATCGTCTGCGACATCCTCTCGACAGGCTATTTCGAGCAGTCGCAGTGCGAGCCCGACCTGCTTTTGGCCGACTTCATCCATTTCTTCCATCCTGAGCTTTTGACGGGCGAATGGGAGGACTATCACCCCAAATATTATCATTTGATTGAGGAATAAACTGACCAAAAAGTGAGATTTGTTTCACTTTTTTTGGCATTGTGTCCGAAAAAAACCTATTTTTGCCCTGCAAATAGTGTGGTATTTCTGCACGAATTGAAGTTAAAGTATTGATAATCAATAAATAAAAAAGAATTATGCGTAAACATGTTTTGAAATTTATGATGACGGCTCTTCTGATGACCTTGGTGGTGCCGTTTGTGAATGCTCAAGTTAACGTGGGCGACATCCTTTGCGAAGGCAACAAAGTGGTCAGCCCTGACGATTTTGACGCTAAAAATGCTACCGCCATTGGCGTGGTGTTCAATGTGGACGATTCGGGCGAACATGGCTGGGCTGTGGCTTTGCAGGATGATGGTCTATACACTTGGGGAGGATATGGAGTGGATACCCAATTGGAAAACTACTCGAGAAGAGGTTCGGCAGCCGATGATATCGATGGCTTGAACAACACGAAGACCATCCTTGACTTAAAGAAAAGCTATCAGGCTTTTGAGGCTGTGAATTACGCCAAAGGTTGGTATCTGCCTGCCGCAGGTCAGTTGAAGAAGCTCTACAAGAACCTCGATGATGTGAATCCTATTCTTGAGAAAATCGGTGCTCCGATTGTCAGAGAGATTGGCATTACTTATTGGTCTTCTACCGAGTATTCCGACGTTGATGCTTGGTATCTCAGCACTATTGGCGGTCTTGACCACACTTCAAACGGTTACAATGACAATAAGAACGGAACCCGTCTTGTTCGTGGCGTGATCAACTTCTAAGTCATCGAACGATTAGTAAAACCATAAATAAGGTACTCATTTCATTATGGAATGAGTACTTTTTTATTTGCCTTTCAGCGGGCAGTTGGCTGAGCAGGAAGCACATTTGCTTTCTTTTTTCTTCTCCACTTCCTCACAAGCACATGAACCTTTGCCGCTACGCATCGCTTTGATGGCGATAACGACGAGGGTCAGGACGACCAACAATACTATGATGGTAGGCAGGTTCATGCGATGATGGCATTAGCAATGAGGTAGGCAAACCAGGCGCAGAGCCAGGCGACGACGCATTGGAAGGCGATGATGAACAGCATCCACTTGGTGCCCAGCTCACGACGCACGGCGGCCATAGCGGCCACGCAAGGCGTGTAAAGCAGGCAGAAGACCAACATGGAGATGCTGGTGATGGTGGTGAACAAAGGCATGGCGTTCAAGACCTCGAGGGTGGCTACCACGCTTTCTTTGGCCATGAAGCCGCTCACTAAGGCGGTGACGATTTGCCATTCGCCCAAACCGATAGGACGGAAGATAGGTGCAATCCAACCCGCCACGGTGGCCAACATGCTGCCTTCGCCGTTTTCGACCATGTTGAATTGGAAGTCGAAAGTCTGCAACAACCAAATCACCAACGAGGCGATGAAGATGACCGTGAAGGCACGTTGCAGGAAGTCCTTGGTCTTGTCCCACAACAGGTGCGCCACGTTTTTGAGGCTCGGCAGGCGGTAGTTGGGCAGCTCCATCACAAAGGGTGCCACGTCGCCCTTGTCGCCAAACCACTTGGTAAACAGAGCGGTGACGATGCCGACAATGATGCCCAAGAGATACAAGCCGATGAGCACTAGCCCGCCATGATGCGGGAAGAACACGCTAGTGAAGAAGGCGTAAATCGGGATTTTGGCCGAACAGCTCATGAAAGGCGTCAGCAGGATGGTGCGCCAACGGTCATGGGTGGAATGCAGGGTGCGCGTCGACATCACGGCGGGTACGGTGCAGCCGAAACCGATGAGCATGGGCACGATGCTGTGACCGGTGAGACCGAGTTTCCTTAAGAAGCTGTCGCTGACGAAGGCCACACGAGCCATATAGCCGCTGTCTTCCAAAATGCTGAGGAAGAAGAACAGTAAGATGATAATAGGAACAAAGCTTAACACACTGCCCACGCCGCCGAAGATGCCGTCGACGACAAGCGACTGCACAGCTGGACTGACATTCCAACGTGCCAAAGCATCGCCACAAACACCACCGAGCCACGAAATGCCTTGATCAAGCCAGTCCTGCAAGGGCGCGCCGAGGGCATCGATGCTCAGCCAGATGATGCCCATCATGACGAGGATGAAAATCGGGATGGCAGTCCACTTGCCCGTCAGAATCTTGTCGATGCGGCGACTGCGTTGGTATTCCTTGCTCTCCTTGGGCTTAACCACGGTCTTGTCGCAAAGCCGCTTGATGAAGGCGAAACGCATCTCAGCCATGGCCGCGGCGCGGTCGAGGCCGCGTTCCTCTTCCATCTGAAGGATGAGGTGCTCGAGGGTCTCTTTCTCGTTTTGCGAGAGCTTCAAGGCCTCCATGACGATGTTGTCGCCTTCGATGAGTTTGGAGGCAGCAAAACGAACGGGGATATCGGCACGTTGGGCATGGTCTTCGATTAGGTGCATGATGCTGTGCAGACAACGGTGTACGGCACCGCCATGGTCGTCCTTGTCGCAGAAGTCTTGGCGTACCGGGGCTTCCTGATATTTGGCGATGTGGATGGCGTGGTCGACAAGCTCATTGATACCTTCGTTTTTGGCAGCGGAGATAGGTACTACAGGCAAACCGAGAATCAGCTCCATCTCGTTCACAAGGATGCTGCCACCGTTGTTGCGTACCTCGTCCATCATGTTAAGGGCCAGCACCATAGGGGTGCCTAACTCCATGAGTTGCATAGTGAGGTAAAGGTTGCGCTCGATATTGTTGGCATCCACGATGTTGATGATGCCTTTGGGCTTCTCCTTCATGATGAACTCACGTGAGACAATCT
>CAMYXV010000122.1 GCA_947303055.1 uncultured Bacteroidales bacterium
CACCGTTGTCGTCGGAATAGACGGCATAGTTGCAGGCTGCCCATTCCTCGGTGTCACGTACGGCGAGGACGAACATGATGCGTCCCGTTGAGGTCAATAGGCCGTTGCCTGAGGCGAAGAAGGCCGACCACCATGTGCGACTCACCTCGTTGGAACAATTGGCACCATAAAGTTCATCGGTAATGTCTTTGGGTTCAGTCCAAGACTGGCCGTTGTCGTAACTCCTTGCGATGTAGGTATGAAGCGGGTTCTCGGGTCTCCCCTGCCAAAAGCCGCAGCCACCCACGAAAGCCGCCAAGAGGCCGCCTTCATCATTGGTGCGCACCAAGGCGCAGTCGCCGAAGCCCTTCCCCACCCCTTGGCCTTCCATCAAGGTATAAGGCTCGCTCCAAGTGCGACCACCGTCAGTGCTACGACTGATGATAATGTCGATATCCTCTGGCAAATCACGATCATTGTTTTTCCGTTTGTCGGTGGCGATAACCAAAGAACCGTCCTTGGCCGTAATAATGGCGGGGATGCGGTAGTTCTTTGAGTTGTAATCACCTGGACGATAGATCACCGTACGCAAACGGATGGAATCGGATTCTATTTCCGTTCGTTCAGCAGGTTGGTTAGGGTTGCCACAAGAGGCCAACATAAGACCCAATGCCAACACTAGAAATGTAACGTGGTGTTTCATAACATGAGTTTTTTCGTATAGTTATGTGGTTTCAATAGATTTGGCGCAAAGATATGGAATTTATGTCGAAAAAATGTGTACTTTTGCGAAAAGAAACAAATCTCTCAATCCAATGCAAAGCAAGAAAATCAAAGGAAGCTTAAGTGAAATCGTCGACAAAATGAACGTGGCTTATGATGGACTCATTGGGGAAGGTTTCAATCTGGGAATGAACAGACGTGTCGTGCCTGTGATAGTTGACGGAGCAGTGTCGGGATGGAAAATGCAATGCCTCGAAAACGACGTGTGGAAGGATTTGGACGAAACGCCCTTCGAGACCATGGAGGAATTGATTGAATATTACAAGGATAAATCAAAATAATGTGTTATCGCATTACAAAAACAAACTAAAATGAAACACATCGCATTACTATTCGCCGCTTGTTGCCTGATGCTGGGCGCCTGCGCACAAAACACGACACAGAACACTAAAGAAAAGGAGAACAAAGAGATGAAAAAGACCCTGATTGTTTATTTCTCGGCCACCGGTACCACCAAGGCCGCTGCACAAAAACTGGCCAAGGAAAAGAACGCCGACCTGTTTGAGATTGTCCCCGAACAACCTTACACTGCCGCTGACCTCGACTGGCGCGACAAGACTTCACGCTCGACCATCGAGATGAATGACAAGACCTCACGTCCTGCCATTAAAGGCCGCTGTGAAAATATCGCTGACTACGACACTGTTTGGATCGGATTTCCCGTTTGGTGGTATACTGCCCCGACCATTGTCAACACCTTCATTGAGGCTCACGACCTAAGCGGCAAGACACTTAATGTGTTCGCCACCAGCGGCGGCAGCAAAGTTGAACCCTGCGCAGCCGACCTCAAGAAGGCCTACCCGCAATACACTTGGGGTGAAAGCAGATTGATGAATTAGAACTCTATCTCTTTTTGTAAACCCATCCTTTCTTTTCCCATACCGGCATTTCCTTGGCAACGATGATGCCATAGAATCGCTCAAAACCGGTGGAGTCGGGAGAGGTGTTCCATGCCCTTTCGACAACGCCTAAGGCTTTAGGAAGCATCTGATAGGTGACGTCGTCGAAACTGCGGAGCTGCGACGACCAAAGTTGTGCCTGCACGCCAATGATGTCGCCTTTGTAGTCTTTGGGTTGCAGGGCAAAAGTCTTTCGCTCGTCGACATAGCCTGCCCACGAGAGACCTATCTCATCAGGCGCATCGCTATAGGCAAGGTCGAGGTAGGTATAGGCAGCGGGAGAAAGCACCACGGGGAAGCCCTCAATGCCATCGGTGTTCCAGACGTTGAGGAAATACAGCGAACGTTTGAGTCGTTCCTGCGTCTCTGGCTCCAGGCCTTTTGCAATGTCCTCCCAGCCGGCGAGACGGATGCCGCGTGCTTCGGCAAGGTCGAGCATGCCTTTGATAAAAATCTCCTTCATCTCATGGTGGTCGCGACCTGACCAAGCGCCATCTGGCACCTCGTCGCCACCGATATGGATGGCGGGCAGCGGCACATCCGCTTCTTTATGCAGACGGATGACCTCGTCGAAGACCTTATCATAGAACTTGTACACACTGGGCAAATCCACGCTTAGCACGTTGTCAGTGAAGTCCTGCGCCGACCAGTAATGTGAGGTGTCAGCGGGGTCTTGAAGGCGGTAACTGCTGTCACCCGTGCGCCTTTCATAGACTTGCATCGCCTTGATGGAAGCCCTTGAGTGGCCCGGCATGTCAAACTCGGGAATCACCGCGATGCGGCGCTCCCAGGCATAACGAAGAATCTGTTTGTACTCCTCAATCGAATAGTAAGTCGCATTCCCGATTTTGCCATTAGCAGTGGGCTTCAGCGCATCCGTTTCCTGTAGGTTCCAGTCGGGCAAGGCATGGTGTGCGCCATATTCAGTAAGCTCAGGGAAGTCCTTAATCTCCAAACACCACGACTCATCGTCAGCGATATGGAAATGCAAGGCGTTGAGTTTCCAAGAGGCCATCATATCAAGGATTTGGAGCACCTCATCCACGCTTCTGAAGTCGCGCACCACATCGAGCATGAAGCCACGGTACTGGTAATCTGGCCAGTCCTCAATGGTCATGGGATGCAAGGGCTGGGACAACTTGGAGAGTATAATCTTGGCATAAAACGCGCCGTCTTCATCGTCGGCCTCAATTTGTGGTTCTCCCTCCTCTCCTATCGTGATGCGGTACCATCCTGCGGGATGCGTTTCTGTTGGCTCCATCAGTTCGGTACCATATTGTATGCGTTTGACCTGTGGAATGATGTCGCCAGGCTGAACCTCATAATCGCATGTGAAATTAGCAGCCTCTTTCTCTGGCAAATCCAAGAAGTTGTATGTCACCTCCATCGGCAAGTCTGGCTTCCCTTTTTGCTGGAGGATAAAACCCTCTGGTGCCCACGAACGCCGTGGCAGCGGACGACCGTAATACTTCAGCGTGACGTTGCCGCTCGTTGGGATATCGATGTACCATGAAGTGCCTTGATAATGGTGCATTTCTGGTCCTTCCACGAAGGTTTTGCCATCGAAAAGCTCCTGAAACCATACACGAGAGCCTTCGGGCACATCATGGAGCGTCAGGGTGTGCAAGGTACGACCGTCGCCCTGCTTGGCGCCTTCGGTCCATTCGGCTGTGGGGACACGAGAGCAAGCTATCGATAAAAGCAAGGGAAAAATGAAAAGTAAAGCCTTCTGCATGACGTTCAGTTTTTGCCGCAAATATAGGCAAAATCACTTGAACACCACCACGAAAACGGTCAGGTTTTGGTCACTTTGTTCGAGGAGTAGGTTGCCGTTGTGCCTCACCATAATCTGTCTTGAAAGACTCAAACCGATGCCTGTGCCGTTGGGTTTGGTGGTGTAGAACGGAATGAAGATTTCCTCGGTCTGGCGTAATGGGATGGCTTTTCCGTTGTTGGCCACACGGATGACGGTTTGGTCCTCCGAGTTCAGGTCGGCGGTGATGCGGATGGAAGTGGCACCTGCCTGCACGGCATTCTTTATCAAGTTGTTGAACACTTGCATAATCTGTCCTTCATCGGCATAGATGAGCAAGTCGGGCGTGTTGGCTTGATAGGTCAATGTGGCACCTTGCTCGGCTATCTTGGTCTTGTTGAGGAGCAGCACACGGTCCATCAGTTCGTCGACCATCACCGCCTTGCGGACGGGCGGCTGGGCCTGTGTCATGCTGCGGTACGACTCCACAAAGCGAATCAAGTCCTTCGATGAGGCCGAAATGGTCTCCAAGCCCGCTTTCACATCCACGCCTTCCTCGGTGAGCAAGGCATCACTCAAAGAAGCGATGGGCGCGACGGTGTTCATGATTTCGTGTGTCATCACGCGAAACAGCTTGTTTTGCGAGGACTCCTCGTTGGCTGCGTCGCGCCGTTCGAAGATGCCCTTAATGCGGTTGAGGGCTCGGTTGAGTGCCGACTTCTCCTTGAAGTGGAAGTTCAGCTCGCCGTCCTCTAGGGCATCCATCATGAAGCCCACCTTTCGGGCATCGTTCCTACGCACGATGAGAGTCGTCACCACAATCGCTGCGACGACGGCCACCACTACAACCCATATCCAAATCCAAACACTCATATTCCGTATTCCTTTAGGCGGCGGTATAAGGTCGGACGACTGATTTTTAATGCCTTAGCCACTAGGGTCAAGTTGCCGTTGTAGGTCTTCATCGCGTTGCGGATGACTTGCTCTTCGGCACTTTCGAGGGTTTGGTTTTGCGGTTTTGGCTTATCTTCATCCATCAGTTCCGAGGCGCGGAGTTGGAGGTCGGCGGCGCGTATGAGTTCCGCCTCGGAATAGATGACCGCCTTTTCGATGCAGCCTTGCAGCTCGCGAATGTTGCCGCTCCAACGGCAGCGTTTCAAGAGATTTATTGCCTCGTCGGAAAAGCCTTGTGCCTTGCGGTGATATTTCTCGGCATATTGCTTGACGAACATCTCTGCCAAAGTGATGATTTCGTCGGGACGCTCGCGCAAGGGCGGCAGGTGCAGCGTGACCGTGTTGATGCGGTAGAACAAGTCTTCGCGGAAACGGCCTTCCTTGACCATCGTCGCCAGGTCCATGTTGGTGGCACAAATCAGGCGGATATTGATGGGGATGGATTTCGTGTCGCCCACCTTGGTGATGCTGCGGTTTTGGATGACGCGCAAAAGTTTAGCCTGCTGCGCAAGCGGCACATTACCAATCTCATCGAGAAACAAAGTGGTGCCGTTGGCCTGCTCAAACTTACCGATATGGTCGGCATGGGCATCGGTAAAGGCGCCTTTCACATGGCCAAACATCTCGCTCTCGAACAAGGTGTCCGTGATGGCTCCGATGTCCACGCCCACCATCGTCTTGGCAGCTCGATTGGAAAGACGGTGTATCTCGTTGGCTAGCACATCCTTGCCCGTGCCGTTCTCGCCCGTGATGAGCACGGTGGCATCGGTGGGAGCCACTTTATCCACCATCTCGCGCAACCGCCGCATTGCTTCGCTCTCGCCCCAGCGCATCATGGGTGCAGGCTGTCCAGAAACCTCTTTCCCACCGACCTTACGATGTTTCTTGCAAGCCTCTTCGAGTGTGGCGAGCAGTTTGGCATTGTCCCATGGCTTCACCACGAAGTCGAAGGCGCCGCGTTTCATGCCTTCCACGGCGAGGGCGATGTCGGCGTAGGCCGTGAACAGCA
>CAMYXV010000123.1 GCA_947303055.1 uncultured Bacteroidales bacterium
TCGATGATGATGACGCTATGGCCGTTGGCAATCAAGGCGTTGAACGACTCCAACAGCTTGTTCACATCGTGGAAATGCAGGCCCGTGGTCGGCTCGTCGAAGATGAAGAGCGTGGGCTTCTCCACCTGACCCTTGATGAGGAAATAGGCCAACTTCACGCGCTGCGCCTCGCCGCCCGAGAGCGAACTCGACGACTGCCCGAGCTTCAGATAGCCCAAACCGACCTCCTGCAAAGGCTTCAAGCGGTTGACGATGCGCCCGACGATGGGGGTCTGCCGCTCCGACGAGTGCTCGAAGAAGTCGATGGCCTCCTCGATGCTCATGTTGAGGATGTCGGAGATGTGCTTGCCGTCGTATTTGATCTCCAAGACCTCTTCCTTGAAGCGCGTGCCGTGGCAGGCCTCGCAAGGCAGGTAGACATCGGCCATGAACTGCATCTCGATTTTTTGCACGCCCTCGCCCTCACATTCCTCGCAGCGACCACCTGGAACATTGAACGAGAAGAACGCAGGCTTGATGCCGCGCAGTTTGGCCAGTTTTTGCTCCGAGAACAGCGTCCGGATCTCGTCGTAGGCCTTCAGGTAAGTGGCAGGGTTGGAGCGCGATGACTTGCCGATGGGGTTCTGGTCGATGAACTCGACGGCTTGGATGAGGCGCAAGTCGCCTTCCAAGGCGCCGTAGCTGCCGCATTTCTCGGCGTTCTCGCCCAGCTGCCGTTTCATGGCAGGGTAGAGCACATCCTTCACCAAGGTCGACTTGCCCGAGCCGCTCACACCCGTGATGACGGTCATCATGTTGAGCGGGAAGCGCACGGTGAGGTTCTTGAGGTTGTTCTGCGTCGCGCCTTTGATGACGATGGCGTTGGCGCTCTTGCGTCGGCGGGTGGGCACGGGGATGCTCATCTTGCCCGTGAGGTATTGTGTGGTGAGGCTTTTCTCGCAGTTAATGAGTTCCTTGATCTCGCCCTCGAACACGACTTCGCCGCCAAACACGCCCGCCATCGGCCCGATGTCGATGATGTAGTCCGCGCTGCGGATGATCTCCTCGTCGTGTTCCACCACGATGACGGTGTTGCCGATGTCGCGCAGGCGTTTCAACACCTTGATGAGTTGCTCGGTGTCGCGGGAATGCAGGCCGATGCTAGGCTCGTCCAGGATGTAGGTGGAGCCGACCAGGCTGCTACCCAAGGAAGTCGCGAGGTTGATGCGTTGCGACTCGCCACCGGAGAGCGTGTTGGACAAACGGTTCAGGGTCAAGTAACCCAAGCCCACCTCGATGATGAAATCTAAGCGGTTGTTGATTTCCACTAATAGGCGCGAGGCGATTTTGCTGTCGGTCTCATCCAGTTTGAGGTGGTCGAAGAAGGCCTTCAGCTCGTCCAAAGGCATCAGCACGAGGTCGGTGATGCTCTTGCCGCCCACCTTCACATATTGCGCTTGTCGGCGCAGGCGTGTGCCGTGGCATTCGGGGCAGACCGTCTTGCCACGATAGCGCGACAGCATCACGCGGTATTGTATCTTATACGACTGTGTCTCCACATAGTTGAAGAAGTCCACGATGCCCTCGAAGTACTGGTTGCCGGTCCAGAGGAGGCTCTTCTGCTCCTCGGTGAGTTCGTAGAACGGCTTGAAGATGGGGATGCCCACCTTGTCGGCCACGCGGATGAGGGCGTCTTTCCACTCGCTCATCTTCTCGCCGCGCCAGCAGGCGATGGCGTTCTCGTAGATGGACAGGCTCTTGTTGGGCACCACCAGGTCGGGGTCGATGCCGATGACGCTGCCGAAACCCTGACAGGTGGGGCAGGCGCCGTAGGGGTTGTTGAAGGCGAACATGTTGGCCGTAGGCGGCTCGAAGGTGATGCCGTCGGCCTCGAAACGCGACGAGAAGTCGGCTTCCTTGCGCTCGCCGTCGAGTTCGCTGATCACCTGGCAGGTCTCCTTGCCCTCGTAGAAGGCGGTCTGCACCGAGTCGGAGATGCGCCCGATGGCGTCGTCCATGCTCTCGTTGACCTTGATGCGGTCGATGAGCAGCTTCACCTTCTTCTCGCTGACCTTTTTCTTCTGGTCGAGGAAATCCTCGATTTTGATGATCTCGCCGTTATATAATATACGGTAGAAACCCTGCTGCATGAGGATGTTGAGGTGCTCTTCGAGGCTGCGGCCTTCGGGCAGGTGAAGCGGCGCGACGATGTAGGCCGTGCTGCCCGTCGGCAGGCCGAGGATATGGTTCACCACATCCATCACCTGGTGCTTCTTGACCAGCTTGCCCGAGGCGGGGGAGTAGGTCTTGCCGATGCGGGCGTAGAGGAGTTTCAGGAACTCGTAGATCTCGGTGCTGGTGCCCACGGTGGAGCGCGGGTTGTGCGAGTTCACCTTCTGCTCGATGGCGATGGCGGGGGAGAGGCCCGTGATGCTTTCCACGTCGGGCTTGTTGAGGCGGCCCATGAACTGCCGTGCATACGAACTCAAGCTCTCCACATAACGGCGCTGACCTTCAGCATACAAAGTGTCGAACGCCAAGGACGACTTACCCGAGCCCGAGAGGCCGGTGATGACCACCAGTTTGTTCTTCGGGATCTGCAAACTGATGCTTTTCAGGTTGTTGACCTTCGCGTTGCGGATGGTGATATAGGATGGTTTGTTTTCTTTCAAGACGCAAAAATTGAATCGGCAAAGGTAAAGAAAAGCGGGGAAATAGGAGAAGGGTGGGGAGAAAATTTCATGCAGTTGTTGCCCGTAACAGCATTATTATTGGAAAAGTGTTGCCTATAATCAACATTTTTTGCTGAAAAGTGTTGTCTGTAACCAACACTCGTTTTCTAAAGATTTGCGTAAGATGGAATTATGCCGAAGCCATGCAGCATTTTCGTGATTCGTCCGAATTTTTGTTGATTTTGTGGTTTGATTCGTCCGAATTTTTGTATATTTGCAGCTGATATTCGTCATAATTTTTGTTTTATGAAACGAGAAATCTATACAAAACTTATTGATTGGCAATCTCGTAGAGACCATAAGCCTCTTGTTCTTGATGGAGCTCGTCAAGTTGGTAAGACTTACATACTTAAGGAGTTTGGAGCCAATGAGTATAAAAGCGTCGCTTACGTTAATTTAGACAAGGATGCTGTGGCCAAAGCCATCTTTGAGCCGGACCACGATATCAAGCGTATCATCCGTACACTTTCAGCTCACACGGGCGTAGACATCGTTCCAGTCGATACACTCGTCATTATTGATGAAATTCAGGAGAGCAATGCAGCCCTTGGTTGCCTCAAATATTTCAAAGAGGATTTCCCAGAATATGACGTGGCTGTAGCAGGCTCGCTCTTAGGCATTTCCATCCACGAAGGCCAGTCATTCCCTGTAGGTATGGTGGAACTGGTCAGGATGTTCCCGATGTCTCTGCATGAGTTTTTGAATGCCACTGGCAACGAAAAACTCACTCGGTTACTACTTGACTGCGATTGGCCTGCTGTGAACACCTTGAGCCAACAGTATATCGAGATTCTTCGCCAATACTATTATGTTGGAGGCATGCCAGAAGCCGTTGCTGGATACATTGCGGGGAAGGGCCTTAAGGCCGTTCGCAAGATTCACAAAGACATCCTCGCCGGTTACCGTAAGGATTTCTCTAAACACGCTCCCAAAAAGGAAGTGCCACGCATCGAGATGGTTTGGGACTCGCTACCGTCTCATTTGGCCAAAGAAAACAAGAAGTTCATCTATGGCGCCGTCCGTAAAGGTGGTCGTGCCAAAGACTTCGAAGCGGCCATCACTTGGCTCAAAGATGTCGGTCTCATATACAAAGTTCACCGCGTCTCCAAGATAGAATATCCCCTCAACTTCTACGAAGATTTCGATGTCTTTAAAATCTTCCCATTGGACGTAGGGTTATTGGGCGCTATGACTGACGTACCAGCCTCACAGATGCTCGTAGGTGACAATATCTTTAAAGAGTTCAAAGGTGCTTTTACAGAGTGCTACGTCAATGAGCAGTTGGCTCGCATCCAAATCCCCACTTTCTATTATTCCACCAACGAATCCGAGGTGGAGATTGACTTCGCCGTCCAGACGGAAAAACGTGTCATCCCCGTTGAGGCCAAGGCCGAAGAAAACGTCAAGGCAAAATCCTTGAAGACATACATAGATGAGCATCCTAATCTGAAAGGCCTTCGGGTGTCGATGAAAAACTACATCGACCAAGGTTGGATGGAAAACTTGCCTCTTTATGCTATTGAAGGCTATCTTTGTGCTGAAGGCATTCCTATTCCTGATCAAGGCGAATAAACACTGTATGAAAAAGGCATTGCCGTTCTACTCGTTTTCAACAAAATTATTGTGGTGATGGCAAAAAAAATCACGATTTTTGTTTGTTTTTTCAAAAAAGCCGTATATTTGCACCGAAATAACCAACGAATTCAAAACTAAAACTGACGCTATCGAAAGATCTATACCCTTTATTAACAAGCACTTAAGTTGAGTGCACAAAGAAAGGGGGACCCAATGTCCAACATAGTGAAAAGCGACAAAGAGCTGATTGAACGCTACCAGGACGGTGATGTTCACAGTTTTGAATTATTGATTGGTAGATACCAGAAACAAGTTTATTCCTACATACTCACGCTCGTGAAAGACAAGCAGTTGGCTGATGATGTCTTTCAGGACACCTTCGTGAAGGTCATCCAGACCATCAAGTCGAAGGGCTACAAGGACGACGGACGTTTCGTGCAGTTTGCCATGCGCATCGCCCACAACCTTGTCATCGACCATTTCCGCAAGGAGAACCGCATTCCCACGGTGGAGTCGTCGAGCGAGGACTACAACTACATTGACAACGTGCCGATTACCGACGCCTCGGTGGAGCAGGGCATGATTGTCGACCAGGTCCACTCCGACCTGCACCGCATGATCGCCTTCCTGCCCGACGAGCAGCGCGAGGTGCTCCGCATGCGCATCTTCGACGACATGAGTTTCAAGGACATCGCCGACATCACCAACGTGAGCATCAACACCGCGCTGGGCCGTATGCGCTACGCCTTGATCAACTTGCGTAAGATGATGGTTGCCAATAACATGACCCTCACCTATTGAAGCTTTTGGCTAAAGGGCGAGTGGCTGTTAGCTATTAGCCATTAGCTGTTAGCCAGCCGTGAAATGGCTAATTGCTAACAGCTAAAAGCTAATAGCCTGCCGAGCCAAAAAAACAGAAAAAATATTTCTTCGGTACATAATAATATCAAGAAGATGGCGTTTAAAAGGTAAAGTCTAACCTAACAAACGCCTATGACAAATAGTTACACCTCTTACCCC
>CAMYXV010000124.1 GCA_947303055.1 uncultured Bacteroidales bacterium
AGTTGGCCGTCTCAGTGGAGTTGCAGTGGATGGAGACGAACACGTCGGCATTGTTACGGTTGGCGATGGCAGCGCGTTCACTCAACTCCACGAATTTGTCTTTGGTCCTCGTATAAACCACTTTCACATCGGGTAAATTCTCCGTGATGTAGTTACCAAACTTAAGTGCAACGGCCAAGTTGAGGTCTTTCTCCTTGCTAACTTTGCCCAAAGCACCCGTATCCTTGCCGCCGTGACCTGCATCGATGACGATGGTTTGTATCTTTTCGCCCTTTTGTGCAAA
This sequence comes from uncultured Bacteroidales bacterium, assembly GCA_947303055.1. Lineage (GTDB taxonomy): Bacteria > Bacteroidota > Bacteroidia > Bacteroidales > F082 > Limimorpha. The sequence continues at coordinate 284 of CAMYXV010000124.1, forward strand.
GGACCATACAGGTATCAGAAAAAGGAGGGCTAAAACACCAAATCGCGAAATCTTTCGTTCTATCATATTGATTCGTTTATTAATGCGCGAAGAAAAACTATCTTTGCAGCGTAATTCAATCGCACAAAAGTAATTGTTTTCACTTTGACAGAACGCACGGCACATAAGAAATATTTTCGCAAGGCAGCCTTTTCTTGGCTCGTCGTGATGGTCGTGTTGTTTTATGGTTGTAAGCAATTATCTCATACTGAGAAAGATAACCACGATTTCGAAGTATCGACAATTGACAGTACTGCTATTGTCAATGAACGTATTGTTGATACGATAACATTGGCTTTGGACTCCATCCCATCCGACACGGTTACCCTATCCATTGCTGATTCTTTGGCTTTCCCTTTGGATAGCCTTGCTATTTCCGATTCTTTGACTTTCTCCACCGACAGTCTTCAAGTGGATTCATTGCGTCAAGATACGGTAGTACAAATTAAACCTCGACGCAAGTCGAAACGTTCGGAATCGGCCATTGAGACGAAGGTGATTTGCTCGGCGTCCGATTCGTCGTATCGTGACATGAACAAAAAGAAAATCTATTACTTCGGCAACGCTGAGGCCAAATATGATGATATCACCCTCAAGGCTGATTACCTTGAATTCGACCTGGAGACCAGCACCTGTATAGCTCGAGGCATCACAGATTCATTAGGTAAAATCCAAGGGCGGCCCGTCTTTACACAAGGTGAATCGACTTTCGAAGCCATTGAGATGAATTATAATTTCAAGTCTAAGAAAGGCATCATCACTAAGGTTTGGACTGAGGAACAAGGGGGTTACCTGCATGGCGAGCGCGTCAAACGTATGGACGACAACACCATCAATATCCGCACGGGTGGTTATACCACCTGCGACCTTAAGGAACACCCGCATTACCAGTTCAAGTTCACCAAGGCTAAGGTCATCCCTGATGATAAAATAGTCACGGGACCCATTTACATGACCATTTCAGACGTTCCTTTGCCATTGGCCTTGCCTTTCGCCATCATTCCTAATACAAAAGGCAAGAAATCGGGTCTCATCATTCCTACCTATGGTGAGTCGGCCAATCGAGGCTTCTATCTTGAAAACGGTGGTTATTACTGGGCCATCAACGACTATTATGACTTGCAGGTTCTGGGCGACATCTACACGCGTGGTTCATGGGGCATCAAGCCGACGTTTCGCTACAACAAACGATACAGATTTAATGGCTCGATGGCTTTGGGCTTCGCTGTTAATAAGATAGGTACGAAAGGTGCCGCCGACTATCAGGAAAGTAACGACTTCAAGATACAGTGGACACACAAGCAAGACCCCAAAGCCCACCCCAAACGGAGCTTCTCGGCCAACGTGAATATTGTGAGTTCCAACTTCAACAAGTACAACGCACAAACCACTAACGATCAGCTGAGCAATACCTTCCAATCAAGCATTAGCTATCAGACCAATTTTGCGAGTAAGGTTTACCTCACTCTTAATGCCAGTCATAGTCAGAATACAATGACACGGCAGGTGACGGCTTCCTTGCCTGAGCTCACTTTGTCAGTCAACACGTTCTATCCTCTGAAGAATGTCGGTAAGACAGGCAAGAAACACTGGTACCAAAGCATGAGCATGAGTTATACGATGAATGGAAAGGCCTATATCAACGATGTGGACACGGTGCTTTTCCATGGTTTCAGCGACAATTTCGGAGAGTGGTCCCGAATGTTTTTCCGCGACCATGTGCAAATGGGTGTCTCTCACAGGTTACCTATCAATGCCACCATCAAGTTGTTCAAACATTTCTCTTGGACCAACTCCTTGACGTTGAACGACTACATGTATTTCAAGCACATCGAGCAGCAATGGATACATGACAGCGACTCGACGGGGCATCTGCAGACGGACACCATTCATGGCTTCCGCAACTTGGTGGACTTCAGCGCAAGTACCAACCTCACCACGAAAATCTATGGTATGGTCAACTTTGCCCAAGGTCCCATCCGCGCCATCCGTCATGTCTTCACTCCAACCATTGGTTTTTCCTATCGTCCCAACTTCGGTGATCCCAAATGGGGCATTTATGGTTCATACGTTGACGGTAATGGCAAGGAGCAGATTTACAACAAGTATGGCAGAGCTCTATATGGCACACCTTCGCAAACCCAACAGGGGCTATTGACTTATAGCTTTGCCAACAATTTGGAAATCAAGGTACCGTCTAGTTCTGACACTATTACAGGGGTGAAGAAAATCCCCATTTTGGAATCATTTACTATCTCGGGCAATTATGACGTGACCAAGGACTCGGTCAATTTTTCTCCGGTTTCGATTAGTGGACGTACTACCTTGTTCAAGAAACTGGGCATCAACTACAGCAGTACATGGGATCCCTATGCAGCCGACTCATTGGGCCGCCGCATCAATCGTTTCGAGGTTGTTGACAACGGACGACTGTTCCGTAAGACTGGTTCATCATGGCGGTTCAGCATGAGTTATTCCTTCAATCAGAATGACCTCAAGAAGCTAAAAGGGGAGAAGGGTTCCAATGAATTGCGCAACGAAATTAACCAAAATGCCCGACAATCGGGCAATTTCGACCCAGATGAGTTGAATGAAATCTTGGGCAATCCTAATGCTTACATCGACTGGACCACACCGTGGTCGCTATCGCTCAGCTACAACCTGACTTACACTACTTCCATCGCCTATGCTGCCTTTATGGGCATAGCGACAAACACTTACGTCCATACCATCGGCCTCAATGGCGACATCAGCCTCACCCCCAAATGGAAGTTCACCTTCTCGACAGGCTGGGATTTCGTCAATAACAAGCTTTCGTATACCAATCTCAGCGTCTACCGCGACTTGCACTGCTGGGAGATGCGCTTCAACTGGATTCCTATCGGCAGCTACAAGAGCTGGAACTTCACCATCAACGTGAAGGCTCAGGCGTTGAAGGATTTGAAGTATGAGAAGAAGAAGGATTATCGTGATAATTAGTTGAGAGTTTAGAGTTTTTTTTACTTTTGCATCGGAATCACAACAAATTAATACCATTCATTATGAAAAAACTATTTACCCTTATTCTCGCGCTGGCCTTTGGTTTCGGCCTGAAAGCGCAATGTCCACTCTCACAAGCCATCGACTTCACGGCTACTGACTGCCACGGCACTGAAGTTCACCTGTTCGACATCCTCGACGGCGGCCAGTATGTGCTCATCGATTTCTTCTTTGTCAATTGCGGCCCTTGCCAGCAAGCCACACCGAAAGTCGTCGAATCCTATTACGCCATGGGTTGCAACATGCACGATGTGTTCTACATGGAAATCTCTGACCGCGACAGCGATGCCGCCTGCCAAACCTGGTGCCAAAACTACGGTGTGGAATACCCGACCATTAGCGGTCCTGCTGGCGGTTCTACCATCTGTGGCTCAAGCATGTACAACATTCCTGCTTTCCCCACAGTAATCCTTATCGCCCCTGACCGTTCCATCGTCATCAACGACTTGTGGCCTATCAACAATGCCCAAACGGTCATCAACGCTTTGGAACAACTCGGACTGCAACAGCACGACTGCAACACGCCGAGCTACGACCCGCAGGTGAGCATCACCGTCGACCAAGTGCTGGAGACTGAAGTCACGGCCACCTTCACGCCCAATGAAGACTGCGCCTCCTATGCCTACATGATGGCCACAGAAGCCGAAATTCAGGAATGGATGGGCATCGCTGGCCTAGACCTTCCCGAATACCTTTGGAACTACGGTATGCCTGGCTCGGGAGTCATCTCCAACACCTTTGGCGATTTGACACCCAACACGGAATATGTCATCTATGCCGTGCCTGCCGACATTGACGGCAACCTTGGCGAGGTCGTCCAAGAGCCGGTTACCACTACGCCAGGCGGTGGCACAGAAATCATGCCCGACTTCACTGCCACCGACATCGATGGCAACACCATCCACCTTTACGACATCCTTGATGCAGGTCAGGCCGTGCTGATCAACTTCTTCCTTACCGGCGACCCGTTCAGCGAGCAGCCCATGCAAGATGTCATAGAAGCCTACCGTCTCTATGGCTGCAACGCGAACGATGTGTTCTTCATGGAAATCTCGCCCAACGGTCATGATGACGCTTGCCAAGCCTGGGTCGACCAATTCGGCGTGCAGTATCCCACCATCAGCCGCGACGGTGGCGGCAATCAGATTGCACAAGACATCCCCGTGGGTTACTATCCCACTATCATGCTCATCCGTCCCGACCACACCTTCGCCAACCGCGACATCTATCCGCCCACACTGGAATACATTATTAATGCCATGAACACAGAAGGCTATGAGCAGCATGAGTGCCCGTATGAAGAAACACTGACTTTCAGCATGGATACAATTGAATTGCCTTATGCCACACCTACTGAATTCACTGTTTATAACAACACTGCAGAGGATGCCGTCATCCAAAGTATACAAGAAACCAACGAATGGAATAATTTCTGTTTGATTACTTTCCTTATCAACGGCGAAGAATATTGGTGTCCTGACGATCTTGAAATCACCTTACCGAGAGGTGAATCTCTCACTATGTTTATGGTATGCGATATGGTTGGGAAAAATGCTCCTGAATATATCGAAGACCTTGTCACTGTGTCAAGTAACTTGCCTGACGCCAGTTTCACGGTGATGGTAGAACACGCATGGTCGGTGGAAGAAAACGAGGCTTCGGCCACGCTTTTCCCCAATCCCGCCAATGACTTTGTGACCCTCGATGGAGAAAACCTTGGTACGGTGCGCGTCTATAACGCCATCGGCCAAAAGGTGGACGAATTTGAGGCCAACGGCAGCGAACTCCGCATCAACACGACGGGCTATGAGAACGGCGTTTATGTCGTGAAGGCTGGTGAACAGACAATGAGATTTGTTGTGAGACATTGATTTACTATGGCCTAAGGCCTATGACTATGGCCGCTTTTACATT
>CAMYXV010000125.1 GCA_947303055.1 uncultured Bacteroidales bacterium
ATACTGGTCACTTTGGCCATAGCTTTGCTTTGCTGTTTTTCGGCAAAGGCACAAATCAGCCCTTCGGTGTATGCCGGTTTGGGTAACTACACCAATTTAGGTGGCGTGGCAGGCATTGGGACGGAACTTCGGTACAAAAGTATTTCAGCCAATGCTGCCATTGGAAGTACTTTTTACTATGGAAGATTAAAAGGTAAGGAAAAAGTTGGCAATCCTTATCTAGGGTTCGATGTCGGCTTAAAGTATTATTTCTACAAAGGCTTTTTTGGCGGCGTGAACTATGGCGTTCTTGGCAAACACCTTATGAGTGAGACGTCAGAACGGGTAAGACTTAAGAGTTTTTACGGTTTCTCCTTTACTTTAGGCTATAAATGGCACTGCTATAAAGGAATTTATGGGATGACCTATTTGGGTGCAACATCCAGTAAAGACGCTAACAAGTTGTTAGGTGATTTTGGTGGATTTGAACCTAGATTAGGATTGATATTGAGTTATGAGTTTAAACATTAAAAATCAACAAGTTATGAAAACAATAGCAAAATCGATAATCATAATTGCTGCCATGCTGCTTTGCAACTCGTGCACCAAAGTAGTGTATGTGCTTCCCGAAAAAATCACCGTCAGTGGTCAAGTGACCGACAAGGATGGACAACCTTGGGAAGGTGTCTTGGTTGAAGTGACACGCGCCCAATTTATGGGCATGACCATTCCCGTTGAAGGCACATACACTGATGAGAACGGAATTTATGAAGTATCTTTCAAGCCTAATAAGGACAATTCTTATGGAATTTCTTTCGAGACCACGAAGGATGATTATTTCTATTACCAAAGTAGGGGACTGGACTTGTGGACAGCCGAACAGGAACAAAATGTCGTGTTGAAAAGGCATGACGAGTAATTAAAATCAACAAGTTATGAAAACAATCAATTTCAGTAAGCGTATACTGGTCACTTTGGCTATAGCTATCCTTTGCTGTTTTTCTGCAAAGGCACAAGACAAAGGAGATTGGTCGCTAATCCCTCATGTAAAATCGGGAGCGGCACTTGACTTTTTGTATTTCCCTTATGACGGAATGGTTCGCGTCGACGCGGGGGTAGATGCCAAATACAACTTCAATACCTACTTGTCGCTGCTGGCCGGCGTTGAATACGAATACCGGAAAGACCATTCCGACAATCCCGCAAATTGGGCCGGAGAAACAGGTCCTGGTCATCACCATTATTTCCGCGTCCCCGTACGCGTTGAGTTCACCTATAACTGGTTCTATGCGAATTTCGGTCCCTATCTGGAGCGGAGCACCCAACCTTGGCTCACCGAAAGATGTCATGAAGACTTCGGTTTCGGCACTTCAACGGAAATTGGCGGGCGCATCCGTTTGTCGGACAACAGCCATCTTCGTCTGGGTCTCCAAAACCAAATCGGCTTCAATAATGTCACTTATCACACATCTTACCAAGAGAAGGAGCATTGGACATGCAAATCGTTCATTGACGCCATGCTCTCGGTGGGATATGAGTATCATTTCTAAAACTACAAGACTATGAAAACCACATTGAAAATCATAATGTTGCTGCTTGTTTCGGTAACACTGGGCTCCTGCGTGAAAGACGCTGATGACATGCAGTATCTGGATCCAGGGACCAATAAACTCTACTTTATCAACAGTCACGTCACCATGACTTGCCACTTTGAGCCTCCTTTTGAGGACCATTATGCCATCGTGGCAAATTCAGGTGGATTATTTGGTTCCACATACACTTTCCGTTTTGAGGACATCCCTTATGAGATGTTGGGCAGAGTCGTTGATTTGACGGAAAAGTCAGACCTCACATTGCATTTCGAGTTCCAAAACCGCCTCGAATGGAACGCCTCACCAGATGGGGTAAGCGGTTCCTTTACTGAAGCGGGCACCCATATCAAGACAGAATACCCCGACGAATCGCCTTTTAAGAGTGGAAAGATGTATCTTACCGAGGACGAGAACGGCATCACCTTCATTCTTCGTGGTGTCCTTCAGAACGGCAAACCCATCCGAATGGAGCTGTTTGCGCCAGTGGAAAGGTAAAATAAGTGTAAATGCAATAATAAAGCCATCGAAAACAGGTTTTCGGTGGCTTTATTTGTACAAAATTCTTTCTCTATGCCTTCGTCAAAGCCGCGGCGCCAAGGATGGCGGCATCGTTGTCGGGCAACTCGGAAACACGAATCTCCACACTGCCTTTGAAGATGAAGCAAAGATGCTCCTCAAACGACTTGCGCACGGGATTGAGCAGCACGTCGCCTGCCTTCACGGGACCACCAAACAGGAAGACCGCCTCAGGGCCACTGAAAGTCACGGCATTGGCCATGGCGATGCCTAACAGATAGCCTGTCTTCTCAAACACCTTGATGGCCAAGGGGTCGCCGTATTTGGCCGCATCACCCACCATCTTGCTGGTGAGTTCCTCAGGAGCGACTTTGCGAAGTGCACCATCGTATTCAGGCGTGCTTTCGATGAGCTCCTTTGCCGTTTGTACGATACCTCGCGCTGAGGTATAAGTTTCAAGGCAGCCCTTGTTGCCACAGCCGCATAGACGCCCTTCAGGAATAAGGATGGCGTGACCTAACTCACCTGCACCACCCGTCTTGCCCAACACCAGCTTGCCATCGACCACCACACCGCTGCCCACACCCGTGCCGAGAGTGAACATAATGAAGTGTTTCATGCCTTTGGCACCACCATAAATGAGTTCACCGTAAGCGGCTGCGTTGGCATCGTTGGAGACCACCACCGGCACGTCGATATGCGCCTTGAAAAGTGCTTTAAGGTCAACGATGCCCTTGAAGTTAAGGTTGGAAGCGTTCTCGATGCAGCCCGTGTAATAATTGCCCACGGGTGCCGCAATGCCGATGCCTTCAATGGCATCAATGCCGTTTTCTTGCATCAATAGCTCGATTTGGTCATAAATATCCGACACATAAAGGTCTGCGTCAAAGTATTTGTTGGTCGGGAGGTTCTTTTTGGCCATCACTTGGCCGTCGTCGCGCACCAACCCGATGTCGGTGTTGGTACCGCCAATGTCGATTCCTATGGAATAAGTGTTCATTTTTGTTGTGTTTTTTGATGGTGCTAAATTACAATATTTCGTGTTATGGGAAGGAAAAAAAACTATATTTGCAACATAATTATTCTTTATCTTATATCATCCATGCAAAACAGTAACATTTCAAATAACTCATTATTAACAAATTAAATCCTAAATCTCATGAAAAAGTTCTTTACAATCCTAACGCTAATGCTAGTCATGGCATCATTCAATGTAAACGCCCAGGAAAGGGATGAATTTTGGCTGGAATACGATAACGGCTCTTTTTTGACCGATATTGGTCTTCTGAGCGGCGACCCCATTTATTGGGGCAACATGTTCACACCAAGCCAATTAGCCGAATTTGACGGTTATCAATTGACACAAATCAAGATATGGGACCACACCCCATATAATGGTTATCTGATTATCTATCAAGATAATAACACAACAGGTCCTCTTGACATGGTTTACACGCAACAATACAGTGTTGCAGGAACAAACGATTGGGCTATAATCCAACTTGAAACGCCCGTCGTTTTGGATGTAACGAAGAACCTATGGATTACTTTTAACAACACGGACGGTGAATTCACCATTCCTGCTGCCGACGATTGTGGCGATGCCAACAGCCGTTGGATTTCTGAAGATGGCCGCGAATGGTCCGATGCTTCTACCGTAGGCATGCCTCCTTTCACTTGGTTGATTCGTGGTTTGATTTCAAACGATGGCGTCTCAGTTGTTGAACTTGGTGCAGAAAATGCTCAGATTCATCCAAATCCAGCGACAAACGTCTTAAATGTTTCTGCAAATAATCTGCTGAATATCAGCATCTTTGATTTAACTGGAAGAGAAGTTGGCCATTATCAAGCCATGGGCAATGAGATTGTTATAGATATTGCTGGATATCAGACGGGTTTGTATCTGGTTCGCATTGAAACCAAGGCAGGCGTCATCGTGAAAAAAGTCGCAATTCAATAAGCAACAAGATGAAAAAGTGTTTTTTACTTGTCTTGCCTTTGTTTTTCGCAATGGTTTTGCAAGGCCAAAACAGGGCTTTGTTGCTTAGCGAGTCATTTAACGGCAACAATATCCCTTCATGGTGGACCATTGCAGGCATGGGACAAAACAACTGGTCGATCAGCGACACACGTAATGCTGGTGGCGAGAAGAACGAGTTGATGCTTCAACACAACCCGACTTTTATCGGGACAAGCCGTTTTGTGTCGCCTGCCATTGACTTGACTGGAAAAAGCAATGTTGTTGTCTCTTTCAAGCATTATCTCGACAACTATTCTGGTTCACATACCTTAGGCATCGCCACGACTTCCGATGGAGGCGCTACTTGGAATGACGCATGGTCGGAGAACTATAATGCCGATGGCAGGTATGAAGTCCGCCAAATGGTCGAGACTCCCGACATTGGACAAGCCAACGTGCAGTTTTGCATCTATTACAGCGGCAACTGCTTGAACATCGATTATTGGTATTTTGATGATATTGTCATTTACAATCTCGAAGACTCCGATGGCGATTTGGATGCCATAGAAGTGCCCGATTTGGTGACAGTTGGCTACAACGCTGTAGCTTTCAGGCTCATCAACAAGGGAAGCCATGTCATCAACTCACTTGAGGCATCTTATCAGTTTGAAGGACACGAATTGGTTACCGAGACCTTTCAGACCAACATGGAACCACTTGCAGCCGAAACCTTCACTTTCGCCACCCCGACTTTCCTTGAAGCTGACAACTATCTGTTGACTGTCAATTTGTTGAAAATCAACGGAGCGACTGATGACGACCCTGAAAACAATGTTCTTTCAAAGACCGTTTCAGTCAACATTGGCCTGACGGAGCGCGTTCCCATGATTGAACATTTCTCGGCTTCAACGTGTGGTCCGTGTGTCAATGTCAACAATCAGATGCTTCAGTTCACACAAAACAACCCCGGCAAGTTCACATATACGAAATATCCAGAGAATTTTCCTGGTAACGGCGACCCGTATTATTATTCGGAAGTGGGCGTGAGAGACAATTATTACAATGTGCCGTGGGTGCCCTATGTCCTGCTTGA
>CAMYXV010000126.1 GCA_947303055.1 uncultured Bacteroidales bacterium
GCTGACCGCCCTTGGCGCTGCTTACCTTGTTGGTAAGAAACGTAACGAGGAATAAAGAATAAGGTTTCCTTTTTATACTTTTTGACAACCGAAGCCGGTGGCGTAAGCTGCCGGCTTTGGCGTTTTATTAATGCTATCAAGCACTTGCTTTTTTTAGGAAAAAAAATATTTTTCTCAAATCGCTTGTATGTTCCATTTTTTTTGTAATTTTGCAGCCCGAAAGCAAGACGGGAAGAAAACCATCTCGTTTGAAATGAAATAATAAAGAAAAGTCAAATTGAATATAAAAATTGAAGCAAAGATGAAGAAATTGGCATTGACAATTGCAATCCTCCTCGGACTGAGCATGACTACCTTCGCTGACGGCGGTGGCCTTTTCCAGCGTGGCAGCGAGCCTGACAACGGTTATTATGGCAATCGTGGTTTCGGCCCTGGCATGCCTGGCCACGGTGAGACTGGTGACCAGAACGCCCCTCTGGGCACTGGCATTGCCGTGTTGACCGCCCTTGGCGCTGCTTACCTTGTTGGTAAAAAACGCAACGAGGAATAAAAGTAATTTCTTTTCCTACTCTTTAACGCTTAAAGTTGGCAGCTTATGTTGCCAACTTTGTGTTTGTTTCTTGGGGTAAGGATGTGAATACCCCCTTTGGGGTACAATAGAGTTGAATAAATTAGGTCGCCGGCGCGAAAGCGTCGGCGACCTGCCATTATGAAGATAAAAAAACAACTGTTTCCTTCTTATCCGCACTTGGAATAGCCGCAGTTGCGGCAGTGCTTGCAGCCGTCTTCGAAGACGAGTTTCTCACCGCAAGTGGGGCATTTCTCCTTCTCATCAACCATTCCATCAGGCACGTATTTCTTCAAGGCGCGGGCGATGCCGTTTTTCCAGGTGTTGATGCTCTCTTCCTCCACGTTGAGGTTCTGCACCAACTCAATCACATACTGGATGGGCATGCCGTGACGCAAGATGCCTGAGATGAGCTTGGCGTAGTTCCAATACTCCTTGTCGAACGAGCGCGACAGGCCTTGCATCATCACTTCGTAACCGTCCTTGTCGGTGTAGCGGAAGTCGTAACGGGAACTCTCTCCTTTGTTTTTCTCGCGGATAATGATGCCTTTTTCAACATAAGGCGGCAGGAAGAAGTCCTCGGCCTTGCCCAAAAAGATCTCATAAGGTTTGCCATGCAACTTGCCGACGAAGGCAATCCATTTCTCATAGTTGTTCTGGAAACGCACGATGTCGCATTCCAATTCCTTCGGACGCGGGGGAGCAGAGTTCTCGTGGATGTCGTCGGGACGGGTACCATCCTTGGCTTTGGCTTCTTTTGAGGACCCTGAGCCTGTCGAAGGGCTGTCTTTTTTCTCGTCCTTGGAGACCAGCACACCGTCACGTGAGCCATCACGATAGATGGTCATGCCCTTGCAACCACTCTCCCAAGCGGTCATATAGATCTGACTGACAAGCTCTTCCGTCGTCTCTTTTGGCACGTTAACCGTCACACTGATGCTGTGGTCAACCCATTTCTGCATCGAGCCTTGCATCTTCACCTTGTTCACCCAGTCGATGTCGTTGGCAGTGGCCTTGTAGTAGGGTGACTGCGCGATGACGTCGTTGAGTTTCTCGTCGTCGTAATGCAGCACTTCGTCCACGTTATAGCCATTCACCTCAAGCCAGGTGATGAACTTGTGGTGGAATACGTTGTATTCCTCGAACGAATTGCCCGTCACATCAGTGAAGGTCACATGGACATCTTTGTCGTTGGGGTTCACCTTGCGGCGGCGTTTGTAGGCCACCATGAAGACCGGCTCAATGCCTGAAGTGGTCTGAGTGCAGATGCTGACGGTGCCTGTGGGAGCGATGGTCAACATGGCAATGTTGCGGCGACCTACGCGACACATCTTTTGGTAGAGGCCTTCGTCCAAAGCGCGCAAGCGTTGGATGAAGGGGTTGTTTTCTTCACGTTTGGCGTCAAAAACAGGGAACTTGCCGCGTTCTTCGGCCAGATTGACTGAAGAACGGTAGGCATTGTAAGCCAACAATTTCTGGATTTCAGTGGAGAAAGCAATGGCCTCATCGGAGGCGTAGCGTTTGCCCAAGGCGGCGAGCATGTCGCCCTCGGCGGTGATGCCGATGCCCGTACGACGCCCTTGCAGGCATTTCTCCTTAATGTGTTTCCAGAGGTTGGCCTCGGTGCGCTTCACCTCATCGTCTTCGGGGTCGGCTGCGATTTTGGCCAAGATGCCGTCCACCTTCTCGATTTCAAGGTCGACGATGTCGTCCATCATGCGCTGGGCAATGGCCACATGCTTTGAGAACAGTTGATGGTTGAATCTTGCCTCTGGCGTGAACGGATGGTCGACATAGCTATAGAGGTTGATGGCCAACAGACGACAGCTGTCATAGGCGCAGAGTGGAATCTCACCGCAGGGGTTGGTGCTCAAGGTCTTGAAACCAAGGTCGGCATAGCAGTCGGGGATGGACTCGCGGATGATGGTGTCCCAAAACATCACGCCGGGCTCGGCCGACTTCCACGCGTTGTGGATGATTTTGTTCCATAAGGCGCGGGCGTCAATCTCCTTGGTGTATTTCGGATTGGGCGAGTCGATGGGATACTGCTGGACGAAAGGCTTATTTTCCTTGACGCATTGCATGAACTCGTCGGTGAGGCGCACCGAGATGTTTGCGTTGGTGATGCGGCCTTGGGTCATCTTCGCATCGATGAAGGCCTCGGAGTCGGGGTGCTTGATGCTGATGGTCATCATCAGGGCGCCGCGACGACCGTCTTGGGCTACCTCCTTGGTGGAGTTGGAATAACGTTCCATGAAAGGCACCACACCCGTAGAAGTCAAGGCGCAGTTCTTCACTGGACTACCAGTGGGACGGAGGTGCGACAGGTCGTGACCTACGCCACCGCGCCGTTTCATCAGTTGCACCTGCTCTTGGTCGGTCTTCATGATGCCGCCGTACGAGTCAGAGTCTCCGTTGTTGCCGATGACGAAGCAGTTCGACAGTGATGAAATCTGGAAGTCGTTGCCAATGCCGGTCATGGGGCTGCCTTGTGGCACGATGTAACGGAAATCCTTCAACACCTCGTAGATTTCCTCTTCCTTCATCGGGTTGGGATAGCGGCGCTCGATACGGGCAATCTCGCGGGCTATGCGGTGGTGCATGTCGTCCGGGGTAAGCTCGTAGATGTTGCCGTCGCTGTCTTTCAAGGCGTATTTGTTGGCCCACACGTCGCCTGCCAACGAGTCGCCATGGAAATATTCCTTGGCGGCAGCCTTCACCTCCTCGATGGGATGGGAGTGGTATTCTATCTTGGACCGTTCTTCTTTTGTCGGCTCTACGGGCAAAGGCTCTGCTGGTGAAGCGTCGTTTCGCTCCACCACCTGTACCTCATCCTGGCTTTCAATTTGCTCGGCTGCAAAAGAGGTGTTCTTACGTGATTCAATAATCTTGTCGTATGGTTTGGACTCCGGCTGCACGGATTCCGGTTCCTCAAGTCCGCTAAAAAGGTCACCCTCAAATTCCATTTGAGTATGATTTGGTTTCATCTTGCTGATATTTAATAAATTAAAAGCAAATGCAATAAGGTTTATCTTGCTCTTTTTCAATCTGCGAAGTTAATAAAGAAGCAAGAAAAGAAGGTCCGAAAATGAAGATTTCGGACGATTATTTTTCAACAAAAGGTGTTGATAAATTTTTCCTTTTTGATTGTCAAAGGGATAGCTGCTCCATGGCAAAGGCGTATGCTCCGACGGCGACAGCAGAGGAAGTGCCGAGCGTGGTGACACCTACACCGATGCGCTTGCTTGGATCGTACCATACCTCCATCTCACTGAAAGGCACTTTGACCATCTTTCCTGTTTTGGCAGTGAAGCGTTTCAAATCGCAGGAATCCATTAAGTTGAAGGCTTCGGTTTCCATGCGGGGGATGGTGTTGCCATTCACGTTGTATGGTTCGTTCATCTTGCGGATGAGCATGGGCATGAACACAGGCCAGGCGCCCGAGAGCCCGCCTCCTATGACTACGAGACCATCTGCGAACCGCATTCCGTTGCAGAGTACATCGGCCAACACGGTGGTCAGTTCGTCCCAAGCTTTCAAGGCAGCTTCCTTGTTGCCAGCCTGCTCGCCTTGGGCAATCTTGAAGATATCGTAAGGTTGCGGTGCCTCATCAAAGACGATGCCAGCCTCGCGGGCATATACACGGCGCACGGCACGGATGCTGACGCTGTCCTCAGCAATGGTGTCGGGGTAGAGGCAGTTGCGCGAACACCATATTTCTCCACCAGCAGAATTGTCGCCGTTGAGCAGCACCTTATTAATAACTATGCCACCTCCGAATCCTGTGCCGAGGGTCACTCCGAAAAGGTTCTTGTATCGCTTCGGGTTGCCTTGCTCCTCCAAGGTCTTATTTACCTGGGGCAACAGTCCGCTGAGGGCCTCACCATAGACAAAGAGGTCACCGTCGTTGTTGATGAAAACAGGTACATGAAACTCGTTTTCAAGCACTTGTTTCAACGGCACGCCACCACGGAAGGTGGGTAGGTTGGGCAAGTCACCAATGATGCCATTGGGGTAGTCGGCAGGGCCTGGGAAGCAGAAACTGATGGCTGTGGCTTTGCAGCTGCAGCGTTTCTCGCATTCGTGGAATCCAGTGATGAGTTTCTGGAGCACCTCTTCAAGGGTAGGTGCCGCTGAAGGGATGGTGAAAGGCTCGATGATTTCGTGTGCGTCTTGCACGGCTGAAAACTTGAAGCCTGTGCCGCCAGCGTCGAGGATGAAGATGACAGGAGTGTTATTCATGTTGTTTGGCTTTTAATGACGGATTATAGAATTTCTCCACCCAGAGCACCCACATGAGGAAGATGATAAGGTAGAAGAACAGTTTGAAGACATAATCGTGGGCAAGGTGGAAGGTGTTGATGTCGTTGCCGAAGAGGTGGATGTGAATGTTGGGCCAAAAGACTTGCATCAACAACACGCCACAGATGCGCACCACGTTGGTCCACTCAATGATGACGAGACCGGCAGGGATGTACCACAGTTTATGCTTCCAGGGACCAGGAAAGAGAATCA
>CAMYXV010000127.1 GCA_947303055.1 uncultured Bacteroidales bacterium
ACAAGTCGGTCTCGGCTTGGGCACCTTCATAGAGGGTAAGATACGCGGTCTTCATATCTGAGAGGCTGTAACTCACTTCCAGCTCACCACCTTTGGTGCCGTAGGGCGAATCGGATGTGATGCAGAGGTGGAGGGTTTCATAGTTGCCAAAGATCACCCATTGCTCGGCATAGTCCGACAAGGTGTCGCCATGATAGGAGGCCAAGTAATAGGTATGGTAACCGTTATCGGCATCGGTGTAGGGTTGCACAAAATGAGTGTCCGTGAGTTGGGTGGCCACTTCATAGCCGTCACGATAGACGTTGTAGCCATCCACATTGGGCATGGCATCCCACGACAGTTCCACCTGATGCGAAAGGCTGTTGACATTGGCGATGAAGTTGGTCGGCGCGGGTAAGTGGTTCAGTGGACCGTAGGTGAAGCTCATGCGGTCGCCTCTTGTGCTGATGTCATAGATGGAGCCTTGCCAATCAAAGGGTTGTCCGTTGGTGAGGAAAATGCCAGGATTGGTGCGTTGGTTGAACTCAGTCCTATTCCGCTCAGCGCAGAAGTTGGCGTGATTGAGGTCACCTGCATTGTAAGCATCGCCGTTTGGACGGAAGAGGTAGACTTCATCGAATTGGTCTTGGCCGTTCCATCCCGCGTTGCCGTCGAAACGGAAATCGATACGGTAAATCAGCAGTCCGCCATCGGGCACATTCGAGTCAAACAGGTCTTGGTCGTTTCGGTATTCGAGGCAGAGGAACTGGTCGTTGTTAAGCTGAATCATACAGGCATTGCGACGGTTGCCCTCCCAGGAGTCGGCTTCCAATTCGTAGGTGCCGTAGGCGTTGATGATGGGAATGTCATCAATCCAGTTGCCGTACTTGTATTTCATATAGGTACCAATCTGTTGCGGAGGCTCGGCGGTGCCACACATGAGGTCCCAGCTACCCACGGGGTCGACGCCACCGTTGTAGTGGTACAGGTCGGGCGCGCCCAAAGAGTGGTTCATCTCATGGCACAGCGTGCTGACGTTGAAGTAGCCTCCGATTTCGAGTTGCAAGTTGAAATCGTAAACCTGAAGGCCGTTCAGCGGCACATAACGGTCGTAGATGCACCAACGATGGGGCCAGAGCAATGAGGCCCATTCGCCAGGTTGACCTTTGATGACAAACACCACATTGTCGACCAACCCATCTTCGTTGTAGTCGAGGTCGAGGGTGTCGGGCACTTGGTCGGCCACGTAATAGATGGCGCGCTCTAATAGGGAGAACTCGCGTTCGGCAGTCTCACCGTCGTGATAGCCCATGGGATTGTTCGTGGGGTCGTAAGGCATGTAGTATTCTTTCGGGTAGATGTCCTCGTAGGAAAGGATGGTCTCGCCGTCGGGTTCGGGATAGCAGAAGGAGCGGAGGTCGAGTTGGTTATAGGAGGCGTGGTGGAAGTAATTGTGTAGCGATATGGATTCATATCTGGAAGCGTTGAACATAGAGTCGACGGTGGAGTAGGGCGTGCTGTGATAAGTGTCGCCCGCAAAGCGGATGAAGACGACCAAGTTGTTGTAACGGCCATGGTTCGTCTCGCGGTTCTTGGGCCGTTTGATGGGCTTGATGTGCTGTTCGCGCTCCTGGCGACGTTGCTGATAGGCTTTCTCGGAAATCTTCACGTAGGGCTGAAGCCCGACCTCAGCAGGGTCAACGCTGTTGACGCGATAAGGGGAAGCCACCACTTCGCCTTGACTGTTATGGATGGCATAGCAGTAGTAGCCGTCTGCGTCTTTCGCGAAGGTGAAGCCGTTGGCGTCGTGCACGTAGTTGTAGAATTCATCGCCCGAGGCAAAACATTCGATGACCTGGCCATCGGGTTGGGTGATGCGAACGGGGATGTTCTTTAAAGGAGCGGCAAAAGCCCATTGAAAAGCGCCCAAAAACAAGGCGAAAAATAATAGAAATGTTGCCTTTTTCATATGCTAAAAAGTTTATTTGTATTCTTGAAAATTACTTTAAGTCAATGAAAGGTACCGAGTTACCAAGCATGTACTGGGGCATTTTACCGTCCCATTTCTGCACGGCCTCATAGTTCACCAGTTTGGGGTTACTCTCCAAAGCTGCAGCCTTGATACTCATGGCTTCGGCCTCGGCTTGTGCCTTGATTTTGGTTTGCTTGGCCTGTTCCTCCACTTGGATGGTCACGTTCTTGGCCTTTAAAGCGTTCTGCTCTGCCACCTGCTTCTCCTTGATGGCGGTTTCAAAGTCGTCGTCGAAGTCGATGTTAGTGATTTGGAATTGAATATTCATGAAATAGTTGCTGTCCAATGTCTGACGCAATGATTCTTCTATCTCACGGCGGACGGCATCACGGTTTTCAACGATTTCAGTGGCCGCGAAGTTGCCGAAGCTTTGTTTCATGGACGAGCGGATGAAGGGCACCACGATGCGGTTATGGTAGTCGTCGCCGACGTTCTTCATCAACTTGCTGACGTTCTCGCGCACCAAGTCATAATTAATGGTATATTCCACCTCCGAGGTCTGCACGTCGCGGGTGTAGCTGTTTTCCTTGCCGTCGAACTTCTTTTGTTGCACGTTCACGCGTTTGATGGTCTGGATGAATGGAATCTTCATGTGCAAGCCGTCGTCGATCACCTCGTCGCTCATCTTGCCGAAGGTGGAGAGCACGCCACGCTCTGACGAACGGATGGTGTAGAACGAAGAGAAGAAAACCAAAATGGCTAACAGCGCCAATACGCCCCAAAGGAAATAGCGTCCGATTTTCTTGTTATTGGGGTTGATGTTAATGTTGGTGTAAGGTTGACTCATGGTAGTATTGTTTTTATTTGTGTATTTGTTGGCAAAAGTACACAATAATTTGAAATCTTGGCAATTTTCAATTTGTGTCGGAATTTTGTTTATCTTTGCCTTTTCATATCAAAACGAAAACACAATAATTAAATCAATGGATAATAGACTTTTAGATAACAAACTCCCTTATTTGGTGGCCGATACGAGCTTGGCCGCTTGGGGACGTAAGGAAATTGAAGTATCGGAACACGAAATGCCTGGTTTGATGTCGCTGCGCAAGAAATACGGCGACACAAAGCCGCTGAAAGGCGCGAAAATTATGGGCTCGCTCCACATGACCATTCAGACGGCCTGCCTGATTGAGACTTTGGTCAAATTGGGTGCCACGGTGCGTTGGTGCAGCTGCAACATTTTTTCAACACAAGACCATGCTGCCGCGGCCATCGCCGAGACGGGTACTGCCGTCTTTGCTTGGAAAGGCGAGACGCTCGAGGACTACTGGTGGTGCACCAAACGCGCCATCACTTTCCCCGACGGCACAGGTCCCGACCTGATTGTGGACGACGGCGGCGATGCCACCTTGCTGATTCACAAGGGCTATGCCTGTGAGAACGACCCGAAATTGCTGGATGCGCCCGTGGGCAGTGCTGAAGAAGCTGCACTGATGAGCGTCATCAAAGCCACATACAAGGAGAATCCTACTTTCTGGCATACGGTGGTAGCTGGTTGGAAAGGTGTCTCGGAAGAGACCACCACGGGCGTACACCGTCTATATCAGATGCACGAGCGTGGCGAACTTTTGGTGCCCGCCATCAACGTGAACGACTCGGTGACCAAGTCGAAGTTCGACAACCTCTACGGCTGCCGCGAGTCATTAGCTGACGGTATCAAGCGCGCTACTGATGTGATGATTGCCGGTAAGGTAGTTGTGGTGTGTGGTTATGGTGAGGTAGGCAAGGGCTGCTCGCACTCCATGAAGAGCTATGGCGCCCGCGTGCTCGTCACCGAAATCGACCCCATCTGCGCCCTGCAAGCCGCCATGGAAGGCTTCGAGGTCACGACGATGGAGGAGGCCGTCAAGGAAGGCAACATCTTTGTCACCACCACGGGTAACTGCGATGTCATCACGCTGGAACACATCCTGAAGATGAAAGACCAAGCCATCGTGTGCAACATCGGTCACTTCGACAATGAAATCCAAGTGGACCGCCTCGAGAAGACCGAGCATCTGAAGGAGAAAATCAACATCAAGCCGCAAGTCGACAAATACGTCTTTGACGATGGCCATTGCATTTTCTTGTTGGCCTCTGGCCGTTTGGTCAACCTCGGTTGCGCCACGGGTCACGCCAGCTTCGTGATGAGCAACTCGTTCACCAACCAGACCTTGGCTCAGATGGACCTTTGGGAGAAACGCGGACAATATAAAGTAGGTGTGTACTGCTTGCCCAAGTATTTGGACGAGGAGGTCGCCCGCCTGCATTTGGAGAAGATTGGCGTCAAGCTGACCAAGCTCACACAGAAGCAGGCCGACTACATCGGCGTTCCCGTTGAGGGTCCTTACAAGTCGGACATCTATCGCTATTGATGGGTCTCCGGCCATGAAAATCGCTGTAAATACACGCTTGTTGCTGAAAGGCAAGCTGGAAGGCATCGGTTGGGTGGCATACGAAACCTTGCTCCGCATGGTGAAGGACCATCCTGAGGTGGAGTTCTACTTCCTCTTCGACCGTGAGCCTGACCCAATGTTTGTCTTCGGCGACAATGTGAAACCCATAGTGCTGTTCCCTCAGGCACGACACCCTTTCCTCTTCATCTGGTTCTTTGAGTTCTCGGTGAAGAAAGCCTTGAAGCAAATCCAGCCCGACCTGTTCTTCTCGCCCGACGGCTATCTCAGCCTTCGTTCTGATGTGCCACAAGTGGCTCAGTTCCATGACCTTAACTTCGAGCATTTCCCGAAGGATATGCCGAAGATTCACCTTTGGCATTACAAAAATTTCTTCCCGAGGTTTGCTCATAAGGCCAAGCGCATCGTGACGGTTTCGGAGTTTTCGAAGCAGGACATCGTGGAATGCTATGGCATCGACCCCGAGAAGATAGACGTGGCCTATAACGGTGTGAATGAGAAGTTTGCCCCGATTTCTGAAGAGGAGCAGGAGGCCATTCGCGCCAAATACACTAACGGCAATCCTTACTTTATGTTCGTTGGCTCGCTTCATCCACGCAAGAACTTGGCGAGACTGTTCACGGCTTTCGACTTGTTCAAGAGCCAGACGCCTTCCAATGTCAAGTT
>CAMYXV010000128.1 GCA_947303055.1 uncultured Bacteroidales bacterium
GTGATACGCTCCTGCATCTGGCCCATCTCCGTGGCCAGCGTAGGTTGGTAACCCACAGCCGAAGGCATACGACCCAGCAGGGCCGACACCTCAGAACCTGCCTGCGTGAAACGGAAGATGTTGTCGATGAAGAGCAGGATGTCGTTCTGATCGTCGTTTTGGTCGTCGCGGAACGACTCAGCCACGGTCAAGCCTGACAAAGCCACGCTGACACGTGCTCCAGGCGGTTCGTTCATCTGGCCGAAGACCAAAGTGGCTTGTGAGGTGGCGAGGGCTTTCTTGTCGATCTTCGAGAGGTCCCAGTCGCCTTCTTCCATCGCCTTGACAAACTCGTCGCCATATTTGATGATGCCTGACTCAATCATTTCTCTCAACAGGTCGTTGCCCTCACGGGTACGCTCGCCCACGCCGGTGAACACCGAATAGCCATTGTAGCCCTTGGCGATGTTGTTGATGAGTTCCATGATGAGCACGGTCTTGCCCACGCCAGCGCCGCCGAAGAGGCCGATTTTACCGCCTTTCAGGTAAGGCTCCAGCAGGTCAATGACCTTGATACCGGTGAAGAGCACCTCTTTTGAGGTGGCCAAGTCTTCATATTTGGGTGGCTCGCGGTGGATAGGATATTCCGAGCTGCGGTCGAGTTGGCCTATGCCGTCGATGGCGTCGCCCGTCACGTTAAGCAGGCGGCCTTTGATCTGGTTGCCGATGGGGATGGAGATGGGTTTGCCCGAGAGGGTCACCTCCATGCCACGCATGAGGCCGTCGGTGGAGTCCATGGCGATGGTGCGCACCGAGTCCTCGCCGATGTGCTGTTGGCACTCGAGCACCACGCGCTTTCCGTTGGGGCGGACCACTTCCAGGGCGTCATGGATCTTGGGCAGGTCGGCTTCGCCGCTTGCGAAGTAAACGTCGACCACGGGGCCGATGATCTGAGTGATATGTCCTTTTATTTCTGACATGATATTGTGTTGTTATTATTTCGAGTTGAAAACAAACTGCAAATGTATCAAATAAATTTTTCCGATAGGCTAATTTTGAAAAAAAAGAGAAAAAATGATAATCGGTTATTGCTAAATCCCTATTTTTGCACAATGATTACCCAGATAAAAGAAGTTACGACGAGAAAGGATTTGAGGGCTTTCGTCCATTTCCCGAATCAACTCTATAAAGGCAATCCCTATTACGTGCCGCAGATTGAGTCGATGGACTGCGACACGCTGACGCCTGAGAAAAACCACGCTTTTGAGGTTTGCGAAAGCAAGTATTGGCTGGCTTACAACGAACGGGGTCAAGTGGTGGGGCGCGTGGCAGGTATCATCAATCGCAGATACAACGAGAGGAATGACGCGAAGGTTTGTCGTTTCGGCTGGATGGATTTCATCGACGACCGTGATGTTTCCAAAGCATTGATTGACACCGTTGAGCAATATGCCAAGAAGAATGGCTTGGACACGATGAGCGGCCCGATGGGTTTCCTTGAGTTTGACCCTGCTGGCGTGTTGGTGGAGGGCTTCGACAAGCTGCCCACGGCCTACGGCAAATACAATGCACCTTATTATGAAAAGCATCTGACGGACTTGGGGTATGCCAAGGATGCCGACTATGTGGAATACCTTATTAAAGTACCTGAGGTCATCCCCGAGCGTTACGAACGTATGGCGCAGCTGGTATCCGTCAAGAACAGCTTGCATCAGGCTGCTTTCCGCAACCGCAAGGAGCTGGAACCTTATCTTGACGGCGTGTTCCGTTGCCTCAACTCGGCCTATTCACAGCTGCACGGTTTCTCCGAGCTTTCACCTGGCCAATGCGAGGACCTCAAGAAGCAGTTTTTGGCCAACATCAACGTCGATTACGTCTCCATCGTCCTTGACTCGGAAGAACAGGTGATTGGTTTCGGCGTGGCCTTGCCATCCCTCGCCAAAGCCATGCAGAAAGCCAAAGGCTCTTTGTTCCCCTTTGGGTGGATGCACATGCTGAATGCTCTCAAGCAGAACGACACTATTGACCTGCTCCTTATCGCCATTGAAGAGAAATACAAGAACAAGGGCGTGAATGCCATGATTTTCGACAAGTTTGCGAAAGGCATCACCAAAAACGGTATCAAATACATCGAATCAACGCGTGAGCTGGAAGACAACACGAGTGTACAGAACCTGTGGCGCTATCTTGAGCACGACCTGACCAAGAGAGCCAGAACCTATATTAAGCAATTGGAGGGATAATGATATGAAAACGAACTTATTAAGACAAAACTGCGCCAAATATAGAGCTCCACAAGAGGCTCAGGCGAAAGGCATATATCCTTACTACAAACCCATCGAATCAGAGCAGAGCACAGTGGTGAAAATCCACGGCAAGGATGTGCTGATGTTCGGTTCGAACAGCTATCTTGGGTTGTCCAATGACCCACGCCTGAAGGAAGCCGCCATCGAAGCTATCAAGAAATACGGAACAAGTTGCTCTGGCTCAAGGTTTTTGAATGGCACTCTCGACATCCATGTGGCCCTGGAGGAAAAGCTGGCCAAACTGGTGGGCAAGGAAGCCTCAGTTTGTTTCAGCACGGGATTCCAAGTCAACTTAGGTGTGGTTTCGGCACTTTGTGGTCGTAATGACTACCTCCTTTTGGACAGCCTCGACCATGCCTCCATTATCGAAGGCAGCCGCCTCTCATTCGGCAAGGTGTGGAAATACAACCACAACGACATGGACGCCCTTGAAGCCAAGCTGAAACTCTGCAACCCTGACTCGGTAAAGCTCATTGTGGCCGACGGCATCTTCTCGATGGAAGGCGACATCGTGCCATTGCCGCGCATGGTGGAACTGGCCGAGCAATATAACGCCGATATCATGATGGATGACGCGCACGCCTTGGGCGTATTGGGCCATCAGGGACGTGGCACCGCCGACCATTTTGGCCTCACCGACAAGGTGGACTTGATTATGGGTACTTTCTCCAAGTCGTTCGGCTCGTTGGGAGGCTTCATCGCCGCCGACTTCGACATCATCAATTATCTGAAACACAACGCCCGCTCGTTGATTTTCAGTGCCAGCATGCCGCCCGCGAATGTGGCATCGGTAAGCAAAGCCATCGACATCATGCTGTGCGAGCCTGAGCGCATTGAGCACCTTTGGAATTTGAGCAACTATGCCCGCAAGCAGTTCCAAGACTATGGCTTCGACACAGGCCACAGCGAGACGCCTATCATCCCGCTCTTTGTGCGCAATTCGGAGAAAGCTTTCTGGCTGTGCAACAGGCTGTTGGACGACGGTGTGTTTGTCACGCCCGTCATCGCGCCTGCCGTCCCAGAGGAGGATGTCTTGATTCGTTTTGCTCTGATGGCGACGCATTCTTTCGAGCAGGTGGATGAGGCGATTGACAAGATTACTAAAGCTTTCAAGGATGCAGGAGTAATATAAATTGGCTTGGGTTCCGTCGGATTTGCAATCCGACGGAATCGAATTAGGGGATTTCAAATCCCCAACTCAAGGCATTCGGATTTCAAATCCGAATGAACGAAGTTAAACAAGATAAACATGGTAGTCTTTATCACAGGAATTTCATCAGGCTTCGGCTTAGAAACGGCGAAGCTGCTCTCTCAGGAAGGCCATACCGTTTACGGTACCGTGCGCCGCGAGGTGGAGTCTTTGCCCAAGATACATTACTTCCAAGTTGATGTTCGCGACAGCAAGGCTGTGAAAAAAGCCGTCAACGAAATCGTTGAAAAAGAGGGTCGTATCGATGTATTGGTCAACAATGCGGGCATGGGCATTGGAGGTCCGTTGGAGTTTGCCACCGAGGAGGAAATCCGCTTGCAGATGGACACCAACTTTATGGGTCTAGTGCATTGTGTGGATGCTGTGCTGCCCCACATGCGCCATCAAGGCAAAGGCAAAATCATCGCTTTGAGCAGCATCGGTGGGCTGATGGGGCTACCCTTCCAAGGCTTCTATTCCGCCAGCAAGTTCGCCATCGAAGGCTATTGCGAGGCTTTGCGTTTGGAGGTCAAACAGCAGGGAATCAAGGTGGTAGTGCTTCGCCCTGGTGACTTCGCCACGGGTTTCACTGGCAGCCGCAAAAAGGTGAACAACGAGGCTGCGCTGCAAGCCTATCCCATCTACAAGACCGCCATGGAAAAGGTGGAGCACGACGAAAACGGTGGCTTAAAACCCGTCGTTTTGGCCCGCAAAATCAGCCAAATCATCCAGAAAAAGAATCCTCTCAATGGCTATGTGGTTGCTTCTTTTGAGCAAAAGCTCTCCGTTCTGCTGAAACGCATTCTGCCGGCAAAGTGGTTCGCTCGGATTTTGGGGTCGTATTATAAAATTGGATAATAATAAAGCCATGAGATTCCCAAAGGGAATGGAATACATGTCCTAGTTACACGGCGGCGGCAAGTAACGCTTACGAGCAGTAAATGTGACAAGCCGCCGCTGGAAACATTAACTACAATCTCCATTCCCCGTCAGGGGAATCTCAATGAAAAATTATTTTTCCGTTTTCCCTTTGTTTTCAAATAGGGATTGCTTAATTTTGCAACCTATTTCAGAAATAACAAACAAAACGAATAATATATGCAAGACAAACTGCAAGAATTGACCGACAAGCTTTACAACGAGGGCTTGTCGAAAGGAAAGCACGACGGTGAGGAATTGGTTCAGAAGGCACAAGCCGAGGCCGACCGCATCGTGGCCTACGCCAAGGCTGAGGCCGACCGCATCGTGGCCCAGGCCAACAAGGAGGCCGAGGAGCTGAAGACCAAGGTGGCCGCCGATGTGAAGATGGCCGCCACGCAGAGCATCGCCGTGACGAAACAAGAAATCGAAAAGATGGTGGTGACCAACACTGCTACTCAAGGCGTGAAAGCCAATATGGGCAACGCGGCCTTCGTCAAAGAGTTGATTACTAACGTGGTGAAAGCCTTTAATCCCGCCAACGCATCTCCCGTCGACTTGAGCCTGATTCTGCCCGAGTCGCTGAAGGCCGAGGTGGAACCTTTCGTGAAGAACGAAATCGCCA
>CAMYXV010000129.1 GCA_947303055.1 uncultured Bacteroidales bacterium
GCTCATCATGCCTGTCAGCCTGGATTTGCAACGGTGCATGGAGGGACATGGGGTGAAGAACCGTTTTCAGGTGATTTACAATTTGGTAAATACGGATATGTTTAAAATGCCTGAGCCGCCTTGCATAGATTCCAACCTTCCCACAAACCTGCGTAGGAATGACATGCAAGGCGGGAAAAAGCGAATGCTTCATATCTCTACCTTGCGTGACGAGGCCAAGAACTTCAGCGGCATCCTGCGTGTTATCGAAAGATTAAGACAACAGCGCGATGACTTCGAATTGCATGTCATTCATGATTATGATGCGCCCGAGTTCAAGGCTTTCGTGAAAGAGCACAACTTGGAAGATTGTGTTATCTTCCACGGCAAGAAGACCTCTGCCGAGGTCGCCCAAGCCTATCAGAATGCCGACTTCTTCGTCTTGTTCTCCAACTTCGAGAACCTGCCCTGCGTCATCGTGGAGGCCTTTGCCAGCGGCGTGCCCGTATTGAGCACTGCTGTTGGCGGCATCGCCGAGATTCTCTCACCCGAAAGAGGCATCCTTATTCCTTCGGGTGACGAAAACGCTTTGCTGCAAGGCATGAACACCTTGCTTGACCATTGCCAAGAGTACGACCGCGAAGCCATTCGAGACTATGCCATAAAAACATTTGCCGCCCAAAACATTGGACAGCAAATGTTTGAACAATACAAGAAAGTCGTTAATCCTTGATGAACTTCACCGTTGAGACGGTATCGTTCTCATCTAGGATGCGGACGAAATACATACCATTGGGCCATGAGCTCACTTCCACGACATTCATGACGCCTTGATACATCAATTGTCCAAGCGCATCAAACACCTTGATTTCCTTCACCTTGCCTTCGACCGTGAAACTATGGGAAGCCGGATTGGGATAAAGCACATTCACCATTTCTTGCTCAGCCACACCATTTGGGTCGCAATTCATTTCATATGTGATGATTTCGCCCACCTGTGGATAGCCATTGGAGGCTACAATCAAGTTGTCGTCCCAGTCATAGATCTCATAGGAAACCTCAGTGAGACTACCGTGGGAATAGCAAGTGTTGTCGTAAGTCCAGAAGAAAGTGACGGTTTGGTCGCTTGGTGCCGGAACCGTGATAGAGGCTGAGGCGCCATCCCATAGCCCCACACGCTGCGAGACCTTGCCATCTTCATCCAAAACAGCGATGAACGACATGTCCCAGCCGTTTTCGCCAGTGTCGGCCAGTTCGAAACGAAGGTCACATGTGCTGCCCACCATGACGGTGTCACGTGCCACCTTACTCATCCCCGCCTCGTTGATGGCATACACCGTATAATAATAGGTGCCGTTTTTCTCCAACTCTTCCGTATAGTGTACTTGAGGGTCCGAAACATCTAATAAAGAATCCACCACTACACCATCACGCATGATATAGATGGCATCGATTGGGGTCAAAGGTTCACCGCCGCGGGTCTCGTAAACAGGATTAAAGGTCAATCCTACAGCATTGGCTCCATCCGACACTGAAGCTTCCAGATTTTCGACAGCCATAGGCGCATCATAATACTCCGGATTGGGACGCATGTTGAAAACAGCTTTGTGATTCCAGGGAAATGAATAGAACGTCAGATAAAACCCATCGATGGGATAATAACCGTTGTCGAATCCAGCCCATCCCCAGTTCAGGTGGAACATATAGAAGTCGTCGTAGCCGTCAAGCACATAGGCATGTCCTCCGTCAGGCCCTGAAGATGCATAATACAATGGCATTCCCGCATCAAGGTTCGTATAAATCATGTTTTCCCATTCGTCAAATGTGTAATAGTTCAAGTCTCTGAGAATCAAGCTGGGTGAATATCTAAAATAATCAATCAATGCATCAGGCACATCTTCTGAATAGGCGCCACTGGCATTGGCCCCATACATCATATCGACACTCACACCGGCATGGTATTCGAGCAAAGCCGTAGCATCCACTTCGTCCTGCGGGCTGGCAAAGTCGAGAAAGTCGGGCATCAACTCGAAGCGGTAAGTGGCGTCTTCATAGTTGGCTTCCTGCCAGCCGTAGTTGCCGTAATAGCCGTTGGCGTTGTAGCCGTGTCCACCCTGCCCATGGCGAGGCCATTCCCAATAGCGCATAATCTGACTCATCGTGTTGGCTACGCAACCCGATTTGCAGTGCTGGCTGTAAACCGAATTGGGATCGTAAGGAGCCATGTTATTGTAAAGATCGGTCTGATTCCAAATAGAGGACAACAAAGGCCCAACCACACTTTCTCGCTTGGCCGTCAGTTTGCCTGTCTTTTCAAGGCTCGTCCAGTCGGCAACAGCCTGCTCGGTGCGTTCTTCGTTATTCGCGAACATCTGAGTGAAGCCAGCCTTATAGTTGTCGAAGAAGGTCATCAAGCCATCAGGAAGCTGAGGCGTGAAGTTGCTCTCCGTGGAATAACCCAAAATAGGTTTGGCACGGTCGTCGGCAGCCACAATGACAAAGCCTTTCGGTTGCACTCCGAAGACATAAAAACAGGTTTGGCCGTTGTCGGTATAGGCCGTATAAACCAAATCAGCCTGAGCCGACTTGATTTCTGTGTTGGCATTCATAAACTTGATGCCCAGCGATTTGGCACGATTAACATCAACGGGAGCAGCTTGCAAACTCACAACCGTCAACAAGGCCGATGCCAGCAAGATGAATATTCTTTTCATGGCTTCTCCGTTTTATTTCTTGATTACCTTCTCGAAAAACACTTGTCCCTCAACCGATGAAATGTGGAGGAAATACACACCGCTTTCGAAACTTGAAAGATCGATCACGTTTTGGCGATATTGTCCCACACATTGCCCTAGCGCATTGAACACCTCAACCTGCTCTACCTCAATGTCTTCGATAGTCAACTGAGCACTGACAGGGTTGGGGTAAAGCTTCAAAACGGGCTCCACCACCTCATCCACGGCATCCACGCAATCGGTGTAGAATCGGCACAACTCCCCGACAAAAGGCCTGCCTGAGGTGGCATAAACCAACTGGTCACGCCAGTCATACATTTCGAAATAGCTCTCTCCATCCTTTCCGCCAATGGCATAAGCCCAATGCAAGGCCAACTCATCGTCGGAAGGCACCTCCACCTTGACAGTTGCCTCACTGCCTTCTGACAATCCCAAACGTACGATAGCGTTTCCACGTGAGTCGACGATGGAAATGGACTTGGCAATCCAGCCATCACCGATGGAATCATGCAAATGGAAGGTCATTTCGCAGGTGGGACCATTCAAAATAGTGTCTCGTTTGAAGTCACCCACAAATTCATAGGCACAAGGTAAAATCGTATAATGGCATATACCCAAAGCATCGGTGTCATTGAACGTAACCTGTGCGCCACCAGCAGCATTCAATTCCCTATGAATCACCTCATTATTGCGAAGAATCAAGATAGAATCGATTTGATCCAAATCAAATTCGCAAATGGTCATCGAAGGAGCCGTGAAAGTAATCCGGTCGGTTCCCGCTGATATGGCATCGACTTGCAAATCGCCCACGGGCATAGGTCTTAAATAATAATCCGCATCCGGATAGATACCAAAAATGGCCTCATGTCCATCGGGGAAAGAATAATTCGAGAGGTAAAAACCATTGATGGCATAATAACCGTTATCCAAGCCCTGCCAACCCCAGTTGAAATGGAACATGTTGTTGTCGTCGTAGCCATCGCAGACAAAAGCATGACCACCATCACTGCCACTTGCGGCATAATACATCGGCATACCTAAATCCAAGTTTTCACGCAACATGCCATCCCACTCCGAACTCGTATACCAGTTCTTTTGTTCAAACCGCATTAAAGAGCCATCATACCTAAAATACCGTTCCAATGCACCGACCACTTCGGGTGAAAACGCGCCACTGCCTTGGGGACTATAACCCATATCCACACCGACGCCTGCATGATACTGCAACAAAGCCACAGCATGGATTTCCTCCGGAGTGGAGGTCCAATCCAAAAAATCGGGCATCAGTTCGTAATGATAATAGGTATGTTCAAAATCGGCATACTGATTGCCATAAGGATAACAAGGATAGGAATACGCATCCCTACCATTTTGAGGCCATTGCCAGAAATTGATAATCTGAGCCATGGCCGTAGCCACGCAGCCTGCATACACATGATAATTGGAACCTGCAGAATCAACTGGGCACATGTCGTTATACAATGCCGACTGGTTCCAAATGGTAGTCAACAGTTTAGGA
The DNA here is from genome assembly GCA_947303055.1 of uncultured Bacteroidales bacterium. Classification (GTDB taxonomy): domain Bacteria; phylum Bacteroidota; class Bacteroidia; order Bacteroidales; family F082; genus Limimorpha. The sequence continues at coordinate 4,234 of CAMYXV010000129.1, forward strand.
ACCTCTCTTGTAATCTTTGCATCGTTGATTTTACCTGTTTCTGCAAGGCGATTCCAATCGTTGGCAGCCTCTTCAGTACGTGTCTCGTTGGCAGCCATCATCTGACTGAAACCCGCTCGATAGTTGGTGAAAAAGCTTTCCAAACCCTCAGCGATTTCTTCTGAGCTAAAGGCGCTTTCAGTCGAGTAACCCAAAATGGGTTTCGCACGGTCGTCAGCCGAAACGATGACGAAGCCCTTGGGCTGCACCCCGAAGACATAGAAACACGCCTGACCATTGTCGGTATAGGCCGTGTAAACCAAATCAGCCTGAGCCGACTTGATTTCAGTGTTAACATTCATAAACTTGATGCCCAGCGACTTGGCTGTATTGACATCAACAGATTTTGCTTGAAGTCCGCCGAAAAACAGCGTGACCAGCAGAAAGGATACAATTGTCCGTTTCATGATACTAGTTTTTTGTTATTAATTTGAATCAGTATTCTGCACCAAAACAAAAGCATTGCTGTCGTTTTCCTTTGGCACATATCCTTGGTTATATACAAAATGGTAAACAGCGCCAACCTTGGTTGTGTAGGTACTCGTAAAGTACTTGAAATCAAAGCCTTTCTCTGTCAATTGCTGGCGGCTGGCAAAGCCTTTTCCGTTAGGATTCAGTTCCATCAAGATGTTGTGGTTGCGAGCCAGAATAGCGTTGATTTTCCGAATCACATTGACTTGTTTGTGGGTCTTTTCGTAGTTATAGCTGTTGCGGCACGAGTCACAGCAGAATTTCTTGT
>CAMYXV010000130.1 GCA_947303055.1 uncultured Bacteroidales bacterium
AGGTTCCGCTTGACAACATTCCAGCCGAGGTCAATGCGGAAGATGCCACCATCACTGAGTTGGGGCATGCCACCATGACGGTGAAGGTGAAAATCGTGACCGATTCACTCACCCACCACACCGACACGCTATGCAGTGTGACCCAAATCGAATGGAACACTCCAAGTGGCACCGCCAACCAACGCAACGCCCAGCGAGGCAACGGCTCCAACGGCTCGGAGTTCTACGGCGAAGACAACAACTCATGGCTCGACATCTATTGGTACCGGTTCAATTATCCTTCCATCAATGCTGAAGGCAGACCTGTGCTGCTCAGCGCGCTGACTTGTATGCCCGACGAGGACTGCGACTACATCAACAATGTCATCATCGGCTGCCACGTCACCATCACCAGCAACAAAGAATGCCCCTCGGCATACACCGACGACAACTATGATACGGATGTAAGCATGATGATGAATCACGCTGGCAGCGGACTGTTATTCCATTCGCTCCAGAGTGACAGAGCCTACTACAACCTTGTTATCATGCCTGACTATGAGGGCTATGGCATCACTCGCAGCAATGCCCATCCCTATCTCTATCAAGAGCTCACCGCCCGCCAAGTGGTGGACGGTGTGCGATATGGCATCGCGCTTTATAAGAGCTCTCCTAGGATTGATGACATACGACACCCCTTCCGCGATGGTTGGCGCAGCATCTGCTTGGGCTACTCGCAAGGCGGCTCAGTGGCGATGGCAACCCAGCGTTTCATCGAGCAGAACGACCTCACCGACGAGCTTCAATTGGCCGGCTCGGTGTGCGGTGACGGCCCCTACGACCCCATGGCCACGCTGATGTACTACACCAATCAATACAATGAAGGCGATCCTATGTCGATGCCTGTGGTGTTGCCCCTTATTCTGAAGGGTATGTGCGACTACAACCCCTATATGAAGGACCACCAAGTAAGTGATTATCTGAAACCATGGTTCTTGAACAGCGGCATCCTCGATTGGCTCACCGCAAAGGAAAAAACGACTAATGACATTACAGCTGCATGGAAGAATTATTTCGGCGATAACTGGCCGCTAAAGCTGAATCAAATCATCAACGAAGCTGGATTAGCTTATTTCCAATCCCTATATTCAGCCTACTCAGACACTTACACCTCGGAGGCAGGTATTCCCTTGCCCGAACATCGCGGATTGATGGAAGACCTTCATTTTGCCTTGGCAAGCAACAACTTAACCAAAGGCTGGACACCGCAGCATGCCCTGTGTCTCTATCACAGCCGCTATGACACCGTAGTGCCCGAGGTGAATCGCGAAAGTGCCGGCAACTCCTTCCCCGACTGGGTCCTCAAGTTTCACTCTGGCTATATACTCCCATTTGACCATGTGAATTCCGGAAAAGCATTCTTCCTTGGCACAGCGGAATTTAAAGCCATTAGGGTACTGTCAAAGGCTTCTGTACACCAGACCACAGATGAAATCGAAACCATGAAAGAACATTTATCTGATTATTTGGACGAACTTTAATACTTTGCATCATGAGAAATAGACACAAATTCTTCATATTGGCAAGCTTGCTATATTTGCTTCCTGCTGTTGCAATGGCCGACGGTTTGGTGCACGGCACTGTAACGATTGACGACAAGACGGTGACAGCCGAATACATCATCATGGGCTCTGAAGCCTACTTAGGCTCGGGCAACAATGCCTGCATCCCGCAGTATTCGGTAGGCAATGTGGTGGTTCCTGCAGCCATTACTTATAATAATCAAGAATACCCAGTCACCAAGGTTTCGAATATGGCATTCAGATTATGCACAAAGATTACGGAAGTGCATCTGCCCGCCAACGTGACCCGAGTGGGCGACTTTGCCTTCCAAGGCTGCCGGGCACTGCTTAAGGTGGAGTTGCCTTCCGCCCTCACCAGCATCGGCACGGGCGCATTTATCGATTTGCCGTATCTTTACAAAATCGACTGTCACGCCACCACGCCGCCCGTATGGGAATACAACGACGTATTCAAATTCCACACTGGAGGTATTGGCGACAGCCAGATCTACTCATACGGCATCATGCTATGTGTGCCTGAAAGCAGTCAAGAAGCCTATAGCACTGCTTTATATTCCAATTCAAACTTGGGTTGGATCACACCTGACGGCTGGGGACGTTTTGAAAACATCTACAATACTTACGATGAAAATGCCGAGGCATACACGGTATATAATGCTTCTGACCACTCTTTGACTTTCTATTATGACGGCATGCGAAGCGAGCGCACAGGAACCACTTATGATTTAAACATATGGAATGATGTGACAGAGAGTACACCAGCTTGGATTACAGAACACGCCAACGATATTCAAAGCGTTGAGTTTGCCCCTTCGTTCCAATTCGCCCGTCCAGAGACTACCGTCCAATGGTTCTGTGGTTGCGCCAATCTCGACACCATAGTCGGATGGGAATATCTCGACACCGAAGAAGTGTTGGGCATGGGTTCCATGTTCAGAGGCTGCCAAAATCTGACCAGCGAAGATATTGAATTGACACATTTCAACACTGCAAAAGTGAAGTCGATGGGACGAATGTTTGAAGACTGCCAAGGGTTGACCACGCTCGACTTTTACTTTTTCTATACACAAAATTGTGAGAATATGAGAAAAATGTTCTCCAACTGCTCAAACTTGACAAGTGTCAATTTGAATACATTTACAACAGATAATGTTGTCCATTTCGACAGTATGTTTTACAACTGCTCCAAGCTCGAAACACTTGATATATCCTTTTTCAAAATAAACGAAGAAGCGCAAACGATATCCGATGACTATAATGGACTTATGCGCATGCTGATGAATTGCAGCAGCCTGAAGAGTTTGATTATTCCATCGTCGATAAGAACCATGGGATTATTTATGTTTCAAGGCTGCACCGGTATGGAGGATGTGTATTACTATGGTCCTGGACCATTTACTTGGTATAGTGCCATTGGAGACTTTGCTCCAAATAGAGCCACGAGATTCCATGTGCTCGCCTCGGCTTACCAAGACTGGGTTAATACACACGGATTGTTTGCGAATGTCACTTTTGTCGGTGATTTGTGCCCCAACGGCGACCCGTTACCACTCTTTGGCTCCGCCGACTGGGAATACGTCAACGAACTAACGCAGGCTGGCCAATCGGTCAATGCCATCATGATGAAAGACTTCATAGTCAACACCATGGTGGGCACTTGGGACCACCCGTTCACTGGCACCTTCGACGGTAACGGTCACACCTTAATTGTGAATTATGCGTTCACAACAGGAGATGGAGGCGTTTATAACGAAGCTTTTATTGGTCCTTTCAGAACCATCCGCAATGCAGAAATCAAGAACTTGATTGTCGGAGGAAGCATTTCGACCACCAAACAACGTTCTGCGGTCGGAGGATTGGTGGGCTTTTGCCGCGACAACGGGAATGAAAATGTTCAAAACACCATCACTAACTGCCATGTTTCGGTCTTGATTACTGGCAGTTTCACACGAATGAGCGGTTTTATTGGAGCTTCAATATCGTCAGGTACCGACAAGGTTACCAACACAGTGAATGGGTGTCTGTTTGATGGCCGTTTCGAATATATCGATTCAGGAGTTGATTATCCAACGACCTATGCTGGTGTCATCACTTGTTTCGGCACACCCAGCAACCAGATTGTGAACCATTGTTTTGAGAATGGAAGCTATGGTGGAAGAATAAATAATTACACCTTCTGTGGAATGTTCGATAATACCTATGGTATGGTTCATTCTTCCACAAACAATTGTTATTGCATCACTGAAAGTATGGCAGGTAACGCCAAGCGTGCCTACAGCATCACCGTTGAAAACAATGACAATCTAAAATTTGTATTCGGATTCATCGATACAACACCCGAACCGATAGCTGAATACGATGTCAGCGGTATCATTGCCCACAGTCCTGGTTTGGAATTGGCAGGGGTAAGATATGTAGAGGATATCAATGATATAGAAGTCTTTTATACCTACTATGCCGGTTCAGGGGAAACTGTTTGTGGAACCATTTCAGCAGAAGGTTTGGATTATGACATCCAGAGAATAACCGCTACAAATGGAGCGACAGCCCATATTTATGGTACTGCTTTTGATGCTTTCACTGTGCTTTTAGCTTCCGGCAACACTGTCGTTCACGTGACAACAGAATTATATCATATCAGCCTTGATGCCGTTAATCTTGACAACCAAATGGTGCTGCATGACCAAGAAGGCGTGTCCACCCTTGTTGGCATTAATAATTTGACACTTTCAAAAGACGTGGCGTGGAATACGTTGTGTCTGCCTTTCGACGTGCCAAACCTCTCGGGTACCTATTTGGAAGGTGCTACACTGAGAGTCCTCGACACCATCACCTTTGAAAACAGGGTAATAGTTTACCATTTCAAGGACACCACTGCAATCAATGCCGACAAGCCCTATCTCGTGAAGGTTTCTGAAAATGTCAACAATCCCTATTTCTACCCTGTAACCATCAAGCGCTCGTTGCCACCAGGAATGAAAATCAGATTCGACGAAAACCAATACAAAGGCTTTTCCATCCTTGGCAATTACAACTACATGACAGCGGACGATCTCAATAAAGACATAAATGACTATACCGCTTTATACCTCGATGGAACATCGTTGAGAGTTGTAGATTCGACCACCACTTTACCCGGATTTAACGTCTTCTTTGAGATTCTGGAGATGCCCCTTTCCGATGCGGAAGCCGTAGTGCTCGACATTGAAGGCTACAACAACATCTTTATTGACTTGGACGACCTCACCTCCGATAACCTCTTCTACAAGGACGGTTACTGGAACAATCCCGAAAACTGGGCTATAGAAACCCTTCCTGATGGTAGCCAAAAAGTGCACATTGAAGGCCAGGCGGTCATTCCCAATAATTACACCGCAGAGGCTAATGAGATTGTTATCGACAATGGCTCCATCACCATCGCCGACGGTGG
>CAMYXV010000131.1 GCA_947303055.1 uncultured Bacteroidales bacterium
TGGTCAAGTTCCCCGCTTTCAACGGTGCTCACGGCTTCGGCATGGTGAATATCCCGCTCAACGCGGCTTTCTTGGTCTGCATCGGTCTTTGCACCTCTGTGATGTGGGGCGGCATCTTCAACTTGGCTGTTGAAGGTCTGGGCAAGTACACCGAGAAAGCTTCAGGTATCTTCATGGCTTTGGTTTGCGGCGGTGGTATCCTGCCTCTGCTCCAAAACGCCATCGTCGACGGTCTGGGGGGAGTCGGTTATCTCCAGAGCTATTGGGTGATTGTCGTGGGTTTGGCCTTCCTGCTCTTCTACGCCCTCTGGGGTTCGAAGAATGTCAACAAGGACATCCCTGTGGATTAATCCTCTGATCCTAAAACAAAAACAGCCCGCCAAACCAAGTTTGACGGGCTGTTGTGTATTAATAGATTACTTCACCCTGACCTTTCTTCCAACTTTTAGTTTGTCGGTTTTCTTTATCTTATTGAGTTTGCAAAGAAGGGAAACCGTGGTGTCGTTCTCAACAGCGATCTTACTGAGCGTGTCACCTTTTTTCACTGTATAGTATTTCGCATTAGCTTGCGAATTGTTGTCAATGATTTTTATGCCCGACTTTCTCTCCAAATTCGCATAGGCATCTTTCAATATGGCATTGGTCATGGTATATGATTTGTCGGCCACCCTTGCCGAGTCAGACAAGGAATGGGAGAAAAGCCATTCGTAGGTCTTGTCAAGATAGAAGACACGGGCCAAACGAGTGTGGTTGACGCCTTTCATCTTATTGAAAATGAGTCTGCTCGTATCGCCACAAGCACGCATTTCGTCAACGACTTTTTGGGAACAATTGACCGAAACTGCACTATCCGCTGTGCCATGGATAATCCATAAAGGCAGATCATTCAAACCACAAAGTGATTTCACCGTAGCACCACCACACATGGCCATAGCAGCAGCCACTTCATTGGGATAAGTCGCAGCATAATCGAGCGTACCATAGCCGCCCATGCTCATGCCAATCACATAAAACCTTCTGGTATTGACGCTGTAATGCGTTTTCACCCATTCGTAAACCTCGTGCACTTTTTGAGGATTCCATGCCCCTTGTGCTTGAGGGGCTACAATCAAGGCATCAATACCGACACCCCGTTCAACCGCATTGATACACCCATAGTTGCGTACAAGATTCAGGTTATTGCCGCACAACGTCCTTCCATGAAGAAACAACACCAAAGGTTTTGAATGGTCGTTCGGGTCGTAATCCTCTGGAACATAAAGCCAAAAGTCATAACCATCCTTGATACAACCCCGATGCGCAATCAGTTGTTGGGCCGAAGCGAACAACGGCAAAAGGCATAATAAAAGCGTCCATAATTTTTTCATAAAATGGATAACGCAGCATAATTGCTCTTATTGCATCAACCAATTTTTATTTCAGATTTGAGACATAGCCTTTTTTTGTATTTTTGCAGATTCAAAGGGAATTGAAGGTATGTTCAAAAAAATACTGGGAACCGGAGCGGCAAGAGCAGTCAATGTGCTGACACAGTTGGCCACCCTCATCATGGGTACAAGATACCTCGGCGCCGCTGAATGGGGCAAGGCTTTCATCGCCCAGACGGACATCACCTTTTTATTAATAGGCATCGAACTCATCGCAGGCAGCGGATTGGTGTATTTCACACCTCGCAAGAAACTCGCCACGCTGATGAAGATTTCGTACGGTTGGATTGCCTTCGTGATGCTAATTTACCTCCTGTTGTTCAATGTCTTACATTTCTTCCCAAACTTCTATCACACCATCGTACCTGAAGGCTATGCTTGGCTCGTTCTGCTGATGACCTTCATCTACAGCTTCCATGAGTTCAATCTCAACTATTTCCTCGGAAAAGAAAAAGTGGCGACTTATAACTGGCTGTTTCTCATACAAATATTGACACAAGTCACGATGATGGCCGTCTTGATATTTGCTTTGAATATCCGAACAGCCAAAGCCTTGTTATATTCCCAGTTATGCGGCTATTCGTTGGCCACCCTTATCGGATGGGTGTTGCTCTTCCCCACTATGAAACGCGAAGGCCACGAGCCTTTGAAAAGCAGTTTCAAGGAATTGTTCCACTACGGTGCTTTCATACAACTCTCCACCTTGGTCAGCACACTCAACAAACGTCTGAGCCTTTATCTTTTGAAGACGCATTGCGACGAGAGATCCCTTGGTGTTTATGCCTCTGGAACGCAGGTTACCGAAGGCGTGAATATCGTGGGCCAAAGCATTGGGCTGGTGGAGTTCTCTGCATTAAGCAACACTGAAAAGAAAGAACGAGCCTCACAGCTTACACTGCGTTTCATGAAACTATCCATCATACTGACTTTCACTGCATTGCTAATAATTTGCTTGCTACCATCCCGCTTTTTCGAATGGCTGTTTTCTGGAGAGTTTAGCGGCATCCACACCGTCATCCTATTAATTGCACCAGGTATCGTGTTTTTCTCCGCGCACACCATTTTGGCCAATTATTTCTCAGGCACGGGCAAGCCCAAATACAACCTCTACGCCTCGCTGATCGGCCTTTCGGTGACCCTTGTTTCCGCTTTCGTTTTGATTCCCTTGTTGGGCATACGAGGCGCTGCCATCACCACAACATTGACCTATGCGACCTTGTTCGTTTACCAATGGATTGTCTTCCACAAACACACAGGAAGTCGGTTGGGACAGCTGATTCCAAACCGCGAAGATTGGGAATGGGTGAAAGCAACAGTTAAGAGCCTATTTTGACGATTTTTTAGTAATTTTGCGCAAAATCCACATTTATGAGCGAAATCAACGACGACGATATCTTCAATCAAAACGAAGACCCCACTCCTACTGTAGAAAACTATAACGACGACAGCATTGTCCACCTTGAAGACATGGAGCACATCCGTCGTCGCCCAGGTATGTATATCGGCAAACTCGGCGACGGCGCCTCTCAGGACGATGGCATCTATGTGCTAATCAAAGAGGTGATCGACAACTCCATCGACGAGTTCACCTCCGGCTTCGGCAAGAAGATCGAGGTGACGGTCAACAAGGCAGAGAAAAAAGTCAGCATCCGCGACTATGGCCGCGGCATCCCGTTGGGCAAGCTGAAGGAAGCCGTCTCGCAACTTAATACAGGCGCGAAATACGATAGCAAAGTGTTCCAAAAGTCGGTCGGCTTGAACGGTGTGGGTACCAAGGCCGTCAATGCGCTTTCATCTTATTTCAAGGTGCAGTCGGTCCGCGAGGGCAAGACGAGGATTGTGGAGTTTGCGCAGGGAAAGATAGTCAGTGATTCAGGCATCATTCCTTCTGATTGCGACACTGGAACTTTAACCGAGTTCATCCCCGATTCCGCCTTGTTCGGCAACTACCACTATGTGGATGAATATATTGAGAAGCGCGTGTGGAACTACGCCTACCTCAACCGAGGCTTGAGCCTGATCTACAACGACAAACGCTATTACTCCAAGAATGGTCTCCTCGACCTCTTGCAGAACAACATGGAAGGCGAAGGCCTCTACCCCATCATCCATATTAAGGACGGCGACTTTGAGGCCGCTTTCACCCATGTCAACGGGCAGTCGAGCGATTATTTTTATTCCTTCGTCAACGGGCAGCACACCACTGAAGGCGGTACACACCAGTCCGCTTTCCGCGAAGGCTATGCCCGCGTGGTGCGTGAGTTCTACCAAAAGGAATACGAGCCTGCCGACATCCGTCAAGGCCTGATTTGCGCCTTGTGCGTAAGGATTCAAGAGCCTGTGTTTGAGGCACAGACCAAGACTAAACTCGGCTCCACCCACCTTGCGCCTAACAATCCAGACGGCACAAACGACAGTCCCTTCCTTAAAACATACGTCTTCGACATCCTGAAGCGTCACTTGGACAACTACCTGCACAAGAACCCCGAAACGGTCAGCGTCTTGCAGGCGAAGATCCAAGCCAACGAGAAAGAACGCAAGGAGATTGCTGGTATCAAGAAAGCCGCCCGCGAGAGTGCCAAGAAGGTCAGCCTCAACAACCGCAAACTCCGCGACTGCCGCATCCACCTCAACACGACCAACGAGAAGCGCCTCGAAAGCACCATCTTCATCACTGAGGGCGACTCCGCTTCGGGAAGCATCACCAAGAGCCGCGACGTGCAGACCCAGGCCGTGTTCAGCCTGCGTGGTAAGCCGCTCAACTGTTTGGGTATGACCAAGAAAGTGTGCTACGAGAACGAAGAGTTCAACCTCCTGCAAGCCGCCTTGAACATCGACGAGGACATTGAGAACCTGCGCTACAACAACATCGTCATCGCCACCGATGCCGATGTCGACGGCATGCACATCCGCCTGCTGATGCTCACCTTCTTCCTGCAATTCTACCCCGACCTAGTACGCAACGGCCATGTCTATATCTTGCAGACCCCCTTGTTCCGTGTGCGCAACAAGAAGGAGACCTATTACTGCTACAGTGACGAAGAACGCATCACCGCCAAGGAGAAATGCGGCAAGCAGGCCGAAATCACCCGATTCAAAGGCTTGGGCGAAATCTCCCCTGACGAGTTCCGTGGTTTCATCGGCCCCAACATGAGGCTTGAGCCGGTCATCCTGCGCTACGACTTCGGCATCAAAGAGCTATTAGAATACTACATGGGCAAGAACACCATGGAACGCCAGAAGTTCATCATCGATAATCTTCGGATTGAGGATGATTCCAACATGGACAAGATTTGATGACAGTTGCGATTTTTGCAATCGTCATCGAATAGGATTCCGAAAAAACTTATCAGTTTTATTCAATATATTTTAAAGATAAAAAAGTGGCGTGGCGCAGTTTTTGTTTGTACTTTTGCGTCTGATAAGAAATGCAGAAGGAAAAGAATCTAGTATTAATAATTTATTGATAATAAACGAATTATAATTATATGGATGCAAAATTTTCTCCCCGCGTTCGTGCCATTTT
>CAMYXV010000132.1 GCA_947303055.1 uncultured Bacteroidales bacterium
TGAAGCTTGCCGACATCTATCTCTACAAGGACGAGGTGTGGGAGGCCACACTGCTTTACAGCCAAGTCGACAAGAGCATGAAGGAAGAGCCGCTCGGCCACGAAGCCCGCTTCAAGAATGCCCAGCTGCGCTATTTCATCGGTGAATACGAATGGGCCGAAAGTCAGCTAAAGGTGTTGAAAGCCGCCACTTCGAAGCTCATCGCCAATGACGCCATGACGCTCTCGTTGGTCATCAAGGACAACCTCGAGATGGACACCACAGGAATGGAGCTTAACCGTTTGGCGCGTGCCGACTACAGAATCTACCAGCAACGTGAAGACGAGGCCATCGTCTTGCTTGATGACATCATCGCCACGGGCAACGAAGTCAGCAAAGCGCACGCGTTGTTCCGCAAAGGTGAAATTGAGGAGCGACGCAAAGCGTTTGAAACTGCCGAGCAACTGTTTTTGCAGATTGTGGAGCAATACCCTGGCAGCTATATGGCCGATGCCGCTTTGATGCACGCCGCCTTGATTGAGCAAAACGAACTGAAGGACAAGGAATTGGCCAAGCAGCATTACGAGAAACTGATTGACGAATACCCGACGAGCATTTATACCGCGCAAGCGAAGAAGAATTACCGGAAGTTGTAGTTTAGAGTTGAGTGTTTAGAGTTATGAATAGCGAGGTTCGACCGAAAAAGAGTTTAGGCCAGCATTTCCTGACCGACCAGAATATTGCCCAACGCATTGTGGAGCAACTGTCACCCGACGTGGAGAGCGTCATCGAGGTGGGTGCAGGCACAGGCGTTTTGACCCAATATTTGGTGCAACGTGTCCTTGACAAGTTCCATGTCATCGAAATTGACAAGGAGTCCATCGCCTATCTGCAAAAGCATTTCCCCATGCTCGGAGAACGATTGATTGAAGGCGACTTCCTTCGCACCGACCTTAGCCAGTTTGGGAAGCAAAACATGGCCATCATCGGCAACTTCCCTTACAACATCAGCAGCCAGATTTTCTTCCAAGTGCTGAAGTATAAAGAGCAAGTCGTGGAAGTGGTGGGCATGGTGCAAAAGGAGATGGCCGAGCGCATGGCCGCCAAAGAAGGCAGCAAGACCTATGGCATCTTGAGCGTATTAATGCAGGCTTGGTACGACATCGACTACCTTTTCACCGTTCACGAGAATGTTTTCAACCCACCGCCTAAGGTGAAGTCCGCCGTCATCAAGATGCGGCGCAATGCTGTCACCGACTTAGGCTGCGACGAGAAACTGTTTGTGAGCATCGTCAAGCAGGCCTTCAACCAACGCCGCAAGACGATGCGCAACTCGCTACGCCCGCTGCTCCGCCCTGAAATTATCGAAAACGAGGTCTTCAACAAACGACCTGAGCAGCTGTCGGTGCAGGAGTTTATTGATTTGACGAATTTGATTGAAGAAAATCCCATCGGATAACATCTTTTTTTCGGAAAAAGGCCCTCTTTCCGAGAATAATGCTATTTTTGCATCATAAAATCAATGCATTATGAGCACGCAATCCATGATACAAATCATCGCGAAATATTTCGAGACGCAACCCGTCCTGAAGGCATGGCTTTTCGGCTCCTTCGCACGAGGCGAAGAAAAACCTTGGAGCGATGTGGACATCCTTTTTGTTCCAGACCGTTCTGGAAAACCTTTTACGCTATTAACAATGGGAGGTATGTATCTGGACTTGAGAGAATTACTTGGCCGTGAAGTGGATTTGGTCGAAGATGGTTCACTGCGTCCGTATGCCGTCGAAAGTGTCGAACGCGACAAACAATTAATTTATGAGAGAAAGAGCGAGAGATAAAGGAAGACTTGAAGACATCATCGAGTATTCCAACAACATTACGAAATTCATACAAAACGTGACTTTTGAGGAGTTCTCTTCAAATGCGCTTATGTATTTTGGCGTGATGAAAAATGTTGAAGTAGTCGGCGAAGCGACTTTTATGCTGACTAAAGCCTTCAAAGCCACCCATCCCAAAACACCGTGGAAAATGATTGAAAGTATGCGACACATCCTTGTACATGATTATGCCCACGTTGTTTTGGAGACATTGTACGACACCGCGGTCAACAGTATTCCCGAATTAAGGAAACAAGTCGAAACCTATCTTTCTGAAACCGATTGGGCTGAATGGGAAAACGGCGAAGATTTGTTCAACGACCCTCAAGACGCTGTGTATAAGAGCATTGTTGGAATGGCTCGGAATATGAGAGCAAGAGGGATGTCGTCACAAGAAATCGCTGAAATCACCGGTCTTTCCGATTTGGAAATCGCAGAACTATAAACCCATCAAAACCTATTGCTATCCCCATTGCTCCCCTGATGGTTCTCGAAACGCTTCAAGTTCTTGCGGTTGAAACTGTAGCGCACTGAGAAGCGGATGTAACGTGCATCGATGATGTTGTCGCTTTTCGAAACAACTCCGTCCAACAGGCTCTCGCGGTTACCCACATCGGTGTTGAACACATCATTCACACTGATACTAGTTTGCAGGTTGCCGTCTAAGAACCTCGCCGAAAGGTGCAGGCCCATTTTGGGATGACCTTGTGTCTTGGCATAGCCACTGAGATGCGAAGAAGAATACAAAGCATAGCCGCCCAATTCCACATCGTATTTCTTGATGAGCACATACGAGAAATCAAGATTCGCAAAGTAACTCCACAATGAATTGCGGTAGTCGAGGGCATCGCTGCTGTTGTAATTCTCATATTTCGCCTGACCAAATAAACCTATGTTCAATCGGTTGTCGAAGAACCTTTTCGACATATTCAGAATGAACAACAATTCGTCTCTCTTGCCGAAATTGCCGTAAGTGTAGCCAATGATGGCGCCGTCAGCATCCAATTGCGGCACCTGTAGCACATAGTCCTCATCATGACCATACGTAACAGCAAAGTTCAACCAATAACGATAGCGGTATTTGAATGTTACACTGTTCTGTGTGGAGTGTTTCAGGTTGGGGTTGCCCTCCACATAATAGACAGGACTTTCGTACTTGCGGAAGGGATTCAGATAGGTGAAGTTGGGCTTCCCATAGTTGCGACTGTAGTTGAAGGTGAAATAATGGTCCTCATGGGGTTTGAATCGCAAGGTGAAATTGGGACGAAAGACGTTGTAGTTGTATGGTGTCTTGATTCCTGTGGTTTCCGAAATGCCCAAAGTGCGCACATACGAGTCGGTAAGCGTAACGGCATAACTGAACTTCTCGCTCACCTGATGGTCAAAAATGAAATAGCCCATGAAGGTGTTCTCCTTGTAATTGAAAACGTTGGTTATCAAAGTGTCAGGTTGCCATGCGCCATCAATGAGGTTTTCGTAACTGAAATCATTTTCCAAATCGGAATAGTTGTAAGAGAGACCAGATTGGATTCGGATTTTGTCCCATTCACGGGTATAGTCGGCGCGGGTCGAGAAGAGCCAACCAGAATAGGGCGAAGCATCACGGTTGTAAGTCACCGAATCAAGCAAATAGTTGTATTGGCGCAGGTTGCCCGACGCATTGAGGTTGCGGCTCAAATTGGCATCCACCGTGATATAATGCTTGGGGTCGTTGAAGTTGTGCTTGTAATAGATGTCGCCCCAATAAGAACGTGAATCGTTCCGCGCCGTGTCGATGGAATGGATGGCTGTTCCTCGGTCGAAGACATACTCGTCGATGTTGTCGTGGTCGAAATCGAGATCTCCCGAGAAGTTAATGTCCAAGGAGTTGTTTTTGTTCATCTGAATGCCAGTGCCTGCCTGTAGAGAGTATGTGTTATTGTTGATGTTATAATGGTTCGATTCACGCCGAATCAGCGTATCGCCGTCCTCGCGATACTGCCAATAGCGGTAGGAATACTCTCTAGGATTATAGTCTTGTGAGAGCCTCAAGAAGGTGTTGGTCTTCTGAGTGCGGAAGTTGAGGTTGGCATTGAATCTTTCGCCGAGGTGTCTGCGCATCTGCAAGTCACCCGAGACGCTGCCGTAGAAGCCCGTGGCCAAGTTCTTTTTCGTGATGATGTTCACCACGGGACCGTCCCACTCGCCTGCGAAGCGTGGCGGCGTTTCGTACATAATTTCCACCTCGGCGATGTCCTCGGCTTTTTCGCCTTGTAGCATATCGGTGATTTGGCTGAACGAAACACGGAGAGGCCGACCATTGACGCACACTAAAACAGGCTTGTTCAGGACGGTCAGTGTGTTTTCGCTCACCTTGTAGAACGAGCCGGGGATTTCACGCAGCGCGTCAATGTAGGTGGCCGCAGGCGGCAGTTTCAGTTCGCTGATGTTCATCTTCAGTTTGTCGAACTTGTCCTCAAAGACCTTGGAGGCGGTCACTTGCACCTCGTTCAGCATTTTCACATCGGGCTTGATGCGCAGCGTGTCAAGACGTACATCTTTGTCAAGATTGACCGAGAAAGGCAGATGCTCAAAGCCGGTGAACTTCACCAAGCCTTGGTATTGACCTTTCTTAAGGCCGTGTAGGGCGAAGTCGCCTTGCTTGTTGGTGATGCCGTAGGTGGCTTTCACCGTGTCGTTGCCTTGCCATACCATAACAGTGGCGTAGGGCAAGGTTCCTTGTTCGTCGCAGACCGTGCCGCTCAATGTGTGGGTCTGGGCTATGCCTGCCATTGAAAGTATTAGCATAAGGGTTAAGGTTGGAATGTGTTTCATTGTTGAATTGTTTGTTGTTTAACTGTTTAATTGTTGATTCTGTGGCAAAAGTAGCCCAAGCCGATGACCTGTCAACGGGTTTACAGTTTTGATTTGGCGGCTTACAAATCTTTCTTTAAGAACGATTTACAAACAACTAAAACACAACAAGATAAAGAAGTGAAATTACATGCGGTTCTTCAATTCGTCAGGCTCGAAACCTAACTTTTTGCGCAATTCGCTACGGCTTTTGTTGATGGAATAGACGCTCAAACCGAGCAGGTCGCCCATTTCAGCGT
>CAMYXV010000133.1 GCA_947303055.1 uncultured Bacteroidales bacterium
TAGAAATTGGCCAAATCGTCGTAGGTGAAATTCATGTTCTTGATTTTCAGGGTATGTTCGCCATTCTCGAAATCAAGAGGATGCATGCTGATGCTGCCAGTAAACGAAGTGGATTTGCCCAACTGCGCCTTGATGTCATCCACTCGGAAATGCTCAATCGGCCCTGTGAACCGACCTTCAAACTTCACTCGGTCAGGCATTTTGTACATCACCTCAGTAAATACCCCAATATCTGACAACATGATATCCGTCGGACGAATCGAGGCATCAAAATTCACTTTGTTAACGAAATCCTCGAATGCTGAAAAGTCGTCATACAGCATGTGCAGGTCCATGTCGAACACACTGTTATTGGTCTCCATTTTCATCCCGTCGAGGTAAATGCCATTTGAACAGACAACCGTCTCTGAACTGAAGTGTTTCAACTCAAGTCCGCTCAACTCTTTTGCGGAAAGGGAGGCTATACTGGCTCGAATGGAGTCGCCAAACATGTAAAAGTTGGTGGCTTCAAGATTGATGTCATCAAGGTCAAGGTGGGAATAATCCATCAAATGCCTCTCGGTCTTCAAAGAGTCAGCATTGTTTTGGTTCCAAAGCATGAAATCGACATCCATCAAGGAGATCTTGTCGATGATGATTTCCATGGGTTTCGATTCCTTTTCCTTAGGTTTGTCAGAGGCGAAAGCATCGATGAGAAAAGCGAAATTCATTCGATCTTCACCCTTATAGGTGATCAAGTTGGCCTCCGTGTCGCGCAATTTCACATGATTCAAATGGATTTTGCCTTCCAGCAAGTCGCCGATGTCGATTTTCGTCTTCAGCGATCCAATACTTGCCAAGTTATTGTCATTCAAATCTTTGACAACAACATCATCCAAAAACACACGGAAGTCTGGTGTAATGGCCAAACGCCCCACTTTGATGTCGGCCCCTGTTTTTTCAGAGAGATAGCCTCCAGCGAATCTTACCGCAAACTTCTGAATGATAGGGTCTTGGATGGCAACAAAGACACTTGCGATGATGGCAAGCAACACCACAAAAACGATTAGGATGCTATGGATAATCTTTTTTTTAATACTTTTGACCCTCCAAATTGAGACCCATGAACGAATACATTTTAGGCATCGAATCTTCGTGCGACGACACCTCTGCCGCAGTGCTTCAAGGCACCCGCGTGCTCTCCAATGTCATTGCTAGTCAGAAGGTTCACGAGCAATACGGTGGCGTGGTCCCCGAACTCGCCTCGCGTGCCCACCAGCAAAATATCATCCCCGTCATCGACACGGCCTTGAAGACTGCAAAGATAGAAAAAAATCAGTTATCCGCCATCGCTTTTACACGCGGGCCCGGACTTTTAGGCTCATTGCTCGTAGGCACCTCATTTGCAAAGGCTTTCGCGCAGACCTTAAACATCCCCATGGTGGAAATTGACCACATGAACGCGCATATCTTGGTGCATTTCGCCACCGACGACACCCATACAGAGGTGCCCGACTTCCCGTTCCTGTGTCTCACTGTCTCGGGCGGCCATACCCAAATCGTCATAGTGAAAGACTATTTCGACATGGAAGTCATCGGCAAGACCATTGACGACGCGGCAGGCGAGGCCTTCGACAAGACCGCCAAAATCCTCGGTCTGCCCTACCCTGGCGGCCCTGTCATCGACAAACTCGCCAAGATAGGCAACCCCAACGCCTTCACTTTCGCCAAACCTCAAATCCCCGATTTGGACTACAGTTTCAGCGGACTGAAGACCAGCATCTTATACACCGTTCGCGACAACCTGAAGCTCAACCCGAACTTTATCGAGGAGAACAAGGAAGACCTCTGCGCCTCAGTGCAGAAGACCATCATCGACATCCTGATGAACAAGTTGGTGAAGGCCAGCAAGCAGACGGGCATAAAAACGGTGGCCATAGCCGGCGGCGTGAGCGCCAACAGCGGCTTGCACGATGCCATGCTCGCCTTAGGCGAAAAATACCATTGGAAGGTCTTCATCCCGCGTCTCTCCTACTCCACCGACAACGCCGCCATGGTGGCCGTGGCAGGGTATTTCAAGTTTTTGAAAGGAGAGTTCGCTTCTCAGGATTTGGTACCGTATGCTCGGCAGAGTTTGAAGGATTAGCGTCCCAAATCAATATACACCGGCAAATGGTCGCTGAAGCCGCCAAAGTAGCGCGGGCCAACATAGGTGCGGAACAGTTTCTTGCCGTGATAGGTCTCGTCGTCCTCCAGCATGAAGTCGGCATGGAAAATCCTCGCGCTACCTTCTTGATAATGAAGTCCTTCCCCATCGCCCATCACGCCAGGCGTGACGATAATCTGGTCGAAGATCTGCCAGTCGGATTGATGTTTCAGCGTGCCTTCAAAGCCTAAACCATCATTCTTCCCGAACAAGTTGATGAGACAGTCTTCTTCCAGCTCACTGGGATGCCGTGCCCGTAGCACGTCATAAACACTCGGGTCGGTGGGACAGTCGTTCAAGTCGCCCATCATGATGACCTTCGGTTGGTAACCTTCGGGGGCGGCTGCCATGATGGAATCCACCTTTGCACGCAGAATCGCCGCCGAACATGAGCGCGAACCCACCGTCTCCAACTCGCCGCTGTATCTTGACGGCCAGTGATTGACAAAGACGTGGATGGTGTCAGCATTAGCGACGCTGGAAGCGTCGGCTCCTATGAACTTCGCATACAAAATATCCCTCGAATGATAAGCCGTATCTTCAGGATTATAATACGGAAAAACCGCACTTTCCACCAACTGGAAATGATCAAGCGAATACACAATAGCTGGGTCAATGCCGCGCTTGTCTGGACCTTCATAAAGCACCCAGCGGTAGTTGTGTTTTTTCAATGGGGTCTGCTCAAAAAGGGCACTTAACACATACTCATTTTCCACTTCACACATGCCCAAGATGCCCAAAGGACGGTTCTCCGATATAGCCAAAATCGCCTTGTACATGTTGTTGCGCTTGCGGTAGAAACGGCTCTTCGTCCAGTGCTGCATGCCGTCTTCAGTGAAGGCGTTGTATGACTTGGTGCTGTCCACAAAAGGGTCGAAGAAGTTCTCCATGTTCCAGAAGGCAACACGGATAGGCTCGCTTTGAGCTGATGCTGTTTTTATTATCACAAAACTCACAAAACAATACAAAACAACTCTAAGAATAGAGCTGGAAAGCTGCCAAACGGCGGCTTTCCAGCGGCGACACGGTTGTGTAGCCGCCACTTCTCTCAAAGAAGTTTTGCGTGTTTTGAAGGTTTTGTGATAAATATCCATAACCACACTTCTGTTTCCGCTGCAAATGTAAGAAATTGTTTCTATTTTTGCGCCATGAAATCGAAATTGCTCATCCTGTTATTGATGCTTGTCTCAAGCTTTGGCTTCGCCCAAAACCATCATTTTTGGGACGGCATCGAAGCCTTCGACGGTCCTACGGATGAGAACCCGATTTTAGCCTCTCAAATTGACTTCTATTTCGACAAAAGGGTGCCCCCCCTACCCGACTCTATCACGCCCGAAATCGACCGATTGGTAGAAAGGACCAGTTTCAACACCGACCTCCGCGATTTCATCCTTTGGCACCTGCTTGAGAAATACCGCCACCCCGAATACATGAGCCAAGACCAAGTATTCGTTTACCTTTATGACCAATACTTTTCCCAATTGGAAATCAAGGACTTAAACAAAACTAATTTGGCTTTGATTCGCGATAAAGCTGAGACATTTCGAAGACTGGCCTTATTCAACCTTGCTCCCAATTTCGTGATAAACGATTCCGTTGATTTACATTCGGTTGAAAGCGATTACACGGTATTGTTTTTCTTCGACCATGACTGCGATGTATGTCAGCAAGAAATGCAGCAAATGGACTCAGTTTGTGCAATTCATCCTGAAATTACAGTACTGGCCATCGACATGAATCCCGATAGCTCGGGTGAAAGTTCGGGCGGATTTGCAATCCGCCCGCAAGGAAACGGGGATTTGAAATCCCCCATTCTATTCCGCCGGATTACAAATCCGTCGGAACTTATAGGGTTATACGATATCGAAACCACGCCGTTGATTTATGTTTTAGACAAGGACAAACGCATCATCGCCAAGAAAATACGGGCGAAACAGATACCATTGGCATTGTAGAGATGCATGGCCATGCGTCTCTACACCGCCAATATCTGTTTCATTTCATCCAGGTGCGCCTTCGCCTCCTCAAACAATTTCCACTGTGCTCGTGTACGCACCAGATTGTGGGTAGGATATTTTATCTTATAATAGGTATTGCCGTTGATGTAATCCGTCAGGAAACGAACGGCCTGCATATACGGGAACAATGTGGCTGCGTATGGAAGGTTTTCCTTTTCTATCGGCAACAAGAACGATTTTGTGCCTTCCAAATAGCCTTTTGCGAAAGCCTTGAAAATCTCCATGTTGAAATGGATGTTGTCCAGATTGGGGTCGTCCTCGGCACCTGTGTTGGCGGCCGAACGCAAGAAGTCACCGAAATCAGAGAAGACGAAGCTCGGCATGACGGTGTCCAAATCGATGACACAGAGTACATTGCCGTCCTTGTCAAAGAGCATGTTGTTTACCTTGGTATCACAATGGCAAATGCGCTTCGGCAACTTGCCCTCTCGATAAAGCCTTTCGCCTAGACACATCCTATCATCTGCCTCTCTGATTTTAGCCACTAACTTCTGCACTTCCACTTCTCTCATTTGCCCCACACGGTCCTCGGCAACAGCATCTTCCATTTGTTTCAAGCGGAACTCGATGTTGTGGAAATCGGGAATAATCTCCCCAATGGGTGCATCCAGATCCGTCAGCAGCGACTCGAAATC
>CAMYXV010000134.1 GCA_947303055.1 uncultured Bacteroidales bacterium
ATCATTTCGACGACAAGGTGAAAGCTGTCAAAGAGGCCGACTGCATCGTGGTGGGCGGCGGCAACACCTTCCATCTGGTGGTCGAGATGCACCGCTACGGCTTGATGGATGCCATTCGCGAACAAGCTTTGAAGGGCGTGCCTTACATGGGCTGGAGCGCAGGCTCGAATGTGGCTTGCCCGACGCTGTGCACCACCAACGACATGCCGATTGTGCAGCCTGCTTCGTTCAAGTGCCTTAACTTGGTGCCTTTCCAAATCAACCCGCATTACCTTGACCCGCACCCTGAAATCGACAAGATGATCAAGCATGGTGGCGAGACCCGTCAGGACCGCATCAATGAATTCTTGGCTGTCAACCAAGATGTTACTGTCATTGGTCTACGCGAGGCTACAGCGCTTTGGGTGACCGACAACAAGATGATGCTGAAGGGCGGCAAGAAGATGATTGTCATGCGCTACGGCAAGGAAGCGGTCGAGATTGACCCGAATTCCGATGTCACTTTCCTTTTGGGAGAGCAGAATGCTTAATGGGTTTTACTCGAATGCCTGTCGGTCTTCAAAGACGACAAGGCCACGATCAAGGTGGATGGTTTTCCGTCCACCTTTTTCGCCTTGTATGAGGTAGCGTGAGGCTTCTTCGCCAAGGATGTCGGTGAAGGCTTTCTTGATGCGCGACAGGGTGGCGTTTAATGTGTTGCCCACAAAATCGGTGAGGTTGTCGACAGCTCGCTCAAGCAAAGTGTCATCACCATAAGTGGAGATTTGACGGTATATCCGATAAAGCTCTGGCTTGTAGTCGCTGAGGTAGTTGAGCGATATGCCTTCCTCGTGGATAAGGAAGAGGAGATACAAGGCCTTGCTAAGGGTGGGCATCTTCACCTCGGTGTTGTTGCGGTCGGTGAGGAACAGGTCGCCGCGTTTGGTGACATAGAGCCGGCTGACCTCATGGGAACCGTTGTATTTCAGTACAATATCGATGAGCACCTTGTGAAATCCAGTATAGGGCAACTCCTCTTTTTTATGATTAGGCAAAGGCACGATTTCCTGTAGCAAAAGCTCGTCCTTTGTGCTCAGACCGATGGGTTTGAGATTGACGATGTTGTTTTTCAAGGCGTAGAATTGTTGCAAGGTCAAGAGCGGCTTGTTGCCGATTTCGAGGATGAGGAAATCCTGATAGTTGCCCGAGTCTTTGTCGCCTATTTTGAAGAAAAAAGAGGGTTTGTCTAATTCCAGGCCGTTGATGTTCAGATAATTGAGGAAGATCTCTTTGGAAAGAAACGCGCTGTCCAATTGCGGGAGGCGGTCGTCGATGAAGTCGATTTGCTCGTCAGATAGGGTGGGCTCAATGTAGTTGAGGGCTTGACGGAAAGTGGAGCGTTTTTCGCTGAGCTCGCGTATCACCATGGGAAGATAGAACAACTGGCGACCGTCTGCCTCAAGAAGTCCGCTGATGCTTTTATAGTCATGTAAGATGCTGTTGTTCATGGTGCTATCAAACTCGGCTTCGACATAAAGCACTGCGTTGTTCGTGTCGAGATGGAGATGGGGAATGGAAACAATGTGGGCGTTTATTCTTTGTGTTTCAGCGAGTTGAAAATCCAATGACAAGATGAGAGCCGTGATGAGCAAGGATTCTTTGGGGTCGATTTGGTCGTCGGCCAAAGAGAGCGACTGAAACAGATGCAACAGAGCGATTTTCTCCCTGTCGCCCAAGGTTTTCAGAATGCCGACTGCATCCGAAAGGCTGAGTGTGGTGGCCTTTTTCCGGCTTGCCGAAGTAATGCCGAATGCGGCGTTGACCCGTTGCAGGAAGTCAATCTCGCCCTGGTTGACTATGCCGTCGCATTGCACGAGGTCTGAAAGTACTTTTGCCAATGCCGTTTTTTGGTTTTCCTTGAATTTCATGTACTTACAGATTTTTGTTTTGGGTTGCAACCTTGCAACCTCTTTCAGTTTTCATTTGGGATTGTATTTTTGCCCCGTTTTTCAACGCAAAAGTAGGAAAAATCCGTTAAATACTTGTAAATCTACAATAATCTGATGAAACGAAACTATAGAAACGGCCTGACGGAGATAGAGGTTGAAAAGAGCCGTGCCAAATATGGCGACAATGTTTTGACGCCACCCGAAAAAGATCCCTTGTGGAAACAGTTTTTGGAGAAATTCAGTGACCCGATTATTCGTATCTTGCTGATTGCCTTATTGCTGTCGGTGGCTGTTTCTTTGTACCAATTGTTTACTGGAGCTGAAGGCCTGAGTGTCTTGTTCGAGCCTTTGGGTATTTTTGTGGCGGTGATGTTGGCCACGACCGTAGGTTTTGTCTTTGAGTTGAGCGCCAACAAGAAGTTCGACATCTTGAATCAAGCTGAGGATGAGCAGATGGTGACGGTGTATCGAGACGGCTTGATTCAGCGCATCGAACGCAAAGATGTTGTGGTGGGCGATACTGTGGTGTTAAATACAGGTGACGAGGTGCCAGCCGATGGCAAGCTGATGGAGGCTGTTGCTATGCGGGTCAACGAGTCTGACCTGACGGGTGAGCCTTCGTGCAGCAAGACAACGGATAAGGCGGAGTTCAAGCCTGATGCAACCTATCCTTCGAACTATGTCTGTCGCGGTAGCTCGGTGATGGAAGGTCATGGCGTTTTTGTTGTCGAGAAGGTGGGCGATGCCACGGAATGGGGCAAGGTGTATCGTGGTGCCCAGATTGATAATAAGGTGAAGACGCCACTGAATGAGCAACTTGACAAGCTTGGGAATGGTATTACCGTTGCCAGTTATGTCATTGCGGGACTGATTGTCGTGCTGCGATTATTGATGTACTTCATCTATCAAGAGGCACCTTTCGAATGGATGAACTTTGCACGCTATCTGTTGAATACTTTGATGATAGCCGTCACCTTGATTGTGGTGGCAGTGCCGGAAGGCCTCCCGATGAGCGTTACGCTGAGTTTGGCATTGAGTATGCGCCGGATGTTGGAAACCAATAACTTGGTGCGAAAGATGCATGCCTGTGAGACCATGGGTGCAGCGACGGTGATTTGCACCGACAAGACGGGCACACTCACCAAAAACCGCATGAGCCTTGGTGATAGCCTGTTTTTTGGACTGGAGGGAGGCAGAATCGACAACTCCGAGGTGGGAAAGCTGCTTGCGGAGGGCATTGCACTCAACTCGACGGCGTTTTTGGATTACAGCGACAAGAAAAAAGTGAAGGTGATCGGCAATCCCACGGAAGGCGCGCTGTTGCTATGGCTTTTCGATAACAATGTCGACTTTGTTTTGATACGTGACAGTGTGAAGATTGTCAGGCAGTTGCCTTTTACGCCCAGATACAAGTACATGGCCACGGTGGTCAAGACAGGTTTTTCGGGTGAGTATGTGCTCTATGTGAAAGGTGCGCCTGAGATTATATTGAAGCGTTGTGCTACGGTCAGGAAACGCGATAGTGAAGCGGGCATCCAATGGGTGCGCGAAGAGGTGGAAAACAAACTGGCTGAGTACCAACACAAGGCCATGCGTACTTTGGGTTTTGCCTACAAATACATATCGGAGGCGGAAGTAAACCAGGTGTTTCAGAATGGCAAGTTGATGGTTGAAGACTTATGTTTCCTCGGCATTGTGGGTATCATCGATCCGATACGTGACGATGTGGCGGACTCCATTAAGAATTGCCTTAATGCGGGCATAGGCATCAAGATTGTGACTGGTGACACGCCTGGTACAGCTCGTGAAATCGGTCGACAAGTGGGCCTCTGGACGGAAAACGACGACCCTGAGCGCCAAATGATTACAGGAAAGGAATTCAATCTGCTGACCGATGACGAGCTTCGTGAGCGTGTCGGTGACCTGAAGATCATGTCGCGGGCAAGACCTTCTGACAAGGAACGGCTCGTACGTCTGTTGCAGGAAAGGGGAGAGGTGGTCGCCGTAACGGGTGACGGTACCAACGACGCCCCCGCTTTGAACAAGGCGCAAATCGGCCTTTCGATGGGCGACGGCACCTCGGTGGCCAAGGAAGCCAGTGACATCACCATTTTGGACAATTCGTTCAGGAGCATCGCCCGTGCCGTGATGTGGGGCCGCTCGTTGTATCATAATATTCAGCGTTTTATTCTGTTCCAGATGACCATCAATGTGGCCGCGTGTCTCATCGTGTTGCTGGGTGCGGTGATGGGGACGGATTCGCCCCTCACTGTGACGCAGATGCTGTGGATCAACCTGATTATGGATACCTTTGCCGCCATGGCTTTGGCATCCTTGCCTCCAGACCAAAGCGTGTTGAATGAAAAGCCGCGTTCGCGTGATGCCTTCATCATCACCAAGGACATGGGCAGACGCATCTTTGGCGCAGGTTTGCTGTTTGTTGCGGTGCTGTTCGGCTTCATTCAATATTTCATGCATTGCCATGTCGACTCGTTGGCGGAGTTTTCCCTTAGGGATTACCTTGTGAGTTACTTCAATTTCCATCATGTCGGCGGCAATTTCACCCCCAAAGAGCTTTCGCTGCTTTTCACCATTTTCGTCTTCATGCAGTTCTGGAATATCTTCAACGCCAAGGCCTATCATACCATGGACTCTGCGTTTAAGGGCTTGCTCGACAAGGACGTTTGGAGTGGTTTTGGCATCACCGTATTAATAATAGCGCTCGGCCAAGTGCTCATCATCACTTTTGGCGGCGAGATGTTCAATGTGGTGCCTTTGCCTTTCAGTGACTGGGTGCGCATCGTCATCGGTACCTCGCTGATTTTGTGGCTTGGCGAGACGGAACGTTGGGTGCATAGGGTGAAAAA
>CAMYXV010000135.1 GCA_947303055.1 uncultured Bacteroidales bacterium
TCAACAGTTGCGGATCCACCTTTTTCTTGTATTTTGGGAAGTCGGCTTCATAACCAGTGATGATATCATCCTGCACCTCCTGACATTGTAAAAAGTCATGGGTCTCCACCCATTTGGCCACAGCCTCGGGCATCCCGCCAACCAGCATGAACGTGCGTATCAGCCCTACCAGTTTGTCGTGGAGAGGAGTTGGCAAAGGTGCATTGACATTGGTATGACTACGCGCTTCCATCAGCAAATGCTCGCCGTTGGCCATCAGAAATTCATCGAAGGTCATCGGGAACATATACATGGAGTGGATGCGACCCACACCAAAGGTCGAGATGTCGTCCAACACGAACTCAAGCAACGAGCCGGCTGCTATCACATGCAGGTCTGGCATGTCCTCTTTGAAGTAGCGCAATGCCATGATGGCCTCTGTGCTTTCCTGGATCTCGTCGATAAATAGCAGCGTCTCATTAGGCACAATGGGTATGCCGCTCATGGCCGCCATTTGCGGAACGATATGTTTTACATTCAAATCCTTCAAAAACAAGTTTTTATAAGAGGCTTGCTTTTCAAGATTGATCTCAACATAATACTTGAAAGTTTCACCTAAATGTTGGACTGCGGTGGATTTTCCCACCTGTCTCGCTCCTCGCAGTAGAATGGGCTTGTGAACGGGACGAGCCGCCCATTCGCTAAGGTAACGGTCTATGATTCTTTCGTAATACATACAAGTCGTTGATTTACGGCTGCAAAGATATAAAAAACGAAATAATCCAAACAAATAATTTTACAGAAATCGGAAAAATCCAAGGTAATAATTCCATCAAAATCGAAAAAACCCAAGGTAAACCGAGACGAATAACCTCTCTTACTACGAAATTACAAAGTGTTTTTAAGTCCGACTGAAATCAGGGACGCTGCACAGCCAAAGGCCTGTCTTTCTGCGAAAGGTAGATCTTATATGATTACCTTACCGTTACCCTCGTAGTCTTAATGCCTTTCGCCGTCTCAACCTTGATTAAATATACGCCGGCCTTCTGGCTGCTGAAATCATATTCAAAGGCATCGCCGTCAGCAGAAGTTTCAAAGACTTTTTCACCAAGGATATTGAAAACAGTGACTTTTTGGATGTTCTCAGCCTCGATTTTCACCTTGCCGTAGGTCGGATTGGGATAAACCGCTGTGACAACAGACTCGACCTCTGCAATCGCAGTGCAGTCTTCAACGAACTCATAGAAACCAACCATCCCGTAAGGGTCGTACCAAGCAGAGTTCTGATAAACTTCGACGCATCCGCAAGGAACGGTAAGCACAGGCATGCCAAATTCGGCGAACACCATGCCTCCCAAATCATTTCCAAGCGTGGCAGGTGTGGTGGCCAAAGACACTGCCTCCGAAATGTGTGAGCACTTCCTGAAGGCCCAGTCGCCGATGTAGGAAACGGATTCGCCTAAAACCAGTTTCCCATCCAATCCTTCGCACTGGAAAAACGCGCTCTCACCAATATGGGTCACCGAATTGGGAATCACCAAGTCACCTGTCAAATCAAAGCATAAGGCAAAAGCGTTGTCTCCAATAGAAACTACCGAATCCGGCATTTCAATCGATGTCATCCCCGTGATGCCCTTGAATGCGTTGTTGCCGATGGCAGTGACCGTGTTGGGTATTACGGTGTTTTTGCATCCATAAGCCAGCTCGTTCGTGCTTGTCGCAATGATGGCGTTACAATCGTTTCTCGAGTCATAATTGGGGTTTTCAGGGTCGACCACCATGCCACTGAAGTTGCAATACACGAAAGCGTCTTCACCAATGGATGCCACATTGCTTGGGATGTTCAACACGCCGGTCAAGCCGTCGCATGAATTAAAAGCCCAGGCACCTATGCTGGTGACGCCAGTACCCAATATCAAATCCCCGTCAAAACCATAGCACGTGAAGAAAGCGCTCGGCTCAATGGTAACCACCGAATTCGGAATCACCAAATCGCCTGTAAAACCTGAGCAATAGGCAAAAGCACCTTCCTCGATGGTGGTCACGGAATTCGGGAGGGTCAGACTGGTCAGATAGAAACAATACATAAATGCGGTGTTTCCGATGACGGTCACGGCATAGTTGTGACCCTCGTAACTCACCGATTCAGGAATGTTCAACGCGCCTTGTGCATTGTAACCGTCAACATGGCCTATAACCGTTACGGATACATTGTCAGCATTCACACGATAGATCAAATCACCGACCGTGAACTCCGACGGAGTGGAGCCGTAGGTCATGAACAGGCAGGTAGGATCATAACCGGTGCTACCATCATGGAGCGCGCCTAACATGGTGTAGGTTCCGGTATTGGGGTCAAGCTGATACAAATTGCCATAATGGGCGCCAAACAATTCGCCCGTCAACATGTCGAATGCCATTTTTATCGGCAAATCGATTGAGTTGATCACGGTCAATTGTGCATTGGAAAGATTCAATGAGCCAAACTCGCCCCAAGAGCTGATCATATAAGCATCGCCCTCCATATTGATAGCCAACTTAAAGCCGTCATGCTCTATCGCACCATGGTCTTGCATGTTGCCGGGATTGGCTGGATCGAAGCTTTTTAGGTGTTCATTGGTGATGATATAAACCAATCCGTCGGCAGGATTGTAGGCCATATCGTTGACGTAGGGAACACTTGCAACCATCACTTCAGGTGCTCCGATAAGATTATTGGCAGCGTCAAAGCTTGACCTGCAAATGTTATAGCCGTTGTCATTATTCACGCTCCACACATAACCGTCGGCAAAGGTGGCTGTTGACACTGCGGGAAGTTCGTCCGATGCAACGGACACCGACCCTAAATCCTGCATGGTAAAAGAGATATATTTGTATTCTGCCGGGCTGGAAGGTAAGATGTATCCAAACCAGTTGGCGGTTGATGCGGGCCCTTGCGCCTTGGCGAAGCCTGCAAATGCGAGTAACAATAAAACGAGATAAAATGTCTTTTTCATCATGATTAAGTTTAGTTTTGAAGCCGCAAAGATAAGATAAAAACGTTTGCATTTTTATAAAATCGCCGCAATCCCTCCAGCAGCCAACGCAGCAGGTATTCTTAAAAGCATCCCGATGAGCGCCCCTTTGATGTGGAACCAGTAGTCGTGATAGGCGGTGGTCATATCCTCCGTGCCGGGAATGACGAAATGCTTGTCGTGGCAAAACCAGAGGCTGTCGAGCACCATGGCATCGAACCAGTTTACCACCACTCAGAGGGCATAGGCCGTCAGCACGCCGCACAGGGAGGTCGTGCATCCGTTGACATACCTGACTAGCAGACCCAACACCACACCGAAGATAATCATGGCGATAATCTTCTTGACATAGAACGCCATACCTTCGGGACGGTTGCTCGCATCCACCAGCCCAAGTTGGTCGCACCGCTCGATGATGGCAGGAGGATAGTTGATATCAATTGATTAGCCAAGCCACACCGCCACTGATGGCATAGAACTTATTAAGGTTCAGGAAATCCAAGTCGGCGGCGAGATCGAGTTGCACACGGCGCGACACCAACCAAGTGAAGCCAAACTGGGTCAGGTATTGGTTGCCTTCCTCGGGACGAATGAAGTTATAGGTTTCCACGAAGGAGCCAATTTGTTCAGAGATGCTGAAATAAAGGCCAAAACCCAAATAAGTGGCTGTATGGCCCGTTTCACCATCCCACTCTGTGCCGACATTATAACCTATTCCTAACCAATTGGTTATGGTATGTTCAAACAAGAGATGCAAAGTGGGCGTTAGACGGGAAGGGAGCCACTCTTTTAACCCGATATGGGGGGACTTTACTTCGGCCAGCAAACCCACAGAAGGCAGGAAGCCTCTTCCCTCAAAGAATTTCGCCTTTATGCCAAAGGTGAGCGGAGTCATGCCGTATATGGGTGCTTGCCCCTGACCCTCGTTGAGCATCAGGGCGTTCGCCCCAAGGCGAATTTCGGCGTTTTCAAAAAGGCCAAACCTCAATAATGTGTTGTTGAGGATGAGGATGTGTGGCCCGTCTTTCGTTGATTCAAATCCCATCCCCGTCTCCCATTGCACTTTGTTTAAGGGCATCACATCCGTGCCAGTCAGTGCACCCGGCCGGTCGGCAGAGATGGTCGGCAGTTCATTTTGCGCATAGCAAAGGCCACATACGAGAGCCAATGCCATGATTAAGAGTCGTTTCATTTTCATTTTCATTTCATACACATTTCAAAAATCTTCTCCACATCGGCCTGCTGCAAGGGCTTGAAGCCAGGCAAGGTGCCTCCACCGACGGCTTTCTTGGCCATGACGGTGAAGTGGGTCCTGTCGATGCCTACCTCGGGGAAGGTGCGCTTCAGTTGCAGCGTGTTGAAGAGGAAGTCGCTCAACTTGTCGATGGCTTGATGGGCGATGTCCATTGGAGGCAGGGTCGGGTCGATGCCGAAGACGTTGGTGCCAAACTGAACGTATTTCAACACAGTGGTTTCGTCGAGGCAGTACTCCATCCAGCGTGGTGTGAGGATGGCGAGGCCGAGGCCGTGGGTGATGTCGTAGAAAGCAGAAAGCTCATGTTCCATTGGGTGACAGCTCCATGCTTTGCGTTTGCCGCCGTTCACGAAGCCATTGATGGCCCATGAGGAGGCCCACATCAAGTTGGCGCGCGCCTCATAGTTGTCGGGCTCGCGCATAGCGATGGGAGTGTAGCGGATGACGGTCTTCATCAGGCCTTCCATGAAGCAGTCGAGCATATAAAGGTCCTGGTCCATGTTGAAATAGACCTCGAAGAGGTGTGACAGGATGTCAGCCG
>CAMYXV010000136.1 GCA_947303055.1 uncultured Bacteroidales bacterium
TCCCTGTAAGGCTGCCTTCGTATTGCAGACTGTCGGCCCAGCCCGCGCCAAGGTCGGCCATCAAGGCGAAGGTGCCTTTGGCGTTTTCCTTCAACTTGATGTTGAGGGCCACATTGTCCGAGAACTGGATGTTTTGCAGCGCCCTCACTTCCTGATGGTTCTCCATCACCTGCACCGAGGCCACATCGGAAGCGGCGATGCTGGTGGTGGCGAGATTGTAGCGGCCTTGCAGCATATCCATATTCTCGATGTAGAATTTGGAGATGGGCTTGCCTTTGTATTCCACCTTGCCGTCGTCCTTTACCTCGATGCCGGGCATCTTCTTCAGCACGTCGGCGATGACGAGGTCGGTGGTGTCGAGGAAGGCATCCACCACATAATTCACCGTGTCGTTGCCGCCCCAAATCTTCTCCGACTTCACGCTCACTTCTTTCAATTGCAGTGCTTCTTCCTCCACGGTGAAATCGACCGTCTGCGTCTTGTTTTCCACCTCCTTGAATTGCCGCTTCAGGTTGAAGCCATAAACCGCAATGAGCAGTTTGGCTTCTTCGCTTTGCGTAACCAACTGATAATGACCTTTCTCATCCGTAAAGGTATAGGCCATCGGCAGGCTGTCCGTCACGCGCAACAACATCACCGAGGCATTATAAACGGGCTGTTTCTTCTCGTTGAGCACCTCGCCGGAAATGGTCGTTTGGGCGAAGGCTGGAACGGCAAAGAAAAACACAAATATTAATAGCGCAATTTGTTTCATCTTAACAAGTCAATTAAGTTCCAACGGGTTATAAGGCCAAGGCATTTTATAGGCTCCACCTCGAGTAATCTCAACCTCCACCATTCGCCCCGACGCATCCACTACATCTGCCAGCAGTTGGGCATTAGGATCAAGGCGTAACGCATAGTCGTACAAATCACGGTAACATTCTTGGTCAAACTTCCAAGTCTCTTCCCTTGTCGCCTCCTTGTAATCGTAATTCCACATCGCAATCGGTTTGACCTCATTTCTGATGGCGATGCAAGAAAAAGAATAATGCCCGCGGTCGTCCTCCACTTTCAAAACCAATCCTGGCAACCCCGCGAATTTCCACGGGCCATCAGAGATAGGAATTTCCGGAGCATACCAAGCCGTCCAAGTGCGACCTCGAAACCTGCAAACCGCTTTTCGGCAACGATAACCCAAAATCGTGCAAACCTCATCAGAAAAAGTCCAATCCATAAGGACATCTGACGGCTCTCGATACTTGAAAACTGGCCCAATATCGTAAGCCCGATGCGTGACCGTCATTTCGTGCTTCCAGCGGTCTTTATAGACTTCCATAAAAAACCAAGTATCCGCACCACCCAAAACATCTTGCCCTTTTAATGTCCGTTTCGTGCAAATGGAATCGTAGCGGAACAAAGCATAACTATACGATTTCGACCATCTTTCCCCAATGTCGAGACGAAACACATCTTTTTCTTTTTCAGCGGGCTTCGCTGAATCAAGCACATAACTCACTTCATAGGAAACCGAACAAACGCCCTCATCCAAAAGCGTGAAATCGTCCGTCCGCATGAATCTTTGCGCCGACAATGGAAGCGCCGCCCAAAGCGAAACCATAACAAGCAGTTTCCTTTTCATATTCACTCCAATTCCACAGGGTTATAAGGCAACGCCTTCTTATAGCCTTCGGGAGCTTCCTCTGAACCAGCATATTTGCCAGAAGCGTCCGTTTTGGCGATATGTATCTTGATACCAGGATTCGCCATCCGAATATAGCCAATAAAATCCGCATGATAATCCTCCTCTTGCTTCATGACATCGGCGCGGGTGCAATGTTGATAATCTTCAAAACGAGGCCCATCATACCAAATTATCGGCTTTTTCTTCATCTCGATGCCGATACAGCGAAAAGCGTAATGCCCTCGCGATTCCTCCATTTCGAGAATCAGTCCGGGCAAGCCACCGAATTTCCACGGACCGTCTTTCACAGGAATCTGCATCGTGAACCAAGCCGTCCAATGCCGTCCACGGAAGTCGCACTCGGCCTTGAAGCACTGATAGCCAAGGATTTCTTTCGTCCCAAACGACATCTTCCAGTCCATCAAGTCCAAAGACTCATCGTACAAATAAATCGGCACCCGAGCCTCACCCATCCGGTGCATGACGGTCATCCGTTTTGAGCCGTAATACTTGTACACATCGGGAACCCAAACGCCACCAGAGTCTCCAACGAAATGGCTCATGTTTTTATAACTGTCATGGCCTTTTCGCTCGCTTATCGTAAAGGCGGAATCATAACGGTACATGGTGTTGCTGTAACATCTTGAAATGGAGTCACCCACCATCAGGACAAGGCGGTCGTAGTTGTGTTCGGAAGGTTTCAGTGAGTCGTCTGTCATCATCGCTTCGTAGGTGATGATGAAACGGCTTTGGTCAATGACCTTGTACTCATCAATGTTGATGGGATTCTGCGAGAATGCCAAGCGTGGAATGGCGAGCGTCAGCAGCAAAAGGAAATACAGTTTTTTATTCATGGTGATTTGTTTTATGTAAGTGTTCAAAATTAAACTGCAATATCTTTTGACTTCGGGACACGGGACTACGGGACTTCGAGACAAGCCCATATCCCGTAGTCTCGTGTCTATGTAGACGGACGAGAACGCCGTTTTGTGACATGACGCAAAACTATCGCATTTGTCAAGTGTTTGAAAGACCGTTCCAAACTTTTCTAGGGTTGAAAAGTTGTAATATTTTGGGAATGAATAAGTTGGATCCCAATTCATTCCAAACTTTTTCAAGGAGAAGTCCTTCCTAAATTCTTCATGGAAAAAACGTTTCCTTTTTTAAAACACTAATTATCATTAATTTATCACGAATTGTTCATTAATTTCAATTTTTGAAAATTCGTGTTCATTTCATGGCAATTCGTGTAAAAACAAAGAACTATTCATGTCTTTCCATCTTCTTCCTTACCCGCCCACGCAGTTTGTCCACCATCCCAACGGTGGTACCAAGGTAATCTGCTTCCTCTTGTCGCGAGACCTTGAAATGAGAAAGGATGAAGGATTTCTTCTCGTCCTCATCCAAGTCGGGGTACTTTTGCCCTAGGGTTTTCCAAAGGCCAGGGTATTTCTCCTCCACCACAGCGAGCATGGCCTTCCAATGGTCTTTTTTGCCGAAAACGGAATGCTCCAAGTCATTGAGATGGTTGGCTTTCTTGCTGTTGTTCAAGTAGATGTCCAATAGCATCATTGTTTGTTGCTCCTTGTCCAAAGCCTCCGAAAGACGGTCGGCATAGCCCTGTTGGATTTGCTCATGCTCGGCATCCTTTTGCGCCAAGGCTTGGCTCTGCTGCTTGAAGTGGAACAGTTCGGCGTTGATTTCGGCTTCCCGTTTGCGGTTGCGCGCCAATCGGAGTTGCGAGATTAAGAAGGCCAACAAAACCAAGACCGCCGCCCCACTTATCAGGATGATAACACGCTGTTTGTGAATGATCTTCTCGTTCAACTCGTTCTGCATCACCGCTGTATCGTATTTCTGGCTGATGAGTGCGAGGTTGTTTTTCTGCTGCTCTATGTCGTAATGCGCATCATGTTTTTCGTACCAATACATGTACTCGCATGCCTTCTCAAAATCGCCGCGCATCTCGGCAAAATTAGCAAGTGCGCCATAATACCATGCACTTTCATTTTGTGCAGAACTATCTGGCTCTAAACTTGTTATAATCTCCTCCAATCGACCGTAGTAATAGGCCATCGAATCCATGTTGCCCATCTCATAATAGACATTCCCCATATTGTGGTAATAATACATCAACACGCTATCGCTTGGATCAGGAGGGTAGGTCAAAAAGTACTGTTGCAAGTAGTCGCCTGACTTTTTGTATTCCTTGGCATTGAAGCACTTCACATGAAAAGCAGACAAGGCACAGCGTTTCGCATCCACTGAACCACTTCTTTCCGCATAGTCCATCGCGCGAATCAAATAAACCTCTGCACTGTCGAATTGCCTGTGGAATTGGTAATAATCGCCCCAGAAGGTCATCACCTTGGCGCGCTCGGCGTAATTGTCACCAAAGCCCTCGTCGGCAGCTTTTAATAGCGAAAAGAGCTCCTCTTCATTGGCATACTCACCCAAGCATCTCGCAATATTAAATCGCGCATGAGCCAAAGTCAGCGTGTCGTCTGCCAATAGACCGTAATGTTCAGCCTCCTTGAACAAACGCATGGCATCCATTTTATTACCCGAATCCAACTGGATATGGGCGTTTTCCAAAGCGTCACGGGCGGCTTGCCTTGCATCGTGAGGAATTGGATGACAAGCAAACAAAAAACCAAGCACAAAAAACAGTCCTATGTACTTGTTAATCCGCATAGGTATTACTCAACAGTAACCAATTTGGTCTCAACACCTTTCGCCGTTTCCATCCTAATCAGATAAACCCCAGAGTTATAGCCACTGAAATCAAACTCCAAAGCATCGCCAGAAACCACGCTTTCAAACACCTTTTCGCCCAAAATGTTGAAAATGCAAAGGTTGATAATGCCCTCTGCTTCGATTCTCACCATACCATGGGTTGGATTGGGATAGACCGACATGCCATTGTCTTCGTTCTCCGAAACCAACGTGCAATCCTCAATGATGTTGGTGAACTGCTCGCTCCAATCGGAGTTCTCGTACACCGAAACGCAGCCACAAGGCACCGTGAGCTTGGTGCTGCCAAAGCCACCGAAAGAATAATTGCCGAGTGTTG
>CAMYXV010000137.1 GCA_947303055.1 uncultured Bacteroidales bacterium
GTTCGTTTTTGCCTTTTTGGCTGTGGTGTTAATCGTGTTCTCGGTGCTTTACCCGATGACTACCCTCAAAATCGGCAATAGTGAGACCACTTTGCCATTGTTACCCATCGGAACGGCAGTATTTGTCCTCCTAAGCATCGTCACTTTGCGTAAAACGGTACATTATTTTGTCCTGACCTTGCTTTTCGCAACGGTTTATTTCTTGGTGATTGGTGTGCTGGGTTATGATTGGTATATCATGGAAATTGCGTCGTTGTTTTTGGTGCTCGGCATTGCCAGCGGTTTGGCTGTCGACAAGAGTGCCAGCGATATCGCGAAGTTGTTTCTTGAAGGCATGGGCGACATCCTCTCGGCGGCAGTCATCGTGGGTTTGGCGGGCGGCATTGTCATCATTTTGCAGGATGGCGGCATCATCGACACGATTCTTTACGGTCTCTCCAAGTCGATGAGCAACATGGGCAAGATTGCCTCGGCGGAGATTATGTATGGCATCCAGACTTTGATTAATATCGTCATCCCAAGTGGTTCGGCCAAAGCTGCCATCACCATGCCCATCATGGCGCCTTTCAGCGACCTGATTGGCATTTCGCGCCAGGCCACGGTGGTGGCCTTCCAGTTTGGCGATGGCTTCACCAATATGATCACGCCCACCAGCGGTGTCCTGATGGCCGCCCTCGGTGTGGCCCGCATCCCGTGGGAGAAGTGGGTGCGTTTCATCTGGAAGTTCATCCTCGTGCTGGTCGTCATCGGCGCCTTGCTGCTGATTCCTACGGTGACGATGGAGCTGGCGGGATTCTAATTCAGTGATATGAAACTGAGAATCCTTGGCATATTACTGTTGGCCGGATTGTTGGGTTGTCAGACAAAGGATCAATCCCAATCATGGAACCTCATTTCAACCGCTCCAGCCCAAATCTGGGAAGAATGCTATCCGTTGGGCAACGGTCACCTCGGCATGATGCCCGATGGTGGCATTGACAAAGAAACCATCGTGTTGAACGACATCACTTTATGGAGCGGCGCACCCAGCGACAATAGCAACCCTTTGGCTTTGGAATCGTTGCCTGAAATACAACGCTTGTTGAAGGAAGGCAAGAATGATGAAGCCCAAAACCTGATGTATGAGACTTTCGTCTGCGGCGGCGCAGGCTCGGGCCACGGACAAGGCGCCAAGGTGCCTTTTGGCTGCTATCAGACTTTGGGCAATATGACGATAGAATACCATTATCCCAATGCCGATCCCATAACCAATTATAAACGAACGCTTTGCCTTAACGATGCCATCCACAAGGTTTCTTTTGATAAAGGCGATCAACACTATGAGCGCGAAAGTTTCATCTCCCGCAAGGATGATGTTGCAGTAATAAAAGTTAAGTTCCCTGAGTCCGTCGAACCTAAGGTCCCTGAGCTCGTCGAAGGGCCGACAATAAAAGTAAATCTCTCTCGTCCTGAGAAAGCCGAAGTCATCAATGATGCTGACGGTGTAGTGCTGTTTGGTCAGCTGGACAGCAACGTGGAAGGCGTGGAAGGAATGCGGTATTATGCCAAAGCACAAACGGTCACCAAAGATAACGAAACGATTATCTATTTCTGTGCCGCCACCGATTTTCTATGTGACAACCCCGAGGCATACGTCAACGAACACCTGCAAAAGGCCATTGAAAAAGGCTTTGAGGCAGTGAAAAACGACCATTTGAGAGCCCATCACGAATTGTTCGACCGCGTGGAGCTACAGATTGGTGAACCAAAAGAAAACCAAGACCTGACTTTGGAAGACCATTGGAAAGACTTCCTTGTCAATGACGACCCATGGTTGCCGACCTGTTATTTCCATTATGGACGTTATCTGCTCATCAGTTCCACGCGCGAGGACCTGTTGCCGCCCAACCTGCAAGGGCTGTGGGCCAACACCATCCAGACCCCTTGGAACGGTGACTACCACCTGAATATCAATGTGGAGATGAACCACTGGCCCTGTGAGGTTTGCAACCTTTCTGAATTGCACCTGCCATTAATTCACTTTGCTGAGGGATTAATGCCTTCAGGAAGTAAGACGGCTCGCGATTTCTACGGTGCCCGAGGCTGGACCGCTCACGTGGTGTGCAATCCGTGGGGCTTCACTGCCCCCGGCGAACATCCTTCTTGGGGCGCAACTAACACGGGCGGAGCCTGGCTGGCCCTGCACGCTTGGCAGCATTTTGAATTCACGCAAGACACAGGTTTCCTGCGAGAAGCCTATCCATTAATGAAAAGGGCGGCGCAGTTCTTCCTTGATGCCATGATAGAGGAACCTGAACACGGTTGGCTTGTCACCGCCCCGACTACATCACCCGAAAACGCTTTCTGGCTCAACGATAGCACCGCTGTCAGTGTGTGCATGGGAAGCACAATGGACGTGCAGATTGTCAGTGAGCTGTATGATGCGGTTTGTCAGTCGGCGGGCATTTTAGGAGTCGACGATTCTATCGTCGAAAACCTACATATTGCAAAGGCCAAATTTCCGCCGATGCAAGTCAGCAAGCAAGGCTATTTGCAGGAATGGCTGAGAGACTACAATGAAGTGGAACCTCAGCACCGTCATGTGTCGCATCTCTTTGGTTTGTATCCTGGTACGATGCTGACCCAATCCAAGACACCCGAACTGATGGATGCCTGTCGCGAGACCTTGCGTCGCCGTGGCGACGAAGGCACGGGCTGGTCAAGGGCTTGGAAGATTTGTTTCTGGGCACGGCTTCACGATGGCGACCATGCTTATCATTTATTGAGGAACCTCCTCGAGCCAGCAGTCCATCTTGACGGAAGCCATTCAGCAGGCACCTATCCCAACCTCTACTGCGCCCATCCTCCTTTCCAAATCGACGGCAACTTCGGCGGCACGGCTGGCATCGCCGAGATGCTTTTGCAAAGCCATGACGGAAAAATCAATTTGCTCCCCGCTTTGCCTTCAGTGTGGAAGGACGGCCACTTCAAAGGGCTTTGCGCCCGTGGCGGCAAGGTGGTGGAATGTACTTGGAAAGACGGCAAGGTCACGCATTCTGCGGTGACTTCGCGGTGAGCACTCTGCTAATCCAAACAGCAAACGGCAACGAGGTCAAGAAGGTGCAAACGTCGGCGACGGCTTGTGCGGCTTCGAGACCTGTGATGCCCCAAAGCCACGACATAATGAAAACCGCAGGCAGGAAATACAAGCCCTGACGGCACATCGAGAGCAGTGTAGCTTGCCAGGTGTAGCCAATGTTTTGGAACAGCATGTTGGTCGCAGTGCACATGCCCATCAGCGGGAAGGCGATGCACTGCCAACGCAAGGCCTGACTGCCCACGCGGATGAGCTCTGGATCCTCGCCACGGAACCAAGAGATAATGCCAGGAGCGAAAATATAGACTACGGTGGCTAAGACAATCAGAAAGGCCGTGGAAAGCGTTATGCAAAATTGGTAACTCTCTTTGACACGCGCATAGAGCTTGGCACCGTAATTATAGCCGCACACAGGCTGGAATCCTTGCCCAAACCCAATGACGACGGCAAAACAGAACATAGTAATGCGCGACACAATGGTAAAAGCTGCCACCGTAGAGGCTTCGTTGCCAGGCAGTGCATAATGCACGGCCATACGGTTAAGGCTGATGGTAGCCACCACCGACAAAGCCTGTCGTGCCAATGAAGGCAGGCCGCCTCGCGTGATTTCTTTGTAATAGTATAGGGTAGGAGAGATGTTCTTGGGCTTGATATGCACGTTGCCAGGTCGAGAGGTGCCCCAAAGCAGCACGCACCAACCGAAGCACTGGCTCACTGCTGTTGCCAACGAAGCCCCGCTAACACCTAAGTCAAGCACAAAGATGAAAATCGGGTCAAGGATGATGTTGAGGATGGCACCCGAGGCGATGCCAATCATGCCGAAACGGGCGTTGCCTTGCAGCCTGAGTTGGTTGTTGAGTGTTAGCGACGACATCATAAAAGGAGTGGCAAGCAGGATGAAGCGTAGGTAGTTGTTGGCATAGGGTAGGATGCTATCAGTGGCTCCCATGGCCTTTGACAGTGGTGAGATGAACAGCAGACAGCTCCATCCCACAAGTGCACCTACAATTAAAGGGGTAAAAAAGCCCGTGGCCGCCATGCGTCCGGCATTTTGACCTTGTTTGGCACCTAAAGCACGCGAAATATAATTGCCAGAACCGTGTCCGAAGAAGAATCCGCAGGCATTTATGAAGGCCATATAGGCGAAGGAGACACCCACGCCTGCCACGGCTTCGGTGCTCAGATGACCCACATAGAACGAGTCCACCATATTATAGATGGTGGTCACGAGCATGCTGATGATGGTTGGCACGGCCATCTTGAGGATTAGCCGCTTGACAGGTTGCTCCGTCATCATCTTATACCGCTCGTTGATCTTCCGCTCGTCGTTGATGTTGGACATAATGATCGAATTCGAGCGCAAAGATAAGCCCTTTTTGTGTCACTTTGTCACCCCGACTGACAAAACCCTGCCATTTTCCACTTTGGCACGAATTATGACAAACAAAGGCCGTCCGTAAAAAGGACACGCTTTGCGTCACTGCGAGGCACGAAGCAGTCTAGATAAAAGACTTTTTCCCTAGATTGCTTTATCGTTCCTCCTCGCAATGACGCGAAGCGACAACAATTAAACGATTCAACAACAAACAATTAAACATAAAACATTATGGCAAAATTATCAATCAAACCTCTGGCCGACCGCGTGGTCATCGAACCCG
>CAMYXV010000138.1 GCA_947303055.1 uncultured Bacteroidales bacterium
TTCAACAAGATTGACAACTTCTTGTTTGAGCATCTGCTGGGAGAGTAATAACATCCTCGTAAGAAGGACGACAAAAAAAGCGAGCGACAAACATCGCTCGCTTTTGTTTTAACTGTAAACTTCAAATTATAAGGTGTAGCCGAGTCCAATGAAGAAGCCATTGGTCTTTAAGGTGATGTTGTCGCTTGAATTGAGGTCAAGCAGGCCGAGACGGTAGCCACCAAACAGGTTGAATTGGCTGAACTTCACATCGGCGCCAAACACGGCATAGAGGTTGAAACGGTTCAATCTGCTGTTGTCGCCATACCAATTGGATGTAGTAGTACTGTTGCCAATTGATGTTTTGGTATTGCCCGCCAGAGCTAAGCTCACCATGGGACCAACGAAAGGTGTGATTGAAAGGTCGCGGTTAATATCGATGCCATAGTTGAACAGAATCGGAACATCGATAAGGGCTTGGGTGCTCTTACCCGTTCCAAATCCGAAGAAGGCATCTCCACTCTTTGTGTTCATACGGAATTGGGCGCCAGCGGCAACGCCAATGCCTTTTGTAAGTCCAAAGTTCTTGGTAAATCCGGCAAAGAAGCCTTGATAGTTGCTGCTGGTATTCCCTGAAACGAAGGATTCGGGAGCGTAACCTGCATAGATTGTTGTTTGTGCCTGCACATTTCCGGCAACGAACATTGCGGCGATAAGTGCCACGATAGCAAATGCTTTCTTCATTTTGTAATGATTTAAATTAGTTATTAGGTAAATATTTAAATAATCAATTATTATGCCAATTATAACTTGAAGATTCCTCAATTATTGCATAGTCATTATAAATGACCATAGAAATGCTTTACCAAATTCTGTAAATCAGCTCTAAGCTGATATAGCGGCTGTTGATCTTGTCGGAACTGTAGGAGATGTAATAAGGATTGTAGGTGTAGTTGTCTTCCTTGTTCCAATTGAAGATGTCGAAGGCATTGAAGAGGAAAGAGAGACGGTTGTCGAAGAAGTCTGCGCGAAGGCCGCAGTCGATGCCGTATGCAGTTTGGTGGGTGGCAAAAAGCGTTTGCGTCGGTGAGTTGTAATAGGCCGTGGCATGTAACTCGAGTTTGTTCCAAAGCTTTACCCAAGTGCTGAGACGCACCCTATAGGCCCACATGTTGCTGCTAATCAAGCTGTCGTGGGTCTTGTCGTAATAGGTCTCGATGTGCGAGTCAAAGACGTTGGATTCCAATCTGACGTTGAAAGTGGGGCTAGGCCGGTAGGTGACGTTGAACTCTCCGCCCGCCTCATAGTATCTGTTGAGGTTGACGGGTATGGTAAAGGATACTACGCGATTCCAAAGCGAGTCGTAAGCAACGTCGTTCACCATGTTGACGGCATTGATGCTGTTGTTGAAGTAACTTTTGACGCTAATCGAACCAACCCGATCATCATATTTGGTCCACGATAGTTCGAAAACATCTGTCAGTGGGGGAATCAGCGAGGGATTGCCTACCCAAAACGACTCTTCTAAGTAGGATTTCTTTCTAGTAAAGTAAAGTGCCCTGGGATAGTTGGTCTTACGTGTGTAACTAAAACTGAAGTTGTGCATTGACGGGGTTCTATAGGTGATATGCAGCGAAGGCCTCCAATAGGCATAACGCATAAGGGTGTCGAATTGAGGAGTATCCAAGTAGAGCAACTTGACCCAAGTGTTTTCCCAACTGAGGCCAGGTTTAATGGTAATTGAATAGCCAATGTGGTGTTCCACCATCACCGTGGCTGCCAAATGATTTCTGCCGAAACGGCGGTTTTCGGAGCGATTCCAGTCGGTGACATAGCCATCTAAACCTAAAGTGTCATATATGCCAAGGTTGTTGTCAGGTTTTATGACATCTGAAACGCTGAGGTAGATTTCACCGCTTTGCTTGGTCTTGTCTTCGGCATTTTGTATGCGGTAGGGGTGGGTGTATTCCACTTTGGCATCGTACCCTATGTCTGCAAAGACATTGGTAAGGATGATGTCGCGGTTCAGTCCAGGATGGTTTTTAAAAGCGCGTTGTTCTTTCTGACTGTCGTTGCCGACGCTGAAATCAGAATTCAGAAGGATGCCTAGTGATTGGCCCGGCTGTGCAAATCGATGTTGCCAACTCATTCCCGCAGAACCCATTGAGAAATGTTGCAGGGTCTCTCTGTGGACGGAATATTCGTATTCGCCAATGTCATCGATGTATTCTTTTCTGTAAATGTCAGAATACAAGATGATTTTGTTTGACATCGGGTTGATGCCGTAATAGACCATGAAATCGTTGTGTCGGTTGGGGCGGTACTCGGCTTTGAGGAAAGCTTCGGCTTCGTAACTATAAGAGGTGTCGTTGCTGATAAAGCGGGTGCAGTTGGCAGTGTCCAAACCAATAGGAAGATTTTTTTCGATGTGGTCGACGAAAGAATAGCTATAGCCTTCTGAATGTTTCTTGACCCCGGAAAAACCGCCTTTCAGGTTCGCGTTGAATGACCATTTTTTGTTGTTCCAGATATAAGACACCCAGGGCGACAGATTAGGTTGGGTGTTGGCTTGGAATCCGATGCTAAGATGTCGCTCAGAACCCCCATCGGCATCGGTGATGATGTTGATGACACCCGTGTCGGGGGAGGAAGTGAATTGTGCCGAGGGGTTGGTCATCACCTCAATGCGCAAGATAGAGATGGCTTTCACCTGTTGAAGGTAGTTCTTTTGGCTCTCCTCGTCGAAACGCGCAGGACGGTCGTTGATGAACAACTCCACCTCGCTCACGCCACGCAAGCTGATGTTGCCTTCAGTGTCGACCTTCACGCCGGGCAAGTTCTGCAGGGCATCCGAAACCGTGCCTTGTCGGGCTTTAGGATCGTTGACGATATTGTAGATGATGGTTTCTCCTTCGTTGACAAAGACAGGGCCGCTCATTGACAGCGTGTCAATGGTTTGCGCCTGCGAAGTAAAGGAAAGGAACATGAGAATCCAAGCTAAGACGGTTTTCAGTGTTTGTTTTTTAGGAGGGCTCTCTTTTGGCTCCACATGCA
This sequence comes from uncultured Bacteroidales bacterium, assembly GCA_947303055.1. Classification (GTDB taxonomy): domain Bacteria; phylum Bacteroidota; class Bacteroidia; order Bacteroidales; family F082; genus Limimorpha. Next base: position 3,034 of record CAMYXV010000138.1, read on the forward strand.
CGGCTACATGGGTCTCTTCACCATAGTGCTGACGGAGCAGGTCTTCCACTTCTGAAGCTTTGTCGTGGGCTTCTTTGAGGCTGATGTCGCCGTCCATCAGGATATGGAGCTCAATGGCATAATGGTTGCCGATGCGGCGTGTACGTAAGTCATGGGGCTCAGTAATACCAGGAAGATCAGCCACCAGTCTCAGGATTTCGTCCTCCACTTTGTCGGGAAGCGACTGCTCCATCAGGTCGCCGATGCCGTTTTTGAGTAGGTCGAAGGCCACCTTGACGATGAAGGCACCCACCACCACGGAGGCAATCGGGTCGAGGATGGTCCAACGTTGCCCCAAGAAAATGGCGCCACCGATGCCCACTGCCGTGCCGATGGACGACAGCGCGTCGCTGCGATGATGCCAAGCGTTGGCCTCCACGGCCTTCGAGTTCAGTTTCTTCGCCTTGATGATGGAATAACGATAGACAGCCTCCTTCAATACGATGGAAACGATGGCTGCCCAGAAGGCCAGCATTCCAGGCGCCTCGAGCACTTCACCGTTGGCCCAAGCGGCAATCTTCATCGCACCTTTCACGATAATGCTGATGGCCACAGCCATCAAAGCGATGCCGATGATGGTCAACGCCAAAGTCTCATATTTTCCATGCCCGTAGTCGTGCGATTTGTCTTGCGGCTTGCTGCTGATCTTGACGAAGACCAATACGATGATATCCGTGACAAAGTCGGAAAGCGAATGAACGGCATCGGCTATCATGGCCGAGCTGTGCCCCAACACACCCGCCACGAACTTGAACACCAGCAGGAGCATATTCACCGCTCCGCCGACGAGAGTCACCTTATATATTTCCCTTTCTCTATTCATCGCTTGCCATGAAAAGGAATATTGAAGATGCAAAGATAGTGGAATTGAAAAAACGGTTTATCTAAAGAGTTGCGGCAGCAGAATAATTGCTATCTTTGCCGTCTAAACTTAGACTTAAACAAGAAGAAATAAGTCGTTAGATGAAAGCTGCTAAACGTCGTTGGGGCAAATACGTTATCTTAGCCTTTATTTTGTTATTGTTGGCATGTGGTGGCATGATGGGCGTCTGCAATGCCGTCGTGAAACACCATGCACAAGGCAGAATCTATGCTGACGTGAACGACATTCCATATCGTAAGGTTGGATTGGTTTTGGGTACGGTTCCTGTCAAGAATGGGCACCAAAACCGATATTACCAATACCGTATGGATGCAGCGGCAGAGCTTTATTTTGCTAACAAAGTCTCCTATCTGTTGCTCAGCGGCGACAATCACATAAGCCATTACAACGAGCCGGAGTCGATGCGGAAGTCGCTCGTCGAAAGGGGTGTGCCCGATTCGGTCATATATCTTGATTGTGCAGGGTTCCGCACCTTCGATTCCATGGTAAGGACCAAAAAAGTCTTCGCACAGGATTCCGTGACGGTGGTTTCGCAGCAATGGCACAATGAACGCGCCATATATATCGCTGAGCATTATGGCCTTGATGCCATTGCTTTAAGTGCCCAAGACTACACGGCGGGCAGAAAGATATATTTAAAGAATCACCTTCGCGAAGCCTTGGCCAAAGTGAAGGTCGTCCTCGACTTGTTGTTCAACAAACAGCCGCACTTTTTGGGTGACATTGAACCTATCCCCAATGCTCAGCCTTGTCGCTG
>CAMYXV010000139.1 GCA_947303055.1 uncultured Bacteroidales bacterium
GCCGACCATCCTGAGATCCTCGACCATTTGGACAATGACATTTTCCTTATTGCATGGAGTTATGAAGGCATTGACAGCTTCGACGATTTCCTGCAACCTTATGTCAAATCGGGACGCAACTTTTTCGTAGCTCCTGGTGTGAGTCTTTCTGAAAGAGTGTGGCCCAAGCACTATGAGTTCATGAAGAACATCACCAACCTATGTAGAGACGGCTATAAAAACGGTGCGCTCGGCGTCATTAACACTTGCTGGGACGACTTTGGCGAGTCGCTGACCAATTGCGCGTTATATGGCCTTGCCTTGGGAGCGGAGACAAGTTGGAACCCAACAACAACGCAAGACCGTGACACCGAAACCAATTTCACTGTGCATTTCTTGGGTAGTCTCGCCGACGATATCATCGAGCACCTTGACGTGCTTTCCGAATGGACGAAATACGACGGTATCGGCAAGTTCACTGCCATGACAGAACCCATGACACCCTTCTACCCCACCCTCGTCAGCGATTCCATCAAGGCTTTAAACCAAAGAGTTTCTGTAGCACTCTCCGTGTTGGAGAAGGAGTTGAAAAACGACAAAAACAAAGTGAAACGCAACATAGACCACTTCGACAATGCCCTCTATGCCTTGCACCGCATGCAATGGTGCGCCAAGCGCAACCTCACCCGCTGCCAACTTTACCGCACCTACAATGCCCCCACCGAGGCCAACATCGCTGAAAGCCGACGGATGATTCAAGAGCTCATTGCCTCGCTACATGACTTGAAAAACGAATATGTCAAAGTGTGGGACATTGAAAGCCGTCCCTATTGGCTCGATGTCAATATGAAGAAATACGATGACATTGCTAGGGAGTTGCAACAAATTGAATATCTGCCATTTATTAAGGCCACCACAGACGAACACGGCAATGTTGCTGTCGCTCTGAAAACTGTTTTCGGTGACAAAGAAATCCACTATACTCTTGACGGAAAAACAGTCTCTGCAAACGATTCCATCTACCAAAAACCTGTTGTTTTGGAGCGACCCTGCCTTGTTAAGGCGGCTGGTTTCGATGCCTTGGGTAAAGCTGTTGGCACCGAGCGCTATTTCTGCTACCACAAAGGCATGGGCAGATTGAAGCAACTGAATAGTCCAGCGGGCAATTACCGTCCTGAGTACTCGGGCGGTGGCGATGGCGCTCTCATTGACGGCACCCTCGGCAGCAACAACTATCAAGACGGCCATTGGCAAGGCTTCTACGGCATTGATGCCGACCTCGAACTAGATTTCGGCAAGTATCAGAAAATCAATGCACTGAATATCGGCTTCTTGGTGAATGCCCACGACTGGATCTTACGCCCCAATGAGGTTGAAGTCTACACCTCCAATGACGGCAAGAACTACAAACCCTTTAAGACCTTTACCCTCACAACCGAGATACCACTGACAGGCAACCACACTTTCCGTGAAAGGTTTGAGACGCCCAATCTTTCAACGCGTTATCTGCGTATCGTCGTAAAAAATCCCGGAATATTGCCAGAAGGCCTACCTGGAGCGGGGTATGATTCTTGGATTTTTATGGACGAGGTAATGGTGGAGTGACTATCTGATCCTTGTACGACTATAGCTCAATTCAGCCTCGTAGGATTGGGGCAAGACCTCGTTACCCGTCACCTCCACCTGCAAAATACAGTTTTCCTTAATCAAGCTCTTAAGTAAAAGTGTTTCAGTGCGTTGTTGTCCTTCCTGTAGGTCGTTGAGCCAATAGGATTCTTCGGCCAGCAAGCGGTTTCGCCTCCCATTTTCAATAACCCACACATGCACCCGAAGTCCGGTCACCTTTCCTGGACCCAGATTGTGCAGGTCAAGTTCCAAAGAGCATTTGGCCTTCTCAAACACGAGGGTCGGCTGCGACTCAAAACGCACCCCTTGAATGAGCAGACTCGGAGTGTCGTCAACGGGAACAGCCTCCATCTCAACATTATAATAATCCTCTGGAATCTGTCCTATCCGCCAGCCTTCCATGGTGGTCTCCATGTAATAATACCTCTTGTCGTGAAACGAGAGATAGCGGTTGGCTTCAATCCCATCGGAACACACCCCGACGGCCATGTGTTCAGGCAGCACCAACAGGATGAAATCCACCTCCATTTCATAGAGCAAAGCCGCCAACAAAGCCACCTTGTCCTCACAATCGCCACAGCCATCTACCAAGGTCTCAATGGGATAACGCAAGTATTCATCTGTACCTTTTGTGGTGGAATCGTATGCGTAAGGCAAAGATTGCACAAATGTCAACGCCAATTCGACTTCTTCCCTCTCCGTCATGCTGTGGCGGATGAATTCATCGGCCAAAGCCCCTAACACAGAACGGTCATGTTCGGAGAGCATGAAACCATAGTAATTCGGCGGTATTTCGCCACCATTGAACTGATAGCGATAAGCCAAATGTTCCCGCTCGTTTTGGTAATAATCGTATAGCTTTGTGCTGATATTCAGCGTAATGGAACACTGTTTACCGTTGCACAACCATGAATGCTCCACCTCATAATAGCCGTCCCGCTCCACCACGGAATGAGCCGAGGCGGTGAGGCTGATGAATGCCAATACTATTATTAGGTGCAAACGGAAACGCATGAGAGGGTTGTTTTCCCATGTTAACGCAATAATCGTGCTAAAATTGTGATTAGGTTGTAGGGGTGTCGTATTACGGCAGCCGCATCGTGTCATCGAAAAATGCGGCTGCCACGGTGTGACAGCCCTACAATCCTATTTCCCCCAATAATGGAAATCCTTCACCTCTTTCAGCAATTCCCTGACGGCGGCCTCCAGTTGTTCATCCACACCGTCAGCCATCTTCTCGGGCGTGTTACGTACCTTGACATCAGGCTCCAACTGCGTATTTTCCAACCAGTTGCCTTGCTCGGTACGATAGCCCACCACTGGCAAGCCGAAATACAAAGACGGGTCTTGCAATGTTTCCCAAGTCACGCTCGACATGGTGCCAGGCACGGGCATACCGACAAGGCTACCCATATTCTTGTATTTGTACACCCAAGGCGTACCATGTGCATTGCTGTAGTTGGCCTCGCCAATGAGCATCACCGAAGGTTTGTTGTAACGTCGTGAAGGCATCACGCAAGCCACGCTGTCGTTGATGACCTGTTCAAGGTATTTCTCGCCGCTGAAAAGGATTTCGATGTCCTCATGTAGGCGGCCACCTCCGTTGAAACGCGTGTCGATGACGATACCGTCGCAGAGGTTGTACTTGCCGAGAATCTGTGAATAAACATCGCGGTAGCTGGCATCGCCCATGCTCCTGATATGGACATAACCCAAACGGCCGTTGGACAGTTTCTTCACCATTTCCTCGTTGTGCTTCACCCAGCGGTCATAGAGCAAATCATTCATCGCGCCGTGGCTGATGGGCTTCACGGTCTCATCCCAAGTCTTGCCACCGTCTTTGATGGTCACCAAAACGGTTTTGCCTCGTTTGTTGTTGAGCAATGGATAATAGTCCATGTCTTTGGTAATCTCCACACCATCAATCTTTTCAATGATGCAACCCGCCTTCACTTTCGATTTGTTTTTGTCGAAAGGACCACCTTCCACCACCTCGGCAATCTTCAAACCATCGCCCTTGTAATCGAGGTCAAGCAGCACACCAAATTCGGCTGTGGCATCGCCTCCACGACTTGAGGGACGGTAACCCGAACCCGTGTGCGACACGTTCAGCTCACCAAGGATTTCGCTCAACATTTCGGAATAGTCATAATTGTTGTTGATATGTGGCAGGAAAGGCTGGTAGGCTTCCTTCATCAGTGCCAAGTCCACGCCGTGATGGTCTTTCATGAAGAAACGCTTCTCGATTTGCAGGAAGACATGGTCGAACATGTATTCACGTTCCTGGGCCAAGTTCATTTCCATGGTGGCGTCATATTTGATGGACGTTGACTTACCACCTTTATCGAGCTTCTGCAAGTTGTTGCCAGAGAGCACAAAGAGGTTGTCTCCATTCATTCTCAATTGTGCACCACCTTGTCCCAGCTTTTTCGTAATCTTCATCGACTTTTCTCGTACATCCATTTCCCAAAGGTCGTAACCTTTCTCAAATGAAGTCATGAAATAGAACTTCTCTCCGTCGTTGGAGAGCGCCATACCGCTTAGGTTCGATGACATCGGGGTCAGTCGGATAACTCGGTCTTGCAAATGCTCCAAGTCCACCTCAATCTTCTTGGTTTCCTTGGGCTTTTCATCGTTTTTCTCTTCTTTTTTATCGTCCTTTTTGCCTTTTTTCTTATCGCTCTTCTCCTCTTTCTTCGCCTCGTCTTTCTTTTCATCCTTCTTGCCTTTTTCCGTCTCCTTCAGCAAGGCGTATTCTTCTTTGCTGAGACGGAATTTGTCGTAGGCATCCTGATTCAAGAAAGCGATGAAAGCGTCGTTTTGGCTACCCCATGAGGCATGAGAACGCATACCAAAACGATTTGAACGATAAATAATCGCATTACCTTCCATTGCCCAATGAGGACTGCCATCGATATAGGCACTTTCGGTGATGTTGTAAATAGTCTTCGAGCCATCAGCCTTTACAATGCCTATGTCGGAATAGGGGTCGCGCATATGTGAAATCAAGGTCAGGGCAAACCATTGTCCGTCGGGCGACCACTCGTAGGAGAAGCCGTAGTCGTCGGTTTCGTAATGCTGGCAACCATCGGTGATTTGGCGCAC
>CAMYXV010000140.1 GCA_947303055.1 uncultured Bacteroidales bacterium
TGCTGTTGTTTTCGTATTGGTCCATCATGTTCCGCGCAATCAGCGAGGTGATTTCGGCAGAGAGCGGGTTGTCCTTATGCTGTGCCTTCAAATCCTCCATCGCGGCTTGGTATCGGTCATCTTTCCTCAAGATAGAATTGACGAAGCCAAAACGCTTGAAGTCGTTGTAAATCAGCACATCTTCATTCTTGTTCTTGAGGTTATATGCGATGAGGTCCTGAAATATCTTCAGGCATTTGTTGAGCGAGTTGTCGGTCGCGCCCAAGTTGGCTTTCACGAAGTCTTTGGCGGGTAGCCACCAAGCCTCAGTGTCGCCTTCTACATCATCGGTATCGGCCTGACCTTGATAGTAGTTGGCCACACGGTGAAACATGAACTCAAACAGCGAGGCCTCGTATTCGATGTATTTCTCGTTATTGTTCTCATTTTCATACAACGCCATGAAATCCTTTGTTTTCGCCTTCTTCAAAGCCTCGACAGGCTTCAAAGCTTCATCATAATGCTGATTGATGCGTTTGCGGAAACTCTCCTTGTCCCAATATTTCATCTCCACCTTCGAGAGGTCGCCGTCGATAGGCAGATTCTCGTTGATGCGCCATTCGTTGAATTCGAGATACTCGGCATAGGCTCGGGCAATTTCCTCATGCAGCAAGGCATTGTTCACTTCATCGAGCTGTCCTACTTTAGTCTCGGCATATTGGATGAAGGCCTGTTGTGGGTCGTCCTCCACGGTGAATTGGTAAATCTTTTGCCGATAGAGCCAAGTCTTCAACAACTGGGTTTGGCTTTTGTCTTTTACGGCCTGCTCTTCGATGGCAACAAGCTCTTTTTCAGCCGATTCTGGCAAATTTTTGTCGAGGTTTTCCTTAACTATTTTCCACATATTCTCATAATTGTTTTTCGGGGTCTTGGGATTGTCAGGGGTCTTGTTTGGCGTTGCAAAAGCCAACACGCCTATCGCTACTAAAGCAATGGTCGCGATGATGATTCCAGTGCGTTTCATATTAATATGTTATTTGTTTTATCGTTAGTTGAGGTTCCCCTACGAGGAATGGAGTAACGTTTGTTTTGCTAACTGCGTCGGCTTGTGGCGTTTACAGTTCGTATGCGTTGTTTGCCGACGCTTTTAAACTTATGACCGACCTCCATTCCCGAAGGGAATCTCTCATAGTTTCGTTTCAATATGAACGCAAAAATAGCAAATATCGTGCAATTTATTCCTATTTTTGCAGCCGTGAAAGAATTGGCACAAATCATATCTCCTATCACCGCCGAATTGGCGGAGTTTGAGGCCTTTTTCGAAAAGACCTTGCGCGCTGAGACCGAGCCCATGGACAGCATCATGCACTATGTCTTGGACTCGAAGGGCAAACGCCTACGGCCCGTTTTGGTGCTGCTCTGCGCAATACTCTTCGGCGAAGTAAACGAACAGACGTTACGAGCTGCCACCTTTGTGGAGATGGTACACAGCGCAACGCTCATCCACGACGACGTGGTGGATGACTCCAACTTGCGCCGCAACCATGCTTCGGTGAAGGCCCAGTTCGGCAACCTTTCAGCGGTTTTGGCGGGCGACTACCTCCTGGCCAAAGCCATGCTGCTCCTCGCCCAGCCCGATGACTACGCTATTTTGCAGGAGATGCTTCGCACCACTGCCGCCATGAGCGAAGGGGAATTGATGCAGGGGTCTGTAGGGCTGTCGTACCACGGCAGCCGCTGTGACGCACCACAACAACGGCTGCCACGAGGTGACAGCCCTACAGACCAATATTTGGACATCATCACCCGCAAGACCGCCCTGCTGATGCGTTCCTGCTGTGCCGCAGGTGCCCTTTCGGTAGGTGCTCCGCCCGAACAAGTCCAGCAAATTGCTGATTTCGGCCTGGATTTCGGCATCCTTTTCCAGCTACGCGACGACCTCCTTGACGGAGAGAACATAGAACAAGCCAAAGCCTTGTTACCCATTTACTATGAAAAGACCTTGAAGGCCTTGGAAGGCTTTGCCCCTTCGGAAACCACTGCTGCGCTGCGCGATTTGACCGTGTTTTGCGCAGAAAGAGAAGTATAGATTCCCTGCGGGAATGGAATATATGACTCGTTGTTATCGGCGGCTTGAAACAGTTACAGATGAGGAACTTTTTAGGCCGCCGCTTATTACTTCATGCTTCACTCCATTCCCATAGGGAATCTCCAAATAGTTTTTTTCAGATTCCTATCGCCTATTCACTGATTAATTGTATCTTTGCCATCGAATATAATAATATTCATTATTCACGATTTTTCTATTTTATAGATACAATAGTATGCCTTTACTTTACGACTTCAATATGGACACTGCGGATGAACTCGCTGCACATCTATCAGAAAATGTCAAGCACCGCAGATTGGAAAAAGGCTTGTCGCGTAATACCCTTTCTATGATGAGCGGCGTGCCTGCTCCCACTATTGCCAAGTTTGAGCAACAGCACAGCATTTCATTAATCGGTTTCATAGCCTTGGCCAAGGCCTTAGGCTATACTAATGCGCTGAAGTCGCTACTGGCTGAGCCCATCTATTCCACTATGGAAGAATTAGACACCATCAACAAAAACAAGAACAGAAAACGGGGAAGAAATGAATTCCATCAGTAAACTTTATGTCAAATACCACGGGAAACCTGTCGGCGAACTGACCATGACCCCTGACGGAAAACGCTGCGTGTTCTGCTACGACAAAGAATGGCTAGCCACAGGCTTTTCCATTTCGCCCTTGGATTTGCCTTTGAAGTCGGACTTGTTCATCGCTCCTGAACGACCCTTTTGGGGCAATTTCGGTATCTTCGAAGACAGCCTCCCCGACGGCTACGGACGCTATTTGCTCAACAGGATGTTGCGCCAGCAAGGTATTGATGAATCGCAACTGACCCCTTTGCAACGACTGAGCATAGTCGGTAGTTCTGGGATGGGAGCCTTGTGCTACGAGCCTGAAACCAAGATGGATAGAACAAACGAAAAACTGTCGTTCGACCATCTACAACAATTGGCTTTGGAAGTCCTCGCAGAAAAAAACGAAAAAGATGCAGCACTCCTTTATTACAACAGCGGCAACTCGGGCGGCTGTCGGCCCAAATGCCTCTACCATGACAAGGAAGGCGACTGGTTAGTGAAATTCCGCCACACCTACGACCCAAAAAACTTAGGATTGCTGGAATACCAATACAACGAAATTGCTCGCCAATGCGGCATTGAAGTCACTGATTTCAAGTTGTTTGAGGGAAAATATTTTGCCACACGACGTTTCGACATCGAAAATGGCGAACGCCTTCATGTGGCCACTGCCGGAGCTTTGCTCAACGAATCCATTGATTTTCCGAAATTGGATTACAAAACCTTGCTACACCTCACCGGTTTTTTGACTCAAGACCCCAAACAGGTTGATGCTATGTTTCGACTCATGGCATTCAATGTGTTCACAGACAACAAGGACGACCACGCCAAGAACTTCAGTTTTATCTGTCATGAAGGTCATTGGCGTTTAGCTCCAGCATACGACTTGACACCTGTTCCCGAAGGCTACCATGGCGAACACGCCACTTCGGTGAACAGCAATGGCAGGCCAACCGTGAACGACATTATAGCCGTGGGCGAGAGTATCAGAATCCCCAAAAAACGCGGTATGGAAATCATAAATCAAGTTCGAGAAGGCTGCAAAGAGATACTATCCAAAGATTATCTGTAGAGGAAACAAAAAAAATTCGTATTTTTGCACCTCAATTTAGAATGCTTCTTTTATGAAAGACAACTACAAGGAATATAAACAGCTGAATCTCACTCAGACAGCTGATGCTATCCGGAAGTATTGGGAAGAGAACGACACTTTCCAGAAGAGTCTTGACAACCGCGATAAGAACAATGCCTTTGTGTTTTATGAAGGTCCGCCGAGCGCCAATGGTACCCCGGGTATCCACCATGTGATGGCCCGCTCGATCAAAGACGTGGTGTGCCGCTACCAGACCCTGAAAGGCAAACACGTGGTGCGCAAGGCCGGCTGGGACACCCACGGCCTGCCCGTCGAACTCGGCGTGGAGAAGAAACTCGGCATCACCAAGGAAGACATCGGCAAGAAAATCAGCGTCGACGACTACAACCGCGCCTGCCGCGAGGAGGTGATGAAATACAAGGACATGTGGGACGACCTCACCCGCAAGATGGGCTACTGGGTCAACCTCAACGACCCCTATATCACCTTCACCAACGACTACATCGAGACCTTGTGGTTCTTGCTGAAAGACCTCTACAACAAGGGTTTGCTCTATAAGGGCTACACCATCCAGCCTTATTCACCCGCTGCTGGTACTGGCCTCAGCTCACATGAACTGAACATGCCAGGTTGCTATCGCGATGTGAAAGATCTGACTTGTGTTGCTCTTTTCAAGCTGAAAGTTGAAAATGATCTCCCGACATACGCCATTGCTTGGACAACCACCCCGTGGACCTTGCCGAGCAACACCGCACTGTGCGTCGGTCCTAACATTGACTATGTGTTGCTCAAGACTGTGCATCCTTACACCGAGGAGCCTTGCTATATCTTGATGGCCAAAGCCTTGGTAGAGACCATGTTCAAAGAAGCCCCTGAAATCGTAAAAGAATTCAAAGGCAACGAATTGGTTGGCATTGAATACGAACAACTGATTCCTTGGGTCAACCCGGGTGAAGGTGCCTTCC
>CAMYXV010000141.1 GCA_947303055.1 uncultured Bacteroidales bacterium
AAGTTCGGCTTGATCTTGTCAATGAAACGACGCAAATTATTGAACATCACACGGCCTCCTTTCTCAGTTTCTCCAATGCCTCGCGGATGATAGCTTGGATGTCGGTTTTTGAAGTGTCGATAAACTCGCAAAGTGCGAAGTCTTCAGGCTCAACTTCATAGATGCCAAGGTTTTCCATCAGCTCGATATCTCCGACGATGCAGGCCTTGATGAGTTGGGTAGGGTAGATGTCGAAGGGGAAGACCCGCTCGAAATTGCCCGTGAAGACCAAGGGACGCTCGTCGCCATGAGTGTTGGTGTCGAATTTCCAAAGGTTCTCGAAGCGTGGCAAGTTGATGCCCAAGGGCTTGAAGGTGCTCTTCGGCATGAAACCGCTGAGGAAAGTCCGCGAGAAGCTGAACTTCCTGAAGCCCGGCATCAACCAACCCATGAAGTCGTAGTAGTCGCCTTCGGGAAGGATGCTCACGAGGTCGTCGTATGCACCAAGGAAACCATTGGCAGCGATTTGTGTGCCGCTCAAGATGTCACCCGAGATAACACGGTTTTCCTTTGCGGCATCGTTGGCATCTATCTTGGGATAATTATTGTTAAGTATTTGCGCCTTAGTGATTTCAACCAGACAAGCCCCATCCTTGACGCGATAATAATGTGGGTTTTTGATGTTGGGTCCGACTACGGCGATGACCTTCTCAGGATTGTAAACGCCTGTCGCAACCAGTTCACCCAATACGGCAACATCTTGGATATTCATCGTCCAAACGACCTCTCCTTTATTAATTGGGTCAATGTGGGCGATTTGTGTGCCGATGTTTCCCGCGGGATGTGGACCATTGATGTAGTGAATTGATAATTGAGAATTGATAATTGAGAATTGCTTCGCAAGCTGTTGGTTAGGCTTGAAACAGACATGTACCTTGCCATCAGTGAGTTGAGTCAAGGCTTGGAGCCCTTTTTTCAGCCATTCCTCCTTGCCTTGCATGACGAAATCATAATCAGGAGCCAGAGGTGCGCTACAGAAGGCGCTGACGAAGATGGCCTTGGGCTTGTCATCAGGGTTGGCGATGGTGCCGAAAGGTCTTTGGCGCAACATAGTCCATAGGCCGCATTGCAGCATGGCCGCCTTGACGTCGCCAGCGGTCAAAGTTGGCGCGGATTTGTAATCCGAGCCTATCGAACCTGCGGATTTGAAATCCGTTTCAACCACCACCTCCAATAGTCTCCGTTTCTCACCTCTCACAATGGCTTTCACCTGTCCACTGACGGGCGAAGTGAAGCGGATGCGCTCGTCGTTCTTGTCGCAAAACAGAGCGTCACCAACGGCTACAACATCGCCTTCCTCAACCAACAATCGTGTTGTGAGTCCCACAAAATCAGTGGGTTTCACGGCGTAGGTCGAGATGCTCCGCGCATCGGTGAGGCGCGGTTCAGCCACTCCGCCGATAGGGAGGTCAAGGCCTTTTCGTATGGTGATGGTGTCCGACATAATTCGCGAGGCAAAAATAGCAAAAAGTTGTGTGTGTGCCGAATTATTGTTAGTTTTGTCGCCAATAACTTATAAACTTATCGCCATGAAAAAACTCCTTACCCTTGCTGTCCTGTTGACGGCCGCGATGGCTGCTTTTGCCCAGCCTAATCATTATATCACTTTCAATGGCACTGACCAATACATGGTTATTCCACATCACGAGGACTTCAATATTGCTGCAGACCAAAGCTTTACTTTCACGGGATGGGTGCGCAATGAGACCTATACCAGCTACCCGCGATATGTGTGTAAACGAGACATGGCGGTGACGGGTGCAGGTAGCGAACGCTCTGGTTATGAGTTCTTTGGCACAGGTAGTGCAGGTCAGTCGTTGGGCCTCAACACGCCTACTGCGACTTCAGGACACGCTTTGTCGGTGTATACAGGTGTCACCGTGCCGGCAGGGGAGTGGATGCACTTTGCCCTTGTGGTGGACCGCACCAACAACGAGATTCGTATTTATCACAACGGCCAGACCAACAGCAGTTGGATGGCGGCAGTAGGCAACTGGGCTGTCACCAACACGCACAACTTGTTTATCGGGGCGGGCAACAGCGGCGGACAACCTGCCAACTACTGCAACGGTTCGTTCGGCAATGTTCGCTTTTATGACATGGCATTGAATGCCAATGAGATAGATATTGATTTGAATAATAGTGAGTTAGGTAATCTTAACCAGACTATGCAGGACAATCTGCTTGCCGCATACGACTTTTCCACTGCCAACATCAGTAACAATCAACTCGCAGACCTCTCGGGGCATGGTCACGATGCGCAGATGGTCAATTTCAATTTCGGTGGTGCCGAAATCTTGAACGTCACCTTGACCCAAGACACGCGCAAGACAGGTCGTTGCAATGCCAACGATGTGCTGCTCAAAGCGGCGGTTTCCTTTGGCGGCGACAATGCCGTGGTGGCTTTGCAATCCTTGGCATTGAATCTTGAAGGGACAACGGATTTGAATGATATAAAGGAAGTTAAGGTGTATTCCACGGGTACGGTCAATGCTTTTGACGAACGTCATCCTCAGAATGCCACATTACTCGGCAGCGTTGAACCTGCTTCAGGCGAGTTGAATTGTAACTTGGAAGGCAATCTCTTTACAGGCACCAACTATCTTTGGATCGTGGCGCATGTGTCTGATAATGCTACCGAAGGCAACACGATTGACGCTTCTTTGAAGTCGATCACGACGGCAGAAGAAACCTACGAACTTGCCAATCCTTCGCCAGCAGGCAGCCGCGAAATCATTCTTGCCCATACCTTGCTTCTGCAGCCTGGTGATTATAACTCAACGAATTATCGTATCCCTGCCGTCATCACGGCGAAGGATGGAAGCATCGTAGTGGCCACCGACAAGCGCAAATTCAACGAAGGCGACCTGCCCGAGGACATCGACATTGTCTGCAACCGCAGCACCGATGGCGGTCACACTTGGAGCGAGCCTTACACCATCGCCTTGGGCACCGGTGTCAACCATGGCTTTGGTGACTGCGCTTTGGCATGGAGCAACGACGACAACGGCCTCATCGCAGGCTTTGTAGGCGGTCCTGGGCTGTGGTATTCCACCCCATCGAATCCAATCCGCACCTATATCTGTAAGAGTTATGATAACGGTCAGACTTGGACGGAGCCCGAAGACATCACCGACTTCATCTTTGGCGACAACTGCATCATCCCTGAACAACGCACATGGCGTGCTTCGTTCTTCGGCTCGGGCAACGGGTTGCGCACTTCCACAGGTCGCATTATGTTCGTGGCTGCCATCCGTGAGACTACGGCACAGGTGCTTTACAACCATGCCGTTTATTCCGATGACAACGGCCAGACCTGGCATGTGTCGGGTCGTGCTTCCACCTCGGGCGATGAGGCCAAGGTCACAGAATTGGTTGATGGCCGCATCCTGATGAGCATTCGCCACGCGGGCAACCGCTGGTACAACATCTCCGAGGATGGCGGCGAGACTTGGCAGCCCACCACTTCCACTTGGTACGACATCACCGCACCTGCCTGCAACGGCGATATGATTCGTTACACCTCCGAAAACCAAGGCCACGACAAGAACCGACTGCTGCATTCCGTGCCTTATGGCAACTCACGCACCGATGTGACTGTTTATGTGAGTTACGATGAAGGTGAGACTTGGCCGGTGAGCAAGTGCATCGTGCCCTATAGCTCGGCCTATTCCTCGCTCTGCATCTTGCCCGATGGCACCATTGGACTTTATGTCGAAGAAGCCTACGCTGGCGCCTCGGGCTATTCGACGGTGTTCTACAACTTCAGCCTTGAATGGCTCACCGATGGTAACGACACTTTTGACCCGACGGGAGTGGTTGAAAATCAAATACAAACGGAGTCGTTGAAGGTTTATCCTGTACCTACTTCTTCGTTCGTCACGATTGAGACTGAGGAAATGCAGACCATCAACATTTACAATGCTTTGGGGCAGCTCGTTAAAACGGTTTCGGTCAATGGCGCTTCGGAGATTAATCTGGATATTACCGAATGGGCTGATGGGATGTATTTCGTTGAGGGAATTGACGGCCATGGTTGTAAGAGACTTGCACGGTTTATTAAATAAATAAGAATTATGAGAGTTGAATTGATTTCGCTTCGTAATGGTATTACTAAAAAGAAACGCCTTAATGTCGTATCTGATGCTATAAACAAATCAAAATCTGATTTGGTCTTATTTTGTGGTCATTCGGTTTTTGATTGGAATGATTGCATTGGATTGTCAGAAAAATTGGTTAATAAAGATTCAATAGTTTTGTTTGAAGCCAAGAAAGTTGATGAAAGCACTTTCCTTATGCGAAAGAATTGTTTATTTCGGATCGAACAAGGTCGATTGGTTAATATGTTTACCAATCAGTTTTTTGCTTCTTCTAAAGAAATTGAAGGGAACGAGTTGTTGTGTGAGCATTTTATTGATGAACTTGAAAACAAACGTTGTTTTCGAGTCAAAAGCAAGAAATGCTTGGCTTTGCAATGCGGTGAGATTAATATCATTAAGAACATCCAGAAAGAATCCAATCGATCTGTTTTCAGGTTGCAAAATAGGAGAGATTTGGAGAAACGCTTTTTTGACTTGCTGAATAATACTGATTTCCTGTTTTTCTGAATGAGACACCCGAATCAGTTTTGGGTAATATCCACCAGC
>CAMYXV010000142.1 GCA_947303055.1 uncultured Bacteroidales bacterium
GTCTGTAGAGACGCAAAATTTTGCGTCTCTACAAAATGTTACACACCTGTTCCTTAATCTTCTCCAATTCGTCCTTCATCTTGACGACAATCTTCTGGATGTTCACCTCGTTGGCTTTCGAGCCGAGGGTGTTGATTTCGCGACCCATCTCTTGAGCGATGAAGCCGAGTTTCTTGCCCGCCTGGTCGTCGTCGCAGCTTTCGTTAAAGTAGTTGCAATGCTGGCGTAGACGCACCTTTTCTTCGGTGATGTCCAGCTTTTCGAGATAATAGATCAGCTCCTGTTCGAAGCGGTTTTCGTCGTATTGACCGGTTGTGGTCAGTTCGGAGAGGTTCTTCGTAATGCGTTGCTTGATGACCTCATGACGGCTCTTTTCGTAAGGCTCCACTTGACCCAGCAGGTCGAGAATCAGTTCCACGCGATGCAACAAGTCTTTCTTCAAGGTCTGGCCTTCTTGGATGCGGAAGTTGTCGACGATGTCCAAGGCTTGGTCAAGGGTCTCAGCGACCTTGGCGACAAAAGCCTCGTCGTAGTTCTCCACGGGTACATTGAAGATGCCTGGCATCCTGAACAGCACCGCTGCCATATCCTCAGCCGGGGCGATGCCAAGCTGGGCCGAGATGGATTCAATCTGTTCCTTGTAGGCCTTCACAATATCCTGGTCGATATGGTAGGTTTGGGTCAAGTCGGTGTCAGTGATGGTGATGACCACATCCACCTTACCGCGTTGCAGCTTGGCACCAATCCTATTGCGAAAATCCAGTTCCGCAAAACGCAATTCGTTGGGCAACTTCACCTGAAGATCCAACTGTTTGCTGTTGAGGGTTTTAACTTCTACAGATACTTTCTTTGCATTGTAGGTTTGCTCGGCGATGCCGTAACCCGTCATGGAACGAATCATAAATCCTAACTATTTACGAAATGTGACTATTGCTGGACGAATCCCCAAGGCTTGCCATACAGATCTCTCATCGTAGCTGCCGAAACAGAGACTTCCTTAGTTATATTCACTCTCGAAGAGAACACGCCATAGCCGCCGTTAATGTTGGTGTAATCGGGAACGGTTTGGGCATAGCCTGTCTGCGAGTTAATCTGAATGTAGTTGTACAGCTCGTCGCTGCCAGCCGACAGGAAGATCTTCATCGGTTTCTTTCCTTCATCGTCTAAGTAATTGATATAACGAACCACATTGGGTGTGTTCTCGTTGATTACCGTATCGCCGCCGATAGCCTCTTCCAAAAGGTTGAACAGGGTGTTCTTACTATAATTGACAAAGTAAACGCGACTATTTTCTTGTTCCAAATTATCAAGGGTTTTGACGCCGAACGAATAAGTCACCTTTTTGTCGGTCATCGGACCACCATTGACTGATTCCCGATAATAAAACTCCATCTTGATATCATAGAAAACCGCATTGTCGGCCAGCGTGAACTTGACTTGCGATGAAGTATTGTTCTCTTCTGCCATAAAACCAAGGGACTCTGTAACAATCTTGAACCCTTCACCGCCTACCACACCAGTTTCAGACGTAATGGTATCATTACCCCTGTGGACAAAAAGCTTGTACTTATATTTGGCAGCAGCTGTGTTCACATGAATGGGCGCATCCGTCCAATACACCTTTTGATCGGGCGCATAGAAAACTCCTTCCTCTTTGTCGTGGATAGTGATGGTATCCAGGTCTATCGTATTCCCTGTGGGTTGGTAGTGGCCACCGTAGCCTTGAACGTACTCGACAATATAGGCTCTCAGTTTGCCCGGATAGTTGGACGAATCTGCAATCAGCGACACCTCAGCGGCATTGATGTGATTGTCGTTGCTGCCCGAGAAAGCCCGGTTGATGCGAATGAAATTGGTGTCTTGTGAAGCATCAAGAAGACCATAAATTATGGGAATGTCCTTGTAATCGGAATAGAGTTCCACGTCTGTAGTGCAAGCGTTGAAAAAGAACAAGCCTCCCAATAGGGAAAGGGATAAAAACAGTTTTTTCATTGTTCAAGTCGTTTTTGGAGTGGCAAAAATAATGTTTTTTCTGTAATGTATGGTTGTTATTGGTAAATTATTGCTCCTGAAAGCCCCATGACGTCTTGCCATAGAGTTCGTATCGGGTGTTTTTTGACAGATTGACCGCCTTTTTCACCGTGGTGCGCGAAGAAAACAAGCCGTAGCCGCCGTTGATGTTGGAATAAACGGAAACAAAACCTACAGGACTATCCAGCTGTGCTTGGTTGGTAGTATAATAGTAGTATAAATCCTCGCCTGCGGCACTGATGGAGATGACGAAATCATCGACGTAGCGAACCACATTGGGATGTTCGGGATCGACAATGGTATCTCCGCCAATGGCCAACGCGAGGGTGTTGAACAACCAGTTTTGCGAATATTCCAAATAATAGGAATTTCCCGCATTGTAAATAAACTGGTCAAGCGTTCGGGTGCCAAATGCACGTCTGATATGTTTCCGCTTCATTTCGTGACCTGCCAATTGCTCTCGGTAGTTGAATTGCATCGCGACTTCATAAAGGGCAGCTGTGCCGTCGGCCCTAAAAAAGATCCTTCCTAAATCATTCGTCGGAGCCATCTGAAAACCGACGCCATTCGTCATAATAGAGAACTCCTCATCGCCAACCATGCTGGTCGATGCGGTAAGGGTGTCGCCATCTGGCTTCACCATAACAAGGCGGTATCTATACTTGGCACTCTCTGTATTAGCGTTAAAAGGCTCCGTGGTATAATAGACCATCTGCTCAGGCGCATAAAAAACGCCTTCCAGCTTATCGTGAATGGTCATTGTGTCCAGCTCAAACATACGGCCCGTATACTCATAAGTTCCGCCATAAGAGTATTTCAATTCGTAGATACGGGCATCGAGTTTGCCGGGGTAGTTGCTCGAATCGTATATCAAAGCCACTTCGTTAGCATCAATAGGGTTGTCGTTGGTACCACAAAAAGCCCGGGTTATTTTGACATAATTGGTGTCGGCACGTGAATCCAACATGGCATAAATGATGGGCACATCCTTGTATTCAGCATACATTTCAACGTCCGTACTACATGAGGTAAAAACCGCGATGAACAGGGTAAAAATTGGAATAAAATAGTAAGTATTCATTTTAAAGCGGTTTTATTATTGCGGCAAAAATAGCGTTTTTTTGTATTCGAGCAAATTATTTTGCAGTTTTTTTTATTTTTGTCCCCAAATAAATAACAGCAGGGCCCCTGAGCCTGTGGTTGCCGAGCACAGCCGAAGCATCGAAGGGCCCGTTCCCAAAATATAATTCATATGAAAAAAACTACTTTACTCGCATTATTCTGCCTTCTGGCCTTCACCATGACGGCCCAAGTGGAATACCTTTACGACTTCAACAGCCTCAACGAAGGCACGCAAAACTTTAACGGTCAGGACGGCTGGGTGACGCATTACCAGACCGCCACCTCGTCGCAAGACTTCGACGTCTCGTATGTCTGCGGCTCCGACATGGCCCCTGACGAGACCATGGCCATCTGGTACCCCTATGGCGGCTCAGGCGTAGGCCGCACGGCCACACGCAAGGCCTCACCCAACTTCAACTTCAGCTTCCAAGACGGCGGCATCATGGACCTTGAAATCGACATGAACCGCACCTGGTGGGGCTCCTTCTTTGGTGTGGGCCTCGATGGCGATGGCGACGGACACATCCTGCCCGGCATGACTGACCCCGACGGTGGCGTCTATCTCTTTGTGAAGAGCCAAGGCGACAGCGGCCATGCCCGAGTTCACCTGCCCGACGGCAGCAACATTCCCTTCGACTACGAGGAAGGCGGCTGGACCCGTTACAAGATGTCGTTCGACTTCACGGCCTATGACGGTGCAGGTGCAGTGACGGTCTTCGTCAAGCCTGGCTGCGCGGGCGAATGGATACAGATGGCGGGCTGCACCAATGTCTGCATGAACCTCACCCCTGGCAGCGGCGATGCCAACGACTACCAAGTGTGGGACGGCCTCTTCTTCCACTCGCAAGGCGGCACAGGCGGCTTCGACAATCTCCTCGTGCGTCAGCAGCCCGACGGCAACGCCCAACTCATCGAGATGGCCGACATCCCTAACCAACTGGTTTTCAACGACCCAATTACACTTGTGGCTACAGCCTCATCGGGACTGCCCGTTTCCTTTGAGCTGATGGAAGGTCCCGCTACAATTAATGGCAATATCTTAACCCTGACTGGCGAAACAGGTATCGTCAAGCTGAAAGCCACCCAAGCCGGCAATGCCAACTGGCTGCCCGCTCCTGATGTGGTGAAGAGTTTTGAGGTGGTCGACCCTGATGCCTACGAACCTGAAGTAAAGATTCGCCGTCCCTATGACGGTACCAAGGTCTATATGGACGACCTCCATCCTGTGATGATCGTCGTCTCGGCCTATATCGAGCACCCCGAAGTCATCAAGTTCACCGAAGTCGTTGCAAGCGTCGACGGACAAGACATCCCGCTTCAAACCGACTATCCCGACGACCCCGATAACGGCTATTATTACGGTTTCTTCACCCCTTTGGGCTTCACCAACTATGGCATAAGCGTCAGCATCACCCAAAGCGGCGGAAAAACAACGACTTATCACACCAGTTTTGAAGTCACCGACCAGATTGACAACCACTTGGACGTGGTGACGATGAACGGTGACCTCGTTTGCACACCGA
>CAMYXV010000143.1 GCA_947303055.1 uncultured Bacteroidales bacterium
AGTATGGCAATCAAACAGTTAGTGTCGATGACGATTCTTCTCATCTCGCCTCAGGGTAAGGAGTTCTCCAATGCTCATCAAGAATGCGTTCAATGGCCTCACCGTTTAGAGTACCTTCATCCCAAAGACGGTCAGCTTCTTCTTGAACTTGTTTGGCATAGAATTCAGCCAATACTTCTTTCAATTCAAGCATCATCTTCTCGCTGTCGCAATGATTGAACATTTCGAGCAAGTGCAACTGGATTGGATTCAATGTGGTTTGTTCAGCGTACATGGTTTTCTTGTTTTCAATGCGCAAAAATACAAAAACGAGTTATTCTCCGCAAGATGAAAGGGAAAATCATTATTTTTGCAATCGAATAATAGTACAAAATGCAACACCTTATTGAGAATCCTATAAAAAATACAAACCATGTTTGAATATATCTTTTACAGGCTCAACCTCGCATACAAAAAACACGAGCCAAGCACGAATCATGGTTTTAGTGCGTCAATAGCACTATCAGCATTTCAATTCTTTATGCTTGGTGGTGTAATGATTGTTCTCAATGGTTGTTTTGACATTATTAGTGTGTCGAAAGACAACATACTTGGTAAAATCATAGCATTAGGATTAATGGCATTGTTGGTATTCTACAACTACAAGCATTACACTCCGAAAATCAAGGAAATGGATGAAAGATTTGCCAATCATCCAGCCAACAAATGGCTTAAAGATTGGTTGTTTTTCCTCCTTTTCATCTTGATTTCTCTCTCCTTTCTTTTCATCCCATTCCTTTTCGCCCACTTGATGAAGTAGATTTTGCGTGAGGTTGAAATAATAATATGACGGCGTCACATTTATTCCTAACTGACAACTGAACAACTGACAACTGCTAACTAAAATGAAAGTCCCCTTCAAACCCGGAACATTGATTTACCCTTTGCCCGCCGTGATGGTCACCTGCGGCGACTGCGAGGAAAACTATAATATCATCACCATCGGCTGGACGGGCACGATTTGCTCTGACCCGCCCATGTGCTATATCTCCGTCCGCAAGCAACGCCACTCGCACGAACTCATCATGAAAAACAAGGAGTTCGTCATCAATCTGACGACGGAGGAACTGGCCGCCGCCACGGACTGGTGCGGCGTTCGCTCGGGTCGCGACTACAACAAGTTCAAGGAAATGCACTTGCACACGGAGCCAGCCCAAATCGTGAAAGCCCCTTTGATTGCTGAGTCACCATTGAGCATCGAGTGCAAGGTGGTGGAGGTGAAGGAATTAGGCTCTCACGATATGTTCATCGCCGAGGTGGTGGCCATCGATGCGGAGGAAAAACTCATCGACAAAGGCACAGGTGCTTTCCAACTCAACCACGCCAAGCCTTTGGCCTATTCCCACGGCAAATATTACGGCCTTGGCGAGAAAATCGGCGGATTTGGTTTTTCAGTGAAGAAAAAGAAATGACCATGCTCGAGCAGTTTCAGGCATATATTAATAGGTATAACTTGATTGCCGAAGGCGACAAAGTCATTCTGGCCCTTAGTGGCGGCATCGACTCCATGGTGCTGGCCGACTTGTTGCTGAAAACCAAGGTGGAATTTGTCGCGGCGCACTGTAATTTCCATTTGCGCGGCAATGAGTCGGATGGTGATGATTGGTTTGTTCGCAAATTTGCGGAAAAGCGTGGAATACAGTGCTTTGTGAAGCATTTTGAAACCGAGAAATATGCGGCTAATCATGGCATTTCCATCGAGATGGCTGCCCGAGATCTGCGTTATACCTGGTTTGAGCAGTTGAGGCAGCAGTTAGGTTATGACAAAATCGCTGTGGCCCACCATGCCGACGACCAAGCCGAGACTTTCTTCATCAACCTGTTGCGTGGCGCAGGCCTCAATGGACTGAAAGGCATGAAGCCACAAAACGGCGTGATTATCCGTCCATTGTTGTGGGCATCACGAGAGCAAATCCGAAAGTATGCTGTTGAGAACCAAATCCTTTGGAGAGAAGACCATACCAACGCCGAATCCGTTTATCTGCGAAACAAAATCCGCAATCGATTATTGCCAACCTTTGATGAACTGCATCCAGAAGCACGTCAAGGATTGCATAAGTCATTAGAGCATCTTTCTGCTGAAAATGAGCTTTATAGGGCCTTATTGAAAGAGAAGTTGGCGCAAATTGTTGAGCAAGGTGGA
This sequence comes from uncultured Bacteroidales bacterium, assembly GCA_947303055.1. GTDB lineage: Bacteria > Bacteroidota > Bacteroidia > Bacteroidales > F082 > Limimorpha. The sequence continues at coordinate 2,183 of CAMYXV010000143.1, forward strand.
GATGTTCAAAGACTGCCTTTTTCTAAACTCGTAAAAGCAAAGGTCCCTGAGCCTGTCGAAGGGCCGGTTTATTCATTTCAGTTGCTTTTCGAATGGCTAAGACAATATGGCTTTAACACCGACCAATGCCATTTCATTTACGATGCCATTGGAACAGGCATTGGAAACCAATACTGCTCAGCAACGCATCACGTAGTAATCGGTAGGAATGACTTGCAACTCTCTGAATTAAAGGAGAAAACAGATGATGAAATCCAGATTCAAATAGGGGAAGAAGAGATTCTTTCGCCCATTCGTCTTCGTTTCTCCAAGTTGGAAAGAACTGCCGATTTCATCATCGACAAGTCGCCCGAAGTGGCGCAACTGGATTTCAACAAATTGAGTTTTCCCTTGACCTTGAGGCACTGGCGCCACGGCGACCGCTTCCATCCTTTAGGCATGAAAGGCTCCAAACTGTTGAGTGATTTCTTTGTGGACCAGAAGTTTACGGAATACCAAAAACAGAATGTTTGGTTGTTGGTTTCCGCTGGTGGCGACATTCTTTGGGTGGTTGGCTACCGCCTGGATGACCGTTTCAAGATTGTCAACGACACAAAGACCGTTTTTGAATGCAGATGGAATCGGCCGTAAGGACGACTTTCCCACTTTTTGTTGGCAAAATCATATTTTTTCTCGGTCGTGTTGTAAATCTTATTATTTTTGCACCTTAAAATATTAAGTATCATTGTTTGCAAACTAATTCTAAATCACTTATGAAACGACTTTTCTTTAGCCTGCTGTTGGCCTTTATTGCTGTTATGCCAATGCAGGTTCGTGCACAGATTATCGAACCTGTCAAATGGTCGATTGCTATTCAAGACCTTAACGAAACTGAATTTGACATTGTGGCCACTGCCACTATCGATCCCGAGTATCACATCTATTCCACTACGATGCCCGCTCTGGGACCGCTTCCTACAGTGTTCGACATCAAGACTTCAGAGTTTTTTGAGGCTGTGGGCGAGGCTCGCGACCTTACGGATGTGCCGATGTATTACGACGACATCTTTGAAGTGGAGTACAAGCAGTTTGCTGGCACGGCATCGTTTGCCCAGACCTTCCGCAAACTGAAGGACGGTGGATTCCCCATTACGGGCGAAATCAACTATCAGGCTTGCAAAAACGGTCAATGTGTCTCCTTGACCGAGGACGTTGACCTTACCTACGGCGAACCCGCTGTGATTGAGGCCGCTGAGCCAGAAACCACTGCTGGCAAGAAGTCCAACATCTGGGGTATGATTCTCGAAGCCATCCTTTGGGGCTTCGCCGCCATCCTGACGCCTTGCGTGTTCCCCATGATTCCTATGACCGTGTCGTTCTTCATGCACGGTGAGGGTGAAACCAAGGCACAAGGTCGTTTCAAGGCTTTCATGTATTTCCTTTTCATCGTGTTGCTTTACACCCTGCCTATCGCCATCATCATCCTGGTGACTTGGCTCGTGGGTGGCAACAGCGTAACGGCCGACATCTTCAACTGGCTGGCCACACACTGGCTGCCTAACATCATCTTCTTCCTCGTGTTCATGATTTTCGCGGCCTCGTTCTTCGGTGCCTTCGAAATCACATTGGGAAGCAACATGGTGAACAAGAGTGACAGCAAGCAAAGTACCAAGAACCTCGGCGGTATCTTCTTCATGGCTTTGACTTTGGTGTTGGTGTCGTTTGCCTGCACAGGTCCCATCGTGGGCACGGTGCTCATCAAATCGACCTCGGGCGAATTCTGGGCTCCTATCGTGACGATGTTCGCCTTCGCCGTGGCCTTCGCATTACCGTTTGCCTTGTTTGCGTTCTTCCCGAACTTGTTGCAGCGTCTGCCCAAGAGCGGTGGCTGGCTCACCTCCGTGAAGGTCGTGTTAGGTTTCATCGAAGTTGCGCTGGGCTTCAAGTTCCTCAGCGTGGCCGACCAGACCTACCACTGGCACCTGCTTGACCGTGAGGTTTACCTTGGCATTTGGATTGTGTGCTTTACTTTGCTTGGCCTCTATCTCATGGGCAAGATTCGTTTCAAGGACGAGAAGGAAGTCAAGGAGTTGGGCGTGTTCCGTCTGGTGCTCATCATCATCGACCTGACCTTCGTGGTTTATATGATCCCTGGCATGTGGGGTGCTCCGTTGAAGGCCCTCTCGGGTTATTTGCCACCCAAGCAAACCCTTGATTTCGACCTCAACCGTATCATCGAAGAGAACAGCGAAAAAGTGATTGACTATGTGGATGCCAAGTTCGCCAATATGGCAGTGGCGCCGCAAGGTCAGACGGAGGCTGTAGCCGTTGGCGAGTTCAATGAAGAACCCAAATATGCCGACCTCTTCCATTTAGCCCATAACCTGAAAGGCTACTTCGACTACGACCAAGCCTTGGCCGCCGCGAAAGCTACCAACAAGCCAATTTTCATCGACTTCACGGGTCACGGCTGCGTCAACTGTCGTGAGATGGAAGCTA
>CAMYXV010000144.1 GCA_947303055.1 uncultured Bacteroidales bacterium
AATACCAGTCTTGCTTGCGATTTCAGCAACGATTTCTGCTTTTGTCATTTTTTCTTTTATTTAATGGTTAGTTATTATGTTTGTTGTAAATTTGCGGCAAAGGTACGAACATTTTCGATACGCACACCCTATTAATGCAATTTTTTTCTTCTAATGAGTTATAAATAAAGAATTTCGCATCTGAAAAAGCAATGAATATCATACAAGACACCTTAATTAATTGGTTTTCCTCAAACCGTCGAGACCTTCCTTGGCGACACGACCCGACGCCCTATCAGGTTTGGCTTTCCGAGGTTATCCTGCAACAGACACGCGTCAATCAAGGCATGGAGTACTATTTACGATTCATCGAACGCTGGCCTACGGTGACCGACCTTGCAAATGCTTCGGAAGAGGAGGTGTTGAAGATGTGGCAAGGTTTGGGTTACTATTCTCGTGCCCGCAACCTGCACCATTGCGCCCAACAAGTTGTTACGGAATATGGAGCCCAGTTCCCTGCTGATTACGAGAAACTTAAACGGCTGAAAGGCATTGGTGACTATACCGCCGCCGCCATCGCGTCCATTGCTTTCAACTTGCCCCATGCCGTGGTAGATGGCAATGTGTATCGTGTGCTCTCACGTCTCTATGACATAGACACACCTATTAATATTAATGAAGGGCAAAGACTCTTTGCCCAACTTGCCGACGATTTGCTCAATCGCGAGCAACCCGGCCTCCATAACCAAGCCCTGATGGAGTTTGGTGCCCTGCATTGCACGCCCAAAAGCCCCAACTGTTTGCTCTGTCCCATGCAAGCCCAATGTCTTGCCCTTGAGCATCAAACCGTGATGCAAAGACCTGTAAAACTGCAAAAGGTAAAAGTCACAACAAGATATTTCAACTATTTGATTATCAGGACAAACGATAGCGTTTACCTACACAAACGCAGCGACAACGACATATGGAAAAACCTTTACGACTTCCCTTGCATCGAAAGCGAACAAGCTATGTCGGTAGAAGAAGTCGTCGCCACGGAAAAGTTCAAACAACTTCTTGATGGCGAGCCTTTTACTATCGAAAAGGTCTCCCCTATCTTCACGCACAAACTGACCCATCGCACCATCCTTGCCCAGTTCATCGAAATAAAACTTGAAAAAAAATTGTTGCGGATTGAAACAAAAGATTTATTTTTGGTGCTCGTAACGGATTTGGGCAATTTTCCCATTCCACGCTTAATCGACTTATACTTAACTAATTAAAACCACACCAATATGGCAGGATTAAACAAAGTCATCTTAATAGGACGCCTCGGAAGAAACCCGGAAGTTTATACTTCAGATAGTGGCAACAAAAGAATAACCGTATCTTTAGCTACCTCTGAAAGATACCGAGACAAAGAAGATATTTGGAAAGAACAAACAGATTGGCACAATATTGTTGTTATTGGAAATTTAGCAAATGACATAGCTGAGGGACGTCGAAACTATTCAAAAGGTGATCTTATGTATGTAGAAGGCAAATTAAGGTATCGTCAATATACGAACCAAAATGGGATATTATGCAATGTCACTGAAATACTGGCTGACAGAATGATGCAGTTGTCACCCGCACGCCCCGCCACACAATCATCCTACGGTCAACCTTACACCCCAGCTCCAGAGCCCACTCCAGGTTACGTCCCTCAAAACAACCCGAACTTCCCCGATGAGGGCAACGACCTGCCATTTTAATGGGATGATGCGCCATATCAGAATATTTTTGTAATTTTGCCGCGCAAAACATAAAACACAGCATTTTGGAAACACCCGACCCTGACCCTCTCATAGGACTTCTCACCGTTGTTTCAAACAACTTCTACAAAGGATTTACCGAGCAACCCATCAGCGCCATCATCGGATTGGCGGTGCTTGCCTTGTTGCTCATCGCTTCGGCCTTAATTTCAAGCAGCGAGACTGCTTTCTTCTCTCTTCAACCAGCCGACATCGATGACCTTGAATCGCGCAATGACGTAAAGAGCAAACTCGTGCTGAAGCTCCGTGAAAAGCCCAAGACTTTATTGGCTACCATATTGATTGGCAATAACTTTGTCAACGTCACCATTACGCTGCTTTCGACTTATATCATGGCTCTGTTGTTCGACATGGTGAATTATCCCGTGGCGGCTTTCCTATTGGAAGTGGTGATTGTCACCTCTCTGATTTTGATTGTGGGTGAAATCACGCCGAAAATCTACGCTGGCAAACGTCCCGTTAATGTGGCGCGTTTCATGGCTCGTCCGTTGCGTTTCCTCATCGGTTTCTTCAAGCCGTTGAGCAAACCTTTGGTCAACTCCACTTCGTTCATGGACAAGCACTTGGAGAAAAAGAAAGGCGACATTTCGATGGAAGACCTCTCCACGGCAGTCGACATCGCCACCGAAGAATCCACTCCGCTCGATGAGAAACAGATGCTGAAAGGCATCGCCTCGTTCAGCGAGAAAGAGGTGAGTAGCGTGATGATTCCGCGAGTCGATATCATCGGGGTAGAGAAAAGCATGGAGTTTACTGAGATGTTGGCCATCGTCATCAAGAGCGGATTCTCAAGGATTCCAGTCTATGACGAGACCATGGACAAGGTGAACGGTATCTTGTATGTGAAAGACCTTCTTCCCTATCTCGACGCGCAATCCTATGAATGGCAGAAGCTCATTCGTCCCGCCTTCTTCGTACCCGAGAACCGTAAAATCAACGATTTGTTCCAAGACTTCCGTGAGAAGAAGATCCACATTGCCATCGTCGTTGACGAATACGGCGGCACTTCGGGACTCATCACCATGGAAGATGTCATCGAGGAAATCGTGGGCGAAATCAATGACGAGTTCGACGAGGCCAACGTGGAAGACCACTATACAAAACTTGATGACGGTTCCTATCTCTTTAAGGCTCAGACCAGTATCGTTGACTTCTGCAAGGTGTTTGGCGTAGATGAAAACTACTTCGAGCCTATGCAAGGCGAGGCCGATACGCTTGCCGGACTCATCCTCGAAATTGAAGGACGCATCCCTGAAATCGGGTTCAAGTTCAACTTCGAGAAGTTCCACATGGAGATCACCGATGCCGACACCAAACGCATTAAGGAAGTAAAAGTAGTGTTTGATGAAGAATAGACTATCCATATTGCTTGCGGCTCTTGCCATCGCTTTCATCGCCAACTCATGCGACGACAACGACAACTACTTGCCCAAGCCGCGCGGCTATTTCCGCATCGACCTGCCCGAAAAGGCCTACACAAGGGTGGACACCATTGAGCGATATAGCTTTGAATGTCCCAACTATGCCCTTTTAACCTACGACCGCTATTCGCCTGACGAGAAAAACTGGATCAACATAGAGATGCCACAGTTCAAAGGCTCCATCCATCTGACTCACAAACCTGTAAATGGCAACTTGGGCGAGTATTTGGAAGATGTCCATACCATGGTAACCAAGCATTTGCAAAAAGCCAACGGTGTGCGCGACAGCCTGATTGTCAACGAGGAACATCAAGTTTACGGACTTTTCATCGAGATGGATGGCAAGGGTGTGGCTACTCCGATGCAGTTCTACCTAACTGACAGCACGAAGAACTTTGTGCGCGGCGCCTTGTACTTCAATTTCCTGCCCAACAACGACTCCATGCAGCCCGTCATCAACTTCATCCGCGAGGATATTGACCACATGATCAGCACTCTCGAATGGAAATAGGAAAAGGCTAGGCTTTATCCTTTTATCTGTATCGAGAAACCTTCATTAATCAGCGGCAGGACCAAGGCACGCATCTCTTCCACTGTGAACTTCTGCAAACCTTCCTCCGGTGTGGGACGGTCGATGGTGTAGACCATGACTTCGCGCGGCTTCAATGTGCGCACAATCTCCATCCAACCATTCAACACCTCGGGACTGGACGAGTCGAAGTCCTTGCTTTTCAGAAACATGGTCTGCAAGATGAAATCACCTTTGAACTGCTTCAAAGCCTTCACAACACGATGGATGTCATAGCCTGGCGCAGGATGGTTGATTTTTTCAATCAACTCATTCGTCGGGGCATCGATTTTCATCGTCGGGTTGTCGACCTTACGCAAGGCGTTGAAAACCTCAGGCTTATGCACCATTGTGGCATTCGACAGCACCGTAATCTTCGAGTTGGGATAATACTGATTACGAAGCCTTATCGTGTCGTCAATAATCTGCGGAAACTCAGGGTTGATGGTCGGTTCGCCGTCACCGCTGAAAGTGATGGAGTCGATGGGAACGTTGACTGCCAAGCAGTGTTGCAACTTGGTTTCCAAAGCTTTGCGCACCTTCTCAGCTGAAGGCAGTTGGGTGTCGTTGTGTCCGTCCTTGTTCCAACCGCATTCGCAATAGATGCAGTCGAAAGTGCATATCTTGCCTTTCTCGGGGAGCAAATTAATGCCTAAGGAGCTGCCTAAGCGGCGGCTCCTTATCGGTCCAAATACGACTTCCTCTCTAATCATAATGCTGGAAGTCAATTATTTCGCGTAGCTGACAGCTCTCGTCTCACGAATCACCGTAATCTTAATCTGGCCCGGATAGGTCATTTCGGTCTGGATCTGCTTCGAGAGGTCGTAGGCGATGCGGTCGGCGTCTTGGTCGGTCACCTTGTCGG
>CAMYXV010000145.1 GCA_947303055.1 uncultured Bacteroidales bacterium
ATGCCAGATACACCAGCAGATAACCCACAAACACAAAGACTGCCGACTGTATAAAACGATGGTGCGCTCTCATGTTCGACATACTGAACACCGTCAGCACCGTGGCCACCAACTGCATGAAGATGAACATGAATGGATTGGGCACCACTAGCGAAATCAACATCACAGCAAAGACTTGAGTAGAGAAAGCCAACCGCAAGTTGAAGAACGAGCCCACCATGATGGCCAAAAGGCAGACGGGCATCATGTAAATCAGTCCTGGGGCGAACTTCACCAAAATATAGGAAGGGATGATGACCAACAGCATGAGCGTCAGCAGCAGGACAATGTTCTTCAACTCGGAAAAGACCTTTTTGTGCAACTTATTGCCATACAAGCCCATGATGGTGAAGACCAATGCCACAAGGAAAATCTGGCTCAACAGCACGCGCAAAGACTCATCACTCGACAGTGATTTCGAGTTGTATTCGCGCTGCAACGAGTTGAGAATATCGTAGATATGCGCATCAACGATTTGGCCCTCTTCGACGATGGTCTCGCCCTTTTGTACCGCGCCATAAGTCAACGAAACGGACGAAACCGCCTTGTCGACTTCCTGTTTGGTAAGGTCGGCATTGTAGAACACATTCTGACGCAAAGCCCCCTTGAGAAGTTCGGAAAGCAGCTTTTTATCTACCTGTTTATCAGATTTTTCCAATATGTTTGCAACGGCTTCGGTAGCCGTATTCATACTATACATCTCGCCATAACGGACGCTGCGCATCACCTTGTTGCGGACCACATCCACCTCCGAGCCCGACTCCAGGATGGTAGTCACATTGTCGTAAGCCACAATACCTTGCTCCTCAATGGAGTCGAACACGTTGAAAAGGCAGTCCAAACTCAGTTCGCGGTCGAAATGCGCAGCGGCATCCCATTTAGAATCAAAGTTGACGAACAAGAGGTTACGCGAGGCGACCATCTCGTCATCGTTGAACACAAAGATAGGCTTCACCTTGGCCCTTGCGGCCTCCGTCTCGGCATTTAAGGTCTCGTAGTCCTTATAAATCGGGAAGTCGAAAGGTGCGTACAAAGTCTCATGCTGCCAAGGCTTCGACAGTTGGTATTCGTATTTGAACTTGCCCGTTCGCGGCATCTGCCAGCACACCAAAGTCGTCGCCACAATGAAGGCAAAAGCCTTGGCCATGCTATAATACCTATGCCTTATTATGTTAAAGAAATATTTTATTTTACTCATAATCAAATATTTAACTATTGTTTATGATGATAAAACTGAGGGCTAAATTAAGAAAAACTCCAATCAGTTGAAAAAAATCGGGGAAAAAAGACCTTTTGCACCGAATTGTTCCCTAATTTAGCGGTCAGAAAAACAGCACATTTTATGACCTACGGCATCTGCAATTTATCCGCCATCGCCATGCGCAAGGAGAACAGGCATCCTTCCGAGATGGTGAGCCAACTGCTTTACAATGAAACATATACGGTTTTGGACAGCACCAAAGATTGGGTGTTGATACAGACCGAGGATGGCGCCTACCCCTACCAAGGCTGGATACAGGAGAAACAGTTTTATGAGATCGGCGAAGAGGAATTCAATGATTTGAAAACCAAGACACCTTATCTTATAAATAAGCCCGTCGTACAATACAAGGGGCTGTTTCTGACCATGGGCACGCCACTCTACGAGCCGCATCCTGACGCTATGCTGATGCCTACAGAATTTCACCCCGACCTCTTGGTCGACTACGCCAAGCGGCTGCTTGGTGCGCCTTACCTCTGGGGTGGCCGCATGGCGATGGGCCTCGATTGCTCGGGCTTGACGAAGGTCTGCGCCCGTTTGGCAGGACTCCTCCTACCCCGCGATGCTTCCCAGCAAGTCAAGGAAGGCGAGTTGGTGTATTTCCTGCAAGAGACGCTACCTGGCGACTTGGCTTTCTTCGGCGATGAGGACGGCATCATCACCCATGTGGGCATCGTCATGGGCAACGAGCAAATCATCCACTGCTCGGGACAGGTCCGCATTGACTATCTGGACCAGACAGGCATATTCAATAAGGAACGGAATGAGCACACGCATCGGTTGCAGGCCATCAAACGACTGAAATAATATGCAAAAAAGTTTGTAATTACTTTCTTTAATTATCTGATTTTCAATACCCTTTTGTCAAAAAAGTTTGTAATCGGCATACATTATGCATTTTTATGGCTTTTCTGTATTAACTTTGCAACGACAAACTAACTCAAACCACTTAAAAACACCAACAAAATGAAAAAGACACTATTCATCGCATTAACGCTGGCAGTCCTCTGCATCCTGCCATCATGCAAGAAAGATTCTACGCAAGCCAAAGTCGTTTTTGGCAACAGTAAAAGAATGGCTGTAACATCATACGAGGGTATTCCGTTGGTAGTACAATATGGCCATTTTTCTTGGGGCTATTATGTCGACCTTAACAACGATGGACAAGGTGACGTTCAGTTCCGTTCGACGAGTGAGATCATGGAAGGAGGCATCCTCACAGAACTCCATTGCCTTGATAACACTGCAGTTTTGGGTGAACTCACCGATCAAAAGTTCTCGCTTTGGGCCAATAACGCCAACGACAGCTTCGATAGTAACAGCACTTTCATGAGCACCAAAGTCGCACTTCTCAGAAGCGACAACGTGTATTTCCCGATGAACGAAGAAAAATACATCGGCTTCAAACTCACCGAAAACGACCAAAGCCGCCTCGGCTGGATGAAAGTCATCCTTCATCATGATTATGTCGAACTTTTGGAAACCGCTATTCAGAAATAACAACTGAGATTCCCCTGCGGGGAATGGAGGCTGTAGGTATTGTTTCCTGCGGCGGCTTGTAACGTTTACGATTCGTAAGCTTTACATACCGCCGCTGGTTGATTAATTGAATGGACTCCATTCCCTTTGGGGAATCTCTTTAACCCCAGAAAAACGAAAAAATATTGCATGGTATTTTTACGCAATGTTTTTTGCTATATTTGCACCACTTTTCGGAAACGGAATACTAACTTTTAAAATCTAAATGAAATGAACAGAGTTTCTTTATTTGCAATGGTTCTGCTGCTCGTGGCCAGTTTTGCTTCATGCAGAAAAATCAATGCTACTAAAGGCATCGCCTTTGGCGACGCTTCCAAAATGGAAATAACCATTTATGACACAGTTGCCAACTACCTCGACAAAACAATAGACGCTGATGGCGATGGTGATGGAGATTTGCAACTATCCCTAACCTTCCCAGGTTCGGCTGGATTAGGCCATTGGATGAAAGCATCCATTAAATGTATGCCCGGCACTGGTTTATTGGGCGAAGTTATTGACCAAAAGAACTACATTCACATTGACACCACTTATCGCATGAGTGATGGAAGTGTTGTCGTGGCTTTATACAACAAATATTTCACCTGCAATATGATGTCTAAAAACGACAGCATGTATTTAAACAAAGATCGCTTTGTCCTTTATGCCAACGACGAAGGCGACATTTTCCGCCTTGACGATACCTATCTTGATACTGAGGCCAAGATTTATGAGGATTCGTATCAGGTACCCATGGGATGGAGTACAGAGCCCGTCAATGACACCGTGACATATTTAACATATAACTACCTTAACGATTGCGAGAATTTCCCTTTAGACACGCCAAAATACATTGGTTTCAAACTCTCGAAGAGCAACACGACTCGTCTCGGATGGGTGAAAATCAAACTTGGACATAATAGTATTGAACTCATTGAAACAGCTATTCAGAAATAACGATTGAGATTCCCTGCGGGGAATGGAGGTTATAGTTTGTGTTTCCTGCGGCGGCTTGTAACGTTTACGATTCGTAAGCTTTACATACCGCCGCGGGTTGATTAATTGAATGGACTCCATTCCCCTTGGGGAATCTCTTTCGTTTCATATCACTGCTGAACACAAAGCCGTTCTGAAAAAGCGAAAATTTATTGCGTTGAAGTTTTTCGCAATGAAATTTACTATATTTGCACCCGTTTTGAAGCAATCAAGAAATCTTGAATTTTTAATCTTAAATCTTTAAATACAACGTAATGAACAACGCACTAATCACATTTGCGAAGCCGGAAAACGAGCCTGTAAAAGCTTATAGACCAGGCAGTCCGGAGAGAATCGAACTCCAGAAGGAACTCGAGAGACAATCCAACGAAATCGTTGAAATCCCCGCCATCATCAACGGCCAGGAAGTCCGCACGGGCGACATGGGCGAGGTGGTGATGCCCCACGACCACAAGCACGTCATCGCACGCTACCACAAGGTAGGCGAAAAGGAAGTCCGCATGGCCATCGACGCCGCCCAAGCCGCCAAGCACGACTGGGAGAACACCCCTTGGGACGAGCGCGCCGCCATCATGGCACGCATCGCCGAGATGCTGGCCACCAAGTACCGCGCCCGCATCAACGCAGCCACCATGCTCGGCCAGTCGAAGAACTGCTTCCAGGCTGAGATCGACAGCGCCTGCGAGACCATCGACTTCTTCCGCTACAACAACCACTACGCCAGCATGCTCTACGCCGAGCAACCCGCTTCGGCCAACGACCAGCTGAACCGCGTGGAATACCGTCCTTTGGAAGGCT
>CAMYXV010000146.1 GCA_947303055.1 uncultured Bacteroidales bacterium
GCCGGGTAGCCGCGTCCGGAGCGGATAAGCGCTGAAGGCATCTAAGCGCGAAGCCGGCCCCGAGATGAGGCCTCCTTGGAGGGCCGTCGGAGACGACGACGTCGATAGGCCGCAGGTGTGAGCGTGGCGACACGTTGAGCCGAGCGGCACTAATGGCCCGAACGCTTCCGTTCAGTGTGCGGTTTGCTGTGTGTCCGCTTTCACCCATCCGGATGAGGCCGTAGAGAGACAAGTGGCGGCTATGGCGCGGGGGCGCACCTCTTCCCATTCCGAACAGAGAAGTTAAGCCCCGCCGCGACGATGATACTGCGGGAGACCGTGGAAAAGTAGTTCGCCGCCCACCCTTACGAGAAGCCCGTACAGCAATGTGCGGGCTTTCTTGTTTTTTAGGGGTACTCTCCCACTCTATTCCCTTCTTTTATACACACCGTTTTTCTTTGCCAACTTTTTATTATTTTTACAGCCAAATTCCGAGGTATGGCCAAGAAATCGGTTTTTGTTTTTATTTTGCTTATTATCAGTGTTTTAGGATTTTCACAAAGTCCTGAACAAGATAGTATTGTACAGCAACAGCCCAAACCTCTGCCCGCCAAACCCATCGATTCCACCTTTGTCACCTTTAATGCCTATCAACTTGACAGCCTTTATCTGAACAGTAATAAAGTCGTCGACACCTTGACTTTCCATGCCTCCGATTATGAGGTATTGGAACGCGAAATGAACATCTATAGCACCTTAAGCAACACAGGTCTCGCCCATAAGTCAATGAGATTCAACCATCTGCACCAAGTGGGATTTGACATGACCTTATCGGCCTTTTCCGCATACATCCAGAATGAGAGCAAGATGATTTCGTATCAGTCCGTCCTACCCTACTCCGAAATCCGCTACTTGATGACCACGGCCGACAAGGAACAACATCTCAACGTCAGGTTTGGAAGACAATTCGCCCCTCGCCTATTCGTTTCTTTCGCCTTCAACACCGACTATTCCCCTGGCGTCTTCAAGAACAACAAGAGCATCAACAATTACATCTGGATCAACGCGCATTACTATAGCAAGAACAACCGGTATGGTGCCACAGCCTATTATTACCGCAACAAATTGGAAATGGGCGAAAACGGCGGTATCGTCAACGATGAAAGTTATATTTCACACTCAGAATCAGACAATTCCGTCATCAACACCAACCTTACCACTGCAACCAATTTCATCGTATCAAGCGGGATAGGCTTTGAGCATTTTTTCAACCTTCTGTCTCAAAACAAGACCACGATGAAAAAAGAAACCTCGCCCAACAAAGACAACGCTATAGCCCAACTCCCTGCCGATAGCATTCCCTTCGATTCAATAATGCCATCACACCGCCCCAACAGCCTCCAAATTGATTCTACGTTGATGGACAGCGTAAAAGCCATCAGCCATGAGGAGATTCAAGAAACGAAGGTCAGGAAATTCACTTTGGGCAGGATTTGCCACAGCTTCAGCTATTTGAACAACAAGCTGTATTATAACGAGACCTCCCCTTCCGTGGCTTTCTATCAACCTTTCGACACCTTACTCAATACGAGCAAATCAACGGACACTACTTTGGTTAGAGCCATCAGGAACACGTTGAAATGGAGCAGTTTAGGTTACCAAAAATATAATGACGATATCCCCTTCTACATTTACGCAGGTGTTTCGCATGGCTTCTACAAAGTGAAACATTTCGACTATTTGGAAGGCGAAACGGTGCTCTCGCGCAATTACAATCAAGTGAGCGTGAACGGTGGCATTATCATCAATTTGTTCAAGTCGACACGCATCACCGGCCAGGGCGAGCTCATTACTTTGGGCTATCAAATCGGCGACTTCGACCTCAAGGGGCAATGGAAACAGTTTTTGGGTACCTCAAGCAAGAACTTCGGGCAAGCTGTCTTTGATGCAGAAATCAAGCGGCAGTCCGCCAACTGGTTCGAAGAGAGCTATTTATCGAACCACTTCCGCTGGAACAACGACTTTAAGGCTGCTACTTACTTGACTTTCAACCTGAAATACAACTACAAAAACTATTGCATCGGCGTCAAGCAGACCACCATTTCCAATCTGATTTATTTCGGCACCGATGCCCGTCCCACCCAGTTTGAGGACATCTTCAGCATACGCGAGACCTATCTCAGTTTCTACCAGAAACTCTGGCGGTTTGAGTTTGAAGGTTTTGCCAGTCTGCAAAAGTCGAGCAATGAGGAGGTAATGCATCTTCCTTTGCTTAACGGTCGACTGAAAATCGGTTATGCGCAGCCTATCTTCCACAAAGCTGCCACCTTGTATCCCAGTATCACCGTACGTTATTTCACCAAATACTACGCCGATGCCTACATGCCCGCCACTCGCACCTTCTACCTGCAAAACGAGGTGCAAATCGGCAACTTCCCCTTCATCGACATGGCCGTGGCCATCAATGTGAAAAAAGCCCATATCTATGTGGCTTACAGCAACATGTTCTTACTCACTGGCAACTATAACTCATTCATTGCGCCCCACTACCCCATGCGCGATAGCCGCATCTTCATCGGTGTCAATTGGCGATTGTTCAACTAAAAGCACACTTTCATGATGCAGACCGAACTCATACCTACAACCAACACCCTATCTGGAATCAACGACACTATCGCGCAGATTTCGGAAGCTGTCACCAACCCAAGTTTGGTGAATACAGTTGCCGAACAAATCTCCAATAGCAGCTCGTCGCGACAAATCGGGTTGACCATCGCCATTATCGGCCTGCTTATCTTCACAGCTCACCTTTTCAGCGAAATCTTCAGCCGCAAGCGCATCCCTGACGTGCTGTTCCTCATCATCATAGGCCTGCTTATCGGTCCCGTTTTTCATTGGATTTCGCCAGAAAGTTTGGGCAATGCCGGTAGCCTATTCTCAGGCATCACTTTGGTGACCATTCTGTTCGAAAGCGGTACACAATTGAGATTCAGCGCGTTGAAGGACTCCTTCAAAGGAGCTTTGAAACTCACCGCCTTGAATTTCGTTCTCTCTGCCGTTGCCATTTGGTTGGTAGGGTGGCTCGTTTTGGAGTTGGATCCCATTGTCAGCATGATTTTGGGCTGTATGTTGGGCGGCACGGCATCAGCGGTAGTCATTCCTATCGTGAGGCAGATGCACATGTCGGAGAAACCTGCCATCATGCTCATTTTGGAAGCCGCCATCGGCAACGTGTTCAGCATCGTTTTGGCTCTGGCTTTGATGCAGGCCATCAAGTCGCGGCACGTCGAGTTCGGTGCCATCCTCGGCGACATCTTCTCCTCCTTCATCTTGGCCACGGTGATGGGATTGATCGGTGCCATTTTCTGGGCCTTGATTCTCGACCAAGTCCGCAATATCAAATACTCCATCCTAACTACGCCAGCCTTCGTGTTCATCATTTACGGCCTCAACGAATGGATGGGCTTCAGTGGCGCCATCGCGGCATTAGCTTTTGGCATCGGCTTGGCCAACATCGACGGCATTTACAACGCCTGGCTCAAGAAATTCATCAAGAAAGTGCCTGTCAACCTGAACGAAACCGAACGCTCGTTGTTTTCGGAGCTGGTGCTGCTTTTGAAGACCTTCTTCTTTATCTATGTGGGCATCTCGATTCAGTTGAAACAATGGGAGCCAATTGTCATTGGATTGGGAATCAGCGTTTTACTCTTTATCATCCGCATTCCTGCCGTACGTTTCGCCATCTCGAAGAAAGAAGGCATCCCCGAAAAGGAAATGGTCTTCATGTCGGCACTCAATCCCAAAGGACTGACGGCGGCGGTTTTGGCCACGCAAGCCCTCATTTACATCCCCGACATGGAAACCGCCATGTTTGTGAGAAACATCGTCTTCGCGGTCATCCTTTTCAGCATCGTCATCAATTCCATCCTGATCCCCGTGATTGACAAGGAAGGGTGCCTCTATCGTTTCTATCTGCGCCTGTTCAGCTTCAACCAAAAGATGAAAGATGCAGTGGCCAAGACCAAACAAAAAGGCGAAAAGCGACGCAAACAACATCCCACGACGCATGAACTTGTAGATGAAATGTTTCAGTCGGAAGTCATTTCAGACATCATCAAAGAGCAAGACCAACCTGGGGCTGTCAGCAACAAGATTGAATCCAGCAACTATGACGTGGCGGATTGATTGTTTATAATGTGTAAAAATTACACTATTTAAACAATTTAAAATCAAATATTTATACTATAAAAACAAAATAAAGTGTAAATTTTACACATTTTTCTATTGTAGGTTTCAATAATAGTTGTAGTTTTGCGTCAAATTTACACAATATGGAAACGCAAAAGTACACTTACGACTATCCTCGACCGGCGGTAACGACCGACTGTGTGGTGTTCGGCTTCGACGGACACGACCTGAAAATCCTACTTATCCAACGTGGTATCGAGCCCTACAAAGGCGCATGGGCTTTCCCTGGCGGCTTCCTCAACATGGACGAAACGGCAGAGCAAGGTGCTTTGCGCGAATTGAAAGAAGAGACAGGCTTGGATTTGCGCTACATCAAGCAGGTCGGCGCATTCTCCGATGTCAACCG
>CAMYXV010000147.1 GCA_947303055.1 uncultured Bacteroidales bacterium
CTTAAACGAGAGCGGCCGTTTGGCAATTAGTCATGACTGAACAGGTCTATTTCGCACCTACTGGAAACGTAAACGTTCTGGTTTCCGCATGAGCCGACTTGTAAATGTAACCCTTCCCAGGCACGAGGCTGCTGAAACTTCCCCTCCATGTGCTGCCGTTGTAGCCGGAAGTGCCACTTTGGGAGATAACCCTGTCGCCACTCACAGCGAACCCTGAGAAGGTGTTGAGCAGGGTCATGCTCTCGCTAAGCGGGAATGCAATCCAGTTGATGCCATTTTTGATGGTGACAGGATGCTCGGCGGGATTGACAGGCAAGCCTTCCAGCGAGATCTCGCAAGCGATGGGGACTTGGATCATGTACATGTTCATCACATTCCACGGGATGTTGCCTCTCCAGGAGCTACCATTCCATGTGGTGGTGCCGTTCTGTGAAATGATCTTGATGCCCGTAGTTCCCGGCAAAGCTTCCACCAAGGCATCCTTGAGGTTTTGCAGTGTGATGTCGACGTATGTCGAGAACCAGTTCGTGCCCGCCGACAACGCTATCGTCTGTGTCTCGGTTGAACCACAAAAAGCACTTTGGTGATCATCCAATCCGTGCGTCGGGGGCAGACAAGGGCCGTCATATTCCTGAGCTTGGCCTCTTGTTATGGCCGCCAATAAAAGTGCGACCATCATTGCAATTGTTAATAACTTTCTTTTCATCATATTATGTTTTTATATTAACTCAATTTGTTCGTTTATATTATACCGAGAAATCAATTGTTTACAGGCTTCACCAAACGCACAACATTTCCAGTACTTCGATTATTCACACTATTACCAAAACCGACATAATTATTGGCAAAATAAACACAGTTCGCTTGGTTAATATCACTATGAGTGGATGTCCAGTAATTACAGTTATTGGTTATTGAAGTCCCATCGCGGCCAACTGTTTTGGGCAAGAAGACAGCTCCATTGGCTTCAAGAATCGTAGTCCAATCCGTTGCACTTATGGTGTTAGCATTGAAACCTCCATAATCATTATTTGTTTTGTTCAACGTGTAGGTAGAGGCATCCCAATTGTCGGGCAACAAGATGAGGCCATCCACACCATTCACATTACCCAAAGCAAATCGGATACCTGAAGGAGTATTACGTCCATCTAAAAGATAGGTCCATTCGTCATTGGTCAGTGTGCGCCATCCGCTGTTTTCTTGGTTGCCGCCGTTACGTATTGCGTTGTAACCCCAGTCGGCCTTGCCTGTCGAGGAATTGAGGTCAGAGAAACGGTTATTATAGACAAGGTAGTCGCTGTTTGTTTGGCTCGTGCTCCAAGGTTGGTAACAAACGGCACCGTGGTCATAGCCGCTCGTGCCCCAGCCAAAGAGGTCTCGATCGACGTTTTGGCTCGTACTGCCTTGTCCATTGTTGCCCAATGTCTCCCACTGTTTGTCGGCAAACTTCCAGTAAGGCGTGCCGGCACTACCGATGTATTGCAGGTTGCCTTGCGAGAACCGCACTTGGTCGCCATTGCTATTCACGGTAAACTTGCCTTTGAGGGCGCCTGCCGGCCTTGCATAGGATATGGGATAATAGGAGGAAATGATGTTCGTCGTTTCCGTCAGCTTTACGAAGAAGGCACTCATCGGTGGGATAGGCCCAGCCGAAAGCGTCACCTTTTCACCCTCTTCGTTGTAGACCATGACGTCCATAGGTATGTATTCATCATCGTCTTGCTCATAGATATAAATGTCGCAGGTGAGGAAATTACCCAAGAGGTACCATCCGTTGAAGTTGCTGTTTGGATAGTCATGATAAGGATTTGTGACATAATAAGAACCTGATTGCAATGTGCTGCCCGTCGGTGATAGCTCAAGGTCATTGGGGCTGGCAAAAAGATATCCCTCAAGCGCATCAAGCACGTCGATGGGCGTATCGCGGTTGTTGCGCCACTCGGCATCTGGATCGCTCTGATCGAACTTATACAGGTCGCAGCCTGGGGCGGTCATTGCTGCCGGTACAGGGATTTCGTTGAATGGGAAGGCTAACAGATAATAGTTGTTCTGGTTGTTCGCGTCGCCGTAGCCTACGATGTTTTTCTTCATGGTAACCACAAGGCCGCTTGTACGATGCCAAAGTTGGCCGCCGTCTTCAACGGTGATGCTGCCGCCGTCGAGGACAACATCAAAGGCATAAGCAGTATAACCTGCAGGGATGACGGCATCGGCGCGGATGATGACATCACTGCCTTCTTCAGGCACTACGCCGATACTCCAGTTGCTGCCATCGTTCCACAGGCCGTCGAAAATGAAAATAGGCCTGCAGTCCGGCGTGAAATAGACGGGTTCGCTCATTGCGTCCTCTCCGGAGAAGACTTCATTTCCGTTGATATCGGTGACGGTATAAGAACACTCACCTGGCCATTGGCCACTTACCCATTCGAAGCGGAGCTCACGGCCGTCGCAAACGGGAAGGGTGTATGTCTCAGTATTGTTGTCGCCAACATTGGTCATTTCTGCCAAAACGGTGTTCGACTCCACATCCACCACACGGATGGCATTGCCATTCCATGTGTCTCCGTAGCTGTCGGTGAGTGTAAAAGTGAGCTCACATTGTTGTTCATCCGGGCAGAGATAGGGCTCGAAGCTGAAGTTGTCAAGGTAAAGATAAAGCTTGTCGTTAGAATTGAGTTTGACGGCGACATATTTGGTGCCTGCAGGGAAAATCTCTTCATAAAGCTGCCAAGTGTATTGGTCATTGGCGGTCACTTCTTCGCCCCAAACGAAGGCACTGGGCGATTTTGTTGTTGTGGAGTAGCCCACCTGGAAAGATTCTGGCCAGGAGTTAGAACCGTTCTTGTAATAGAACGACACTTTCATGTCCACAGCTACATCAAACTTGGGTGAGATGAGGTATTGAGGCGGGTTGGTGTTCCATCGGAACCTAAAGCTATTATCGCCTTCGTAGGTGTCATCGTTGTTGATGTCTGAATCGGTATGGCAATTCAGCTTGGTCCAGCAGTCGAATTCACCGGGGTCTTCGAAGCCGTATGCGTAGGGCAAACTCTTGGGATCACAAGCGGGAGTGAAGCCGAAAGTGGTCTTGGGGATGAAGTCGCGCTGGGTGGGGTCAATCTCTTCAAGGCTGGAGTAGCTGTAGCCTTGCACTGAAGCGTCGGTGACGGTCACGCCTGACCATGTGACGGACTTGTAGTTGCCTTTGGTTACATTGTACACACCGACCAGTAGGTGGCCGCCGTTGTAGTAGTAAGGCGTGCTGAAGTCGATGGTCATCTCGCTTCCCGTACCGTCGAGGAGGCCTTCGTACACAATGGTAGCTCCGTCAGTGCCGTTGAAGGCATCGATGGCAGTGTTGCCCACTTCCTTCATGAACACACGGAACGTGCTTGTCCAAGCCTCCAAAGCGGGAGTGGTGGCGTAGAACTTCATGCTGTTGATGGTGCTACCGGCCATCTCGGCAATTTCAGTGGAAGGCATCACGAACTCAGCCTTCAGGTAAGCGTCGGTATAGTAACCATACACTGGAACATAGCCGTTCGTAGTTGTTCCGTCATACACAGTGAGGGTTTCCATGCAGTGCATGTTGGTGAAGGCACTCCAGCCCGAGGCAGATTGATAGTCCCCCAATGAGACGCATGGCACCGTCACCGGGATGTCCGTTGGCACATTAAGGAACACGTCTGTACCCATGGTAGGCACCGATTCGGGATAAACCATTATGGAAGTCAGGCTGGTGCAGTTCTTGAAAGCCTCATTACCTATTGAGGACACGGAACTGCCGATGGTCAGCGAGCCGGTGAATGAAGAGCAATAACTGAAAGCACTGTTGCCTATCGTGGTCACGGAATTGGGGATGGTCAGCGAACCCACGAAATGGGTGCATGATCCAAAGGCATAGTTGCCTATCGTAACCAAGGTGTTCGGGAGGGTCAACGTGCCTGTGAATCCGCTACAGGTATAGAAACCGTAATTGGCTATAGCGGTCACGGTGTAGGTGTTGTCGTTGTAGGTCACGGTGCTGGGGATGGAAAGCGAGCCCGAGGAGGTAGCGCCCGACTTGAGTTTCACCGTCACGGTCGTCCCATCGGCATTGACGGTGTAATTGAGGATCCCCTCATAGAAGGATTGCGCAGCCAGATTCGTCACTCCAGCAGTGCAAAGGAGAAGCAAAAGGAGAAGTTTTTTCATAGCAGTAGGATTTATAGATATAGACGCTTCAAAATTAGGGAAAAAATTTCAACTATCGTTATTTTTGTCAAAAAAGTCTGGGAGCTCCTATTTGCTTCGCAATGTGCTGCCAAAAAAAACGGCCACCCCCTTCCGAGGGCGGCCGTTTGGCTTTTCAGCAAGTAATGCGATTATTCGCCTTGTTGGGCTTTTTCTTGCTTCTCAAGGTTTTCCTTCAGACCAGCCAGGACTTCGAGGTCACCGAGGGTGCTGTGCTCAATGTTGTCATTGATTTGCTTCACAGTACGCTTGGCTTGCTTGGCGGCCTTGTCGGCAGCCTTTTCCTCTGCGCTCTTGGCAGGAGCTTCCTTCTCCTCCTCTACCTTAGGCA
>CAMYXV010000148.1 GCA_947303055.1 uncultured Bacteroidales bacterium
GCAGCCATCAATATGCGTATCAGGAACTTCTTCATGGTCAGAACTGGAAATAGATGAATGGGAAACTATTGACACTCGAACAGGCCACGATCATGAAAACAAGCAAGCCATAGATGAGCCATCGCAGCACCAATGGCTTGTTGTCGCACCAATGGTCGAAACGGTGATTGAAAAGCAGCAGGTCGGAGAGAATGAAGAGGCCGAGATAAAGCCACATCTCAGGTTTCACGCCGAGGCTTTCACCGCTGCTGAAGTTGGTGACTGCTGCCACAAACATGTCCTTCATGTTGGCAAAGTCGGTGGCGCGGAACATCACCCAGAACAGCGTAACCAACACAAATGTCTTAGCGATACGCAAGGCATCGAGGCTGACATTCAGCCACTTGGATTTCATCTCCTTTTCGGGGAAACGGTTGCGCAAGGCCTTCTCCAAGATATGCAGCAAGCCATGGGCAAAGCCCCAAAACAGGAAGGTCCAATTCGCGCCATGCCAGATACCGCTAAGCACAAAGACGACCAAGATATTGAACGCCCAACGTGCAAACTTCACACGGCTACCGCCAAGAGGGAAATACACATAGTCGCGGAACCAAGTGGATAATGAGATATGCCACCGATGCCAGAACTCCGCGATGTTCTTGGAAAGATAAGGTGTCTTGAAGTTGTCGCTGATGTCGAAACCCATCAGCTTGGCGGCACCCAAGGCGATAGTGGAATAACCGAAGAAGTCGCAATAGATCTGGAAACTGTAAAATGCCATGGCCAGCATCACGCTCCACGAATTGTAAGCCGAAGGCTCGGCATACACCTTGTCGACATAGGCGCCCAAATGGTCGGCCACCACCATCTTGATGAAGAAGCCATAGATGATGAGGCGCATGCCCTTCGAGATGTTGTCGTAATCGAACTCCTTCTTTTCGTGCAACTGTCGCAACAAGTTGCCAGGCCTTTCAATAGGACCTGTGACCAACTGCGGGAAAAACATTACATAGAGCGAATAGTAGCCGAAATGCCGCTCCGCCTTTTGGTGGCCACGATACACTTCAATCACATAACTCATGCTTTGGAAAGTGTGGAACGACAAGCCAATGGGCAGGATGATATGGGTCACCCAATGTTTTTCAATACCGAGTTGGGCACAAAGCATCGACAGGTTTGCCGAAAGGAAGTTCAGATACTTGAAAATCATCAGCACTAAAAGCGTGCTGACGATACTGACGACGAGAAAGGTTTTTTTTAACTTGGGTTGGTCGGCATATTTCTCCATGAGCACACCTGCCGTGAAGTCGATGATGATGGTGACCAACAGGATGAGGATGTACTTAGGCACAAACCACATGTAGAACACGCAGCTGGCCACCAGCAGCATCAACCATCGCAACTTTTGTGGCAGCACATAAAATAGCGCCACCACAATGGGCAGGAAGATAAGGAACTCTATGGAGTTGAAGACCATAAGACCTTCGGCGTCAGATTATTTGATTTTCTTTACCGCCGTTTGCAAAATCTTGTCGTCCTGGCTCTTGTCGTAAACATAGACCATCAGGTAGCACTCGTCGGCGTTATAGTCGGCATTGATTTCAGTGTTATAGCTGAAATAGAAAGCGTCGTTGGCATCCACATGGAGGCCTTCGAAAGCCTCGCCGTATGCGCCGTTGAGTGTGCCACGGAAGACGTTGCGGAAATCATATTCCTTGTCAACGCCGCCTGGAATGGTTTGCCAGCCTGTGATATGGTCCTCAACCAGACAAACCGTGATGTAGAATTCTCCGTCAAGATCATTCAATGCGACGGTTTGGACCTCCACCTGCAACTGGCGAGTAGTTGCATCATAACTTGGACCAACCACAATCTCAAACGACTGTTCTTCTAACAAAGCCTCAGCTACCGGTGCATCGATTTGCGCATCGTTGAGCGTGTTTCCTTCTGTCAGTGCCACATGGTCAACAGTAAACAACGGGTTGGAGTCGTGGTTGTTATACCATGCAGTGCCTTCGTCGGTGAGGAAATCGGGGAAACTGCCCATAGGTTGGGCTTGGAATCCAGCATGGACGCTCAAGATGAAGATGTGGTCCTCATCCAGCTGATGTTGCAGGTTATGGGCATGCTCGGCGGCGGCAGGGCAGTTGACGCAACGGGCACCGGTGAAGTCTTTGATAAGCACTGTCTTACCCGTAGGCTCCACATCACCTCCTTCCAGAATGACCGTTACCGTATAAACTGCTGTCGTGCCATTCTGTGCGGTCACGGTATAAATCACAGGATTGGTGAAGTCTTGAGCCACACCTGAAGCAGGGTCAACCGTAGCGCCTTCCGATACTTCAATAGTGGGTACCAATTGCGTGACATCGGTTTCGGCAGGAAGCACGAAGGAAATCTTACGTGCGATTTGGTCGATCACACCACTTTCATTCAGCGCATCGAAACGGAACGACAGGATGCTTTTTTCGTTGTCGGCATCATGTACCACGGCCTCTACCATATACTGCGTCGTGCTGCCACTCATAGAAGTGACGGTGTAATAAACGGGGTTAGTAAAGTCCTGAGCCACACCTGATTCAGGCTCGATGGTTGCGTAATTTGAAATGGTGATGGTCGGTGTCAGATGGGTCACATCCGTTCCGGCAGGGAAATCCAACCTCACCATCTTGGTATCCTCGTCAATAGTGCCATAAACACTATCCACTCTAAATACCAAAATAGCCCTCTCGTCTTCAGCACCTTGAATGTAAGGCTCCTTCTCGACATCACAGGCATTCATAAACAACATGGCAGCCAGCAATGCCATACCTATTCTTAGTATTCTTTTCATTGTTCTAATCATTAGGTTTAAACAACATTAAAAACTCGTTGAAACGGTCAGCATGACACCGCTCGAGGCGGGCACGGTGCGACACACACCGCCCACGCAAACCACGCCTTCGCTTTGACGACCTGCACTCAGCATGACGCGGGTAGCTTCGTGGATATAGGTGACCGTGCCAGTGAAATAGTGGTCTCGGTATTCCTCAACAGGGTTGCCATAGTTCCACTTGTCAGCGATGGAGAACGACCAGTGCGGGTTGATGGAATACTCCAGCAGTGCAAAGGCCCAGTCGCCACGCTTCTGGTAGTCCTTCTTCTCGCTCTCTTCCACCTCATAGCCCTTGTGGACTTCGTTTTCCCACAAGCCTTGCAATTCGAGGCGCAGGCTTTGTTTCTTGTTAATCTTGTAGGTCACATCAAGGAAACCGATGTTGGCCTTCACGACTGGTGAACCGGCATGGCCTTCGATGGTCTCGATGTCGTAATACAGGTTAATGTATTGCGCAGTGAGGTGCCAGTCCTTGTTGATTTTCTTGTCGATTTCGAAGTTGATGTCGCGGAAGAAGCGGTGGTCGCTGATGGCGAAGAACTTGGAAGTGTTGCCCAAAGTGCCGGCTTGGTTCAAAGCCATCGTGTTGCCAAACTTGACGGAATCGCGGACGATGTCGTTCACCTGGCTCATGTTGAAAGCGAGCTTGGTGCCGTATTTGCCGCCGAGGGCAGTGCCTTTCGGGATGGTGTAGTTGACCTGCAACTGAGCTGCCATCTCGCCGTTAGGCTGGGTTGAATAAGTGTACATCGACGGCAGGCTATGAGTGTGTGTATAGTTAATAGGAGGAATGAAGTTGATGTCAAGGTCATTTTGTTTGCCCGTATACATTGACTTAAAGCTCAAATTATCAACACGTTTCACTTGAAGGACAGCACCAAAGCCTTTCTGGGAATAACTCAAAGAAGAGAGCAAAGCGCGGCCTTCCTTGTAGATGAAGTTATTGATGGCTGAGGGGTCGTTGATCTTATAGGCATATTCGGTGCTGAAGGCCCAGTTACCATAGCCCAAGTTGATGCGAGCTGCAGCAGCTCCCACATTCTCGGGGATGTTATAGAACGAACTCAGGTCATTCTGTTTCTTGCTGACAAAGCTACCGCCCAAACTCATCTTGAACTCAGAATCGTTCATCGAGGGGATGCTTTGGTTGAGGTCCCATTCGGCATCCACGCCACGCACGATGCCACGTTGGTCATCGTTGTTCATGTCGCGCTCCAAATAGGGTGCCCAGAAATAGCGCTGACGGCCGTAGACACCCTTCAAGGTCACACCTTGGGCAGGGCGCAACACCACGCGAGCGCCACGCAGGGCATTGTCCATGCCTAACGACCACTCTTCATAAGTGCGGAACACGAGACCGCTGCCAAACTGGTCGTAGATGTCACCCACAGTCATGCCGATGAAGCCGTTGTCGTAGGTGGCATAGAAATTGGCCAAACCCACACCGTTCAACTCACTGCGGAAGCCATTCAGCTCAGGCAAAAAAGCCTCGAAACGGATGCCCGCCGAGAAATTGCCATTGGTATAGTTCACTTTTCCAAAACCATTGATACCCAATTTCTTGCCGTTGAGGTCGGTGATGCCGATACCTTTGTCGAGCATATAGTACTGAGCATCAGTTTGGAAACTGCCGCTCACTTGACTGTTTTCAATGAACGACTGAGCACTCGCTCTAAAACTGACCGTCAGGGCGAGTG
>CAMYXV010000149.1 GCA_947303055.1 uncultured Bacteroidales bacterium
ATATCCCATTTGATTGACACAAAAGAAGCGTGGAACTGAATACCCATCTTTAAGTGAAGGTCGTGAGAATAACCCATGTAGGAAGATGTAGTAAATAGCCCACGCTAAATGCGTGAACCATTATACTTACTTGCCTACGAAAATTTCTCACGTTTTCACTTACAAGACAAGCATAACGCTTCTATAAAACGGACTTGGCATACCAAATCCGAAGGCAAAAGTAGCGAAAAATCGGGAAATGCAAGAAGAATATAGAAAAAATCTTTCTGAATGGTGTCATTTCAGCAATCCTACTAAGACATATTTATTAAGGTCATTGCCGTTCAGGCAGGTGAATCGAATGAAGTTTTCCACTTTTTTTCTAAAAAATTGCGAAGAGAACAAAAAAGTTCGTATTTTTGCAGCACCAGAACCCGCCAAGCCTCTCAACGATGCTCAAATGTGCGGGTCGTTTTTTTTATGCCTATGTCGAATCGAACACCTTTTCATAAAACCTACTCCAACGTCCACGACCTCGTTACTCTGCTTAAGTCACGGGGGGCTTACCATCGACGACCCTGCAAAAGCCGAAAGCTACCTCGAATATATCGGCTACTATCGCTTATCAGCTTATATGTACCCATTGCTTCAAATTCCTAAGGAACAGCATCGGTACAAACCGGGTGCCTCGTTCAGTCAAGTAATGACGCTCTATCGGTTCAATAAGAAGTTACGGTTGTTCATTTTTAATGAAATTGAGAAAATCGAGGTGGCTGTACGCAGCGCCATTGTCAACACAGGTAGCGAACTGACAGGCAATCCGTTTTGGATGACCGATGGAGCCAACTTTACCGATCAAACAAAGTTTTCCCACACAATGTCGCTGATTGACACCGAAATCAACCGTTCACGCGAGGAATTCATCAATCATTTCAAGCGAACCTATTCAGACCCCTATCCTCCCGCGTGGATTTTGGCCGAAGTGTTGCCTTTCGGTGTGATGACCAATATTTATAGCAACATCAAAGTACAACGCATTAAGAAACGCATTGCACAGAAGTTCGGATTGCAGGTGGATCCTTTCGAATCGTGGCTTACCATTGTTGCACTTACACGCAATTACTGTTGCCACCATGCCCGCGTTTGGAACAAACAGAACACCATACGACCGATGATGCCCAACCACATGAGTGGTGCCTGGCTGACAATACCCACTGACCCCTTACGCGTTTATTTCGACCTCTGCATTATCAAGTACTTCCTTGATGTGATTTCCCCTCAAAACGACATGCGCGATAAACTACTCCAATTGCTGGCTGACTATCCTACAATAGACAAAGCGGCTATGGGATTCCCACAAGATTGGTTGCAAGAACCGTTGTGGCGGTGATTATCTTCCCGATAGCGCTTCAAGAACATCTTAACATAACCTTGCTTTCCACAAAACTTCGTGGTACAATATGTTGTCACAAAATGTGATGACATCGCCATAAGCGGATGGGTTACAAACCTGAAGAAGAAAATCTTATTCAAACAAACTCATCTCCCCAGTAGGCTTAATCCTCGTCTTCCCCAAATGCTTGTAAGCCAAATCCGTGCATTCACGGCCACGAGGTGTGCGCATGATAAAGCCTTCCTGAATCAAGAACGGCTCACAGACCTCTTCAATAGTGCCAGGGTCCTCACCCACTGCCGTTGCAATGGTATTGACACCAACAGGACCGCCCTTGAACTTGTCAATGATGGTCGAGAGAATCTTGTTGTCCATGTCGTCTAGACCGTGTTCGTCCACGTTGAGGGCCTTCAAACCGATGCGGGCAATGTCGATGGTGATGGTGCCGTCGCCTTGGATTTGGGCGAAGTCGCGAACACGACGCAACAGCAGATTAGCAATTCGCGGCGTGCCACGGCTGCGACGGGCAATCTCAAAAGCTGCCGTGTCGTCGATAGGTACACGCAGGATACCCGCCGAACGCTTCACAATCTTGGCCAAGGTCTTGGCATCGTAATACTCCAAACGCAAATTGATGCCGAAACGCGAGCGCAAAGGTGCCGTCAGCAGACCGCTGCGGGTGGTGGCGCCAATCAAAGTGAAGGGATTCAGTGTGATTTGAATGCTTCGTGCACTGGGGCCCGTCTCCAACATAATGTCAATGCGGAAGTCTTCCATAGCGGAATAAAGATACTCCTCCACCACGGGACTCAGGCGATGAATCTCGTCGATAAACAGCACGTCGTTAGGCTCCAAACTCGTGAGCAAACCCGCAAGGTTGCCAGGCTTATCCAACACTGGGCCCGAAGTCATCTTCATACCCACACCGAGTTCATGCGCAATGATATGCGAAAGCGTGGTCTTGCCCAATCCCGGCGGGCCATGGAGCAACGTATGGTCAAGCGCCTCGCCACGTTGGGCGGCGGCCTTCACGAAAACGCGCAGGTTGTCAACCACTTGCTGCTGTCCCGCAAAGCTTTCAAACATGTCGGGACGCAAGGCGTTTTCAAGGTCTTTCTCAGCCTTCGACAAGTGAGAGGCATTCGCATCTAGATTACTGTTCATCTTTCAAATTTGGCACAAAGATACAACTTTCGCCCGAAACTTGCATATCATCAAAAAAATGTATCTTTGCAGTCTAAAACAATTTCATTATGAAACGTATCATCTGCCTCTCCATATTCTTTGTTTGGGCAAGCATCGCCTTCGCGCAAAACCATGGTTCTCTGCATGTTGACCAAGACAGCCGCATCGAAAGCCTCATCGCAAAGCAACGCTCACTCTACAAAGTCGACAGCTCGTTCAGCGGCTACCGCATCCATATTTTCAGTGAAATCGGCAACGAGGCCTTGAACCATGCCAAAACTGTAAAGAGTAAATTCGAGAGGGCCTTCCCCGACATTCCCATCTATCTGACCTATGTGGAGCCGCATTTCCTCCTGCGTGCCGGTGATTTCCGCAACCGTGTAGAGGCTGAAAAATGCTTGCGCCGCATCAAACCCCGTTTCAAGGAGGCCTTTGTCACGGCAGACATGATTTATCGACCCAAATTAGATTGAAACAATTCGTGGTTATCCCACGAATTGTTTCACATTATCTACAACAATCCCCAACCTAAGGACAAACGCCTCCTCGGTAGCGAAACCGATATGAGGCAGCATAACGAGATTGGGCGCATCAAATAGCGGATTCTCTGGTTTCAAAGGAGGTTCCGTGCCATAGACATCAGTAGCCGCACCTGCAATCTTTCCCTGCTTCAAGGCACTGGCCAAGGCCATTTCGTTTACCACAGGACCACGAGCGGTATTAATCAAAATGGCACTCTGCTTCATCAAGGCGAAATCCTTCTCGGTGATGAAGTCTCGGGTCTCAGCGTTCAATGCAATGTGCAAAGTAACAATGTCGGATTCCTTCAACAAAGTTTCCTTATCAACAAAAGTAACACCCTCGACTTGTTTCGGAGTGCGATTCCAAGCCAACACCTTGCATCCAAAGGCATTCGCTAACTTAGCCACGCGTTGACCGATGTTGCCCATGCCAATGATACCGATGGTCTTGCCGCCAATCTCGCGCCCAGGCATAATGCCTTTGCGATTGCATTGACGCGTAATTGCATCGTTTTCAAGCACTTTACGATATACATCAATCATCATGGCGATGGCTAACTCAGCTACGGCCTCGGTGCTGTAACCTGCAGCATTCTTCACAACGATGCCACGACGCAGGCACTCCTCCATGTCGATATGATCCAAGCCCGTGAAAGCAATGGAGAGCATTTTCAAGTTGGGGCAAGCATCGAGAAAGTCCTTGCGCAACGGGATGTTGCTCTCAATGATGACCTCGGCACATTCGGCACGACGTTTCAGCTCGTCGAGGTTTTCGTTGCGGTCGGGGTAAATGACGACTTCGTGGCCTGCTTTTTTCAGGCCTTCGCAAGCGGCTTCAATCTGCTGGACTTTTAGGCCCAACGGCTCAAGAAAGACGATTTTCATTTTGCGGCAATCATTTCAATCTCGACCAAAGCCTTCTTGGGCAGTTCCTTCACGGCGAAAGCGGCACGAGCGGGATAATCGCCCTTGAAATACTTGCCATAAACGGCATTCATCTCGCCAAAATAGCTCATATCGGCCAAATAGCAAGTCGACTTCACCACATTGTCGAAGGTGCAACCGGCTTCATTAAGGATGGCTTCAAGGTTTTTCAAGCTTTGTTCGGTCTGAGCCGTGACACCCTCAGGCATTTCGCCCGTGGCGGGATTGATGGGAAGTTGACCCGAAATGAATACCATTCCGTTGGCCTCAATGGCTTGACTATAAGGTCCGATGGCTCCTGGAGCCTTTGTTGTAGCAATAACTTTTTTCATTGTTTCAAAATTTATAGGATTTCTGAGCGCAAAATTAAGAAAAAAGCTCATTGAGTTCATCGAAATATATTACCTTTGCACTCGGTTTTTTTCAAAATCCGTTAGCAGAAAGGAGCCATCATATTTCGATAAACTCAATAA
>CAMYXV010000150.1 GCA_947303055.1 uncultured Bacteroidales bacterium
AAATCCAAACCTATAACGGTTCTGAGATCAACGAATTGGAGTACAATATGAAAGGCCGAGCAAAAGGAATCTACTTCTTTGTGGCTACTGGAAAAGAAGGCACTGTAACCAAAAAGGTTGTCATTAGATAATATTCATTTTGCCCGTAGCGCCCCGAAAGCTTTTCCCAAATGTTCCGTGATGTCAGAGGCAATCAAAGCCTCCTGCCCTATCTCGTCGGCGGCAAGGTCGCCAGCGAGACCGTGGAGATAGACGCCCAACACGGCGGCTTCCTCAGGCGAATAGCGTTGCGCCAAGAGCGAAAGGATGATACCCGTCAGCACGTCGCCGCTGCCCGCCGTGGCCATGCCGGGATTGCCCGTGGTGTTAAAGAAGATGGTACCGTTGGGCATCGCGACGGTGGTATGTGCTCCCTTCACAACGACGACGAGGTTGTATTTGGTGGCCAGTTCACGCTGCTTCTCCAAACGCTCAAACGAGGTCGAGGTCTTCCCTACCATGCGTTCAAACTCCTTAGGATGCGGCGTCAGTATCGTTTTGGCAGGCAGGAACGGCAGCCAAGTCGGGTTGTCGGAGAGGATGTTCAAGGCGTCGGCATCCATGACAAGCGGTACCTGCACCTCTTGGATCAGGCGTTTCAAGGCGCGGACGGTGTCGTCAGCCTTGCCCAAGCCTGGACCTACGCCCACAGCGGTATAGGCATCCAGATGCCCAAAGGATGAGAAGCAGGTTTCGGAGTCATCGCCATCAATCATCGCCTCGGGGATGGTGGTCTGCATGGGCAGTTGGGCTACCTTGGGCAGGTGGACGCTCAATAAACCCACACCCGTGCGCAGACAGGCTTTTGCGCCCAGCAAGGCGGCACCCGTCTTGCCTTCGGAACCAGCGATGAGCAGTGCATGACCGTATGTGCCTTTGTGGGAATACTTTGTGCGGTTGTGCAGTATCGGCTTCACCATCGCCTTGACGGTCAGCAGGTTGTTGGTCTCCACCTCTTCCAGATAGCGCGGGTGCAGACCGATGTCCAAGACCTCGAAGCGACCCACATACGGGTCGTTTTCGGGCAGCAGGAAAGCCAACTTGGGGTTTTGGAAGGTCAGCGTGTAGTCGGCCTTGAAGATGAAGCCCAAGGCACTGGGTTGGTCGGCGAAGAGGCCCGAAGGAATGTCGATGGCCACGCGGATGGCCTTGCTCTGGTTGAGATAGGCAATCAAGTTAGCGGTCATGCCCTGCGGTGGACGGTTGAGGCCCGAGCCGAAGATGGCGTCGACCACCACATCGTTGGCGTCGACTTTCGGGAAGTCGTCCTCGGTGAGGATGTCGAACATCGGCACCTTGGTCTCGTTCACGAGGCGGTAGTAGTTCACCTCGCAGTCGTGGCTCATGCGGTCGCTGTAGCGCACCATAAACACCTGCGGGACAATCTCTTGCTCGTTGAGCAATCGGGCCACCACAAGGCCGTCTCCGCCGTTGTTGCCCATGCCGCAGAAGATCTTGATGGTCTTCTCGCGCGGTGTGCGGCGGTAGAGCCACTCAAAGACCTTGGTGGCGGCGCGCTCCATCAAGTCAACGGACTCTATTGGTTCGTTCTCAATGGTGTAGCGGTCGGCTTCTCTTATTTGTTCTACTGAGAGGATTTTCATTTTGCTTTTATTTTGGTATTGCCTTCGGCAAGAAATCTTTCAAAATCAACAATTTGCATTACAATTTACTCGTAATACTCAAACTTAAACACATTGAAATAATACCCTGAGCCTTCTGAGGTTGGCATCCATTGTATGTGCGCTATGCAATTGTCATGGTCGTCAAAGAAAAACAAGCTCTCGTGTGAAAAATCATAGTTTTCTCCATTATAAATAGCGTAATAAGAATAATAATCCGTGTCTTTATGATACTGCCATACTTGCTTATGAAATTCCGAATTACGATAAGCAATTCTTTCTTTTTCCACTTGCCTACCCAATTCATCATACTTGTATTTTATTACCTCTAATGGAACGGCATCATCGTTTTTGAAATACTCATATTTGGTCACCCGGCCAAAGTCATCATAATTATATAGTGATACCGATTTGCCAAAATTGTCTCTTTGAACATATCTTTCTTTTACAGGGAGCCCTTTGTCGTTACGATTAATTACTCTCTCGTACTTTATCTTTTCTTTTTTCCTAACTGGAATCACCTTATAATTAACATAATCAACAACTTGCCCCGTTGAATCCGTTTCTTGCCATCTATCTTCATCAGACCTAATATCTGTATGCCACCTTCTTACTTCCCTGCATATTTCTTTTACAATACTATCATTTCTATCATATCTGTACCTTATTCTTCTTTCAATTACATCTTCCAAGCCTGTGTTCTCCCTCCGCTCAAAAACAACATTCCCTTTCGAATCATATTCCCAATAAAACTTAGGATCTCTATTTATAACACAACCATGTCCCTCCGACTTGCGCAAAACACCATTTTTGTCATACTTCAGTGTGAAATGCTCGCGTATTTCCTCACCCACAATGACTTTGCGTTCCAACAGCCGACCTTCAGAATCGTAGGTCCAATGTTCTGAACGATTCTGACGCCTTTCTTCCACAAGTCTTCCCATTTCATCAAATTTATATGAATAATAAATGGTATCGTTAGGCGCATTGCCATCATCAATTATCATTTTCAACAAATGTCCGAGATTATCATACTCATTATAATAGAAAACATCACCCAATCTTGTGTAATTTCCCAATGAATCATACTCTCTACAATAATAGAACTTTCTGTCTTTTACAGTATTACTATTAATGCTGTCCGCAAATCGAATCAGCCTATCAACATCAAATCCACATTGATAAAAACGATTCATGAAAACATCGTGGTTGACGGAATCGCAAACATCAAAATCATAAGAAAACAACTCATATCTCTTGACCTTGCCTTGCAAACCATCCTTTTCCCAATCCGTCTTTTGGCCAAGGGTTTCTCCGACAAAAGCAACTAGGAAGAGAGAAAGGATAATGTATTTCGCAGCAAGTTCTTTCATTAATACTAAGATTTTGAACGATTTTAATCAGGATTTTTGACAGATTTCTTGCGAAGCAATCCTATGAATCACATCTTCAAGTTTTTCTTTCCCCTCAAACAAAATCCCCGTGATTCCCAAAGCATTCGCGCCAGTGACATTATTCGGGTTGTCATCAATAAACACCGTCTCCTCGGCCTTGATACCGAAACGTTGCAAGGCCAGTTGGAAAATCCTCGGGTCGGGCTTCATCACCCGCTCGATGCCTGAAATCACCATGTCCTCCATGAGGTTGAGGACAGGATAGACAGGCCGCACCAAAGCGAAGGTCTCCTCCGACCAGTTGGACAGTCCAAACACACGGAAGCCTTTGGCTTTCAATTCCTTGATGTATTCTTCCATGCCTGGAATCTGCCCGCCCATCATCTTCATGAACTCGCCGTAGTATAGTTCTATCTCCTTCTTCCACTCGGGATGCTCGGCGATGAGTTCCGTCGTGCCTTCCGCAATGGGCTTACCGTTGTCGTGTTGGGCGTTCCATTCGTAGGTGCAGATGTGGGTGAGAAACCATTCGGCCTTGTCCGCATCGCCGAAATAAGGGTCATAGAGGTAATGCGGGTTCCAGTCGAGGAGCACGCCGCCGTAGTCGAATATCAGGTTTTTGATCATTGTCTATATTTTGCCGCAAAGTTAACGAAAAACTCAAAGAAAACCGTATTTTTGCATCTTTAAACCTGAAAATATGCAAAACACCATAGACTTCGCCCCGCAAATCGCACAGGAATTCAACCTGGCCGCGCACCATGTGGCCAATGTCATTCGCCTCTTCGACGAAGGCGCCACCATTCCCTTCATCGCCCGCTACCGCAAGGAAATGACAGGCACGATGAACGAAGAGAACGTGGCCGCCGTGCAGAAACGCTTGGAGCAACTCATCGAACTACAAAAACGCAAGGAAAGCGTCATCGCCTCCATTCGCGAACAGGAGAAACTCACGCCCGAACTGGAGCAGAAGATACTGAACGCCAAAACTTTGCAAGAAGTCGAGGATTTGTATCTCCCATATAAGCCCAAACGCCGCACCCGTGCCGCCATCGCCCGCGAGAAGGGTTTGGAGCCGCTGGCCGCACAAATCATGGCGCAGAATGTGGATATGGTAGACCGCCTCGCTGCCCGTTATGTTAATGCAGGCAAAGGCGTCAACGACATTGAGGAAGCCTTGCAAGGCGCCAAGGACATCATGGCCGAGTGGGTCTCCGAGAACATCAACGGGCGCAACCGCATCCGCAAGATCTTCCACATGCAGGGCGACATCAGTTCAGCTGTGGTCAAAGGCAAGGAAGAGGAAGGCAAGACCTACCAGCAGTATTTCGACTTCCGCGAACCGATTTCAGAGGCACCCTCACATCGCCTTTTGG
>CAMYXV010000151.1 GCA_947303055.1 uncultured Bacteroidales bacterium
ACGGCAACAATGTTTCTCACTCCAACAAGAAGACCAAGAGAACGTTTGAACCGAACCTGAAAATTAAGAAGTTCTATGTTCCGGAATGGGATGAATGGATTGTGCTGAAGGTCTCGGCTGCCGGCATGCGTACCATCAACAAGAAAGGTGTTTACCAAGCCATCTTGGATGCTTCCGCTACGGGTAACCTCGAACGTTGGTAATTCGTTGCCGAAGTGAACGATATGAGAGCTGCTGTGCCTTGCGCGGCGGCTTTTTTTTGTTTGAATAAACCTCAATTCCAGTTGATCAGATAATATTTCCCGACAAATTCAGTTATCCATTCATGCGAGCGAAGTTCATCCTCATAGTTTTGCTGTTTTTCTCCCTGTTTGCTACGGCCCAACAGCTGCCGACGGCTACGGTTTACGGCAAGGTGATTGACGAGCAAGGGCATCCCATTGAGATGGTCAACGTGGTCGTCCCCGAATTGTTGGTGGGCTACACGACCAACTCGCGTGGCTACTATGAGCTTTCGCTGTTGTCGGATTCCACTTGGACTATCCATTTTTCGTTTGTCGGCTATGAACAAAAGCAAGCCACAGTGCGACTGAAGCGTGGTGAGAAGAAGAAGTTGGACATGGTGCTGCATTCCACCGCGACAGTGCTGCCCGATGCCGTTATCAGCGACCGAGCCACCGAGGCCTCAAGCCTAACGCGTTTGGATGCCAAGCAGGCGACTTTGCTGCCGACTATGGGTGGTGGCGTGGAAACACTTATCAAAACCCTGCCTGGTGTGGTGTCGAACAATGAACTGAGTTCACAGTATCGCGTCCGTGGAGGCAATTTCGACGAAAACCTGATTTATGTGAATGGCATCGAAATCTACCGTCCTTTCCTCGTGGGCTCTGGACAGCAGGAGGGATTGAGCTTTGTTAATTCGCAATTAGTCAATAATATCGAGTTTTCGGCAGGCGGCTTTGCAGCAGAGTATGGCGACAAAATGTCTTCGGTGCTTGACGTGACCTATAAGACCCCCAAAGAGTTCGCTGGTTCGTTGAGTTTGAGCCTTTTGGGTGCTGAGGCGCATGTGGAAGGTGCGACAAAGAATGAAAAGTTCAGCTATTTAGTCGGAGCACGCTATAAAAACACAGCCTTGGCTCTCGGTATGATGAACACCAAAGGTGACTATAAACCCAATTTTACTGATGCGCAAGCTTTGTTCAATTACCAGTTCAATGAAAAATGGAGTCTGTCGTTTTTGGGCTATTACTCGAAGAACCGCTATATGTTGATTCCCCAAAATGCAAAAATCAACTTCGGCACCATCGACCTCCCGCTGCAGCTGAACGTGTATTTTGACGGTCAAGAAATCGATGACTATACCACAGGCCTCGGCGCATTGACCTTGTCGTACAAACCTAATAAAGACTTGAACCTGAAGTGGATAGCTTCGGCTTATTCGGCCTATGAGACCGAGACCTTCGATATTCAGGAGCAGTATTTCTTCGGTGTGCGCAACACTTCTTTTGGATCTGAAGAGTTTGGTGAAGTGATTGACAACCATGAGGTGGGTACACTCACCAAACACGCCCGCAACGGCTTCTATGCGCAGGTTTACAATATCGACCACAAAGGTCTTTATGCCTTCGATAACAGCTTGCTGAAATGGGGTATCCGCTTCCAGCATCAAGACATCGATGATGTGGTGGACGAATGGCAGATGATGGACTCGGCGGGTTATAGCCTGCCCCATATTCCAGACGTGATTGGCGGTTATCCAGACGTGTTGCCTGAGATAGGTATGGACTTCGTGCACAAGTCACACAATCTGCTTTCCATCAATAATCTTGACGGTTTTGTGCAAAACTCATGGACGATACCTTATCAGAACAAAGGTGAGTTTGTCATCACGGGCGGTTTGAGAGCCAACTATTGGGGTTATAATCATAAGGTGTATGTCAGCCCGAGAGCAGGCATTGCTTTTAAACCTGAGAATGAGAAAAATGAGACGGTCTACCGTCTGTCAGGGGGTGTCTATCACCAAACGCCGTTTTATCGTGAGATACGCAACCGTGATGGTAGCCTCTTTAAGGATGCTAGAGCACAGCAGTCGTATCAGGTTGTGGCGGGCAACGACTTCAAGTTCCGAGCTTTCAACAGGCCTTTCATCTTGACTTCGGAGCTGTATTTCAAGTGGTTTACTCACGTCATCCCTTACGACATCGACAATGTGCGTATCCGCTATTATGCCGATCAGACGGCACGAGCCTACGCCACTGGCCTCGATTTCAAGGTGAACGGTGAGTTTGTGAAAGGCATCGACAGTTGGGCAAGCCTCTCCATTATGCAGACCAAAGAGGACATCCGTGGCGACTATTGCTTAGTGGATGATGAGGGTAACCGATTGCCCTTCTATAACCATACTGATGACCAAGTTGCTGATACCGTCATGTTGGGTTGGCATTACCGTCCGTCCAATCAATTGGTCAACTTTTCGCTGTTTTTCCAGGATTACATTCCCAATGCCCCAACTTGGCGTGTCAACATGACGCTTACCTTTGGCATGGGTTTGCCTGTCAACGACAACAATTCCGATTTTTATTCTCCATCGAGCCGTTATCCAGCTTATCGTCGTGTCGATATCGGCTTCAGCAAACAACTCATCACCGAGGCCAGCAGCTTCAGCAAAGGCAATCCGCTCCGTTATATACGAAACATGTTTGTTAGCGTGGATGTCTTCAACCTGCTTGACATTCCCAATGTGATTTCCTACAACTGGGTGAAGTATATGGATAACAACTATTACGGTGCGCCGAATTATCTGACACCACGATACGTCAACGTGAAACTGGTGATGGAGTTTTAAATGAAAAAAGCGAGGTTTTGCCTCGCTTTTTCGTTTAGTACATCGCGGTCATCTTAATCCATTCTCGCCCTTGGGCACACATGTCCTCGACCTCTGCAACCGTCTTGGGAATCGGCCTGCCGAGGATGCGGTTGCCGTCTTCAGTGATGAGCAGGTCGTCCTCGATGCGGATGCCTCCAAAGTCTTTGTAAGTCTCCAACTTGTCGTAGTTGATGAAGTCCTTGAACTTGCCTTCGGCTTTCCACATGTCGATGAGGGTGGGGATGAAGTAGATGCCCGGCTCGTCGGTGACCACAAAGCCTGGTTTCAAAGTCTTGCCGCAGCGCAGACCGCTGAAGCCCAATTTGGTGGAGCGTGGCGTGACCTCGTCGTAGCCTACATAGGTTTCGCCGAGGCCTTCCATGTCGTGCACGTCCATGCCGAGCATGTGGCCTAAGCCGTGAGGCATGAAGAGCCAGTGGGCACCATTCATCAGGGCCTCTTCGGTGTCGCCTTTCATCAGGCCGACGCCTTTCAAACCTTCAATTAGGGTGCGGCAAGCCAAAGTGTGCATTACCATGTAAGGCATGTAGGGACGTGTGTTGGCGGCCACGGCTTGGTTGGCGGCAAGTACGATTTCATAAATCTCGCGTTGACGTTGGTTGAACACACCGCCCACAGGGGTGGTACGGGTGAAGTCGGAGGCATAGTAGTTCTCAGTTTCGGCACCGGCATCGCAAACCATCATGCGACCTTCCTTCAACACATTGTGGTGACCATGGTTGTGCAAGGTCTGACCGTCAACACTGAGGATGACGGGGAACGAAACGGGGCCGCCACCTGACAGCGACAGACCTTCCACCACACCGGCGATTTCTTGCTCGACCATACCTGGCTTACACATCTTCATAGCGGTGGTGTGCATGTAATAGGCGGTGTTGGCGGCGTGTTCCATCTCTGCGATTTCAATTTCGCTTTTCACCTCGCGCATGGCGATGACGGCCTTGATAAGCTCAAGACTGACATAGTCCGACACCTTATTAATATTACAGCCTAACCATTCGGCACATTGAATCTTTGTATCTGCACGGTAGGTGGGCAGCATATGGATTTGGCGCCCCTTGGCGATGGCTTGTTGCAGGTATTCGCCAAAGCGGTTGAAGTCGCGGCAGTCAGTGATACCGATGCTGTCACCTTGTTCCTTCAGCGAAGGCAGGGGGCCACACCAAATCACGTCGTCGATGGTGACCTCCACACCGAAGAGGATTTCCTCGCCCGTCTCAAAGTCGATGACACCGACCAAGTCGGGATGTTTGAGGCCGAAGTAATAGGAGAAGTTGCTGTCCTGACGATAGATATAGGTGTTGTCGGGATAGTTGAAGGGTGCCTCGTTGTTGGCCGGGAAGAAGGCGATGCCCTTCGAAATCATCTTTTTCAATGTGGCGCGACGGCCACTGTAAACGTCTTTTGTGAACATATTGTTGTTGATTTGTTGATTGTTTAATCGGTGTTTGTAGAGACGCGATGAATCGCGTCTCTACATGGTTTTGCAAAATTATAAAAATTTCCTCATCGCCTCTTCAATCTCTTCTATT
>CAMYXV010000152.1 GCA_947303055.1 uncultured Bacteroidales bacterium
AAAACAACACCTTATTATATTATGATCACTGCTGACCAACTTAAAGACTTATGTAAGAGGATTGATGCCTTGAGGAGGTATCTTTGACGTCGACAGACGTACCATTGAAGCACAAGAATTAGACGAAAAGACGCAAGACCCGCAGTTCTGGGCCGACCCCAAGGCTGCCGAAGCCACCATGAAGAAGGTGCGTGAGGTGAAGGGCTGGCTCAACGGCTACAAGGAAGCCGAGGATGCCGGCAACGACCTCACCGTACTTTTCGACTTCGCCAAGGAAGGCGAGGCCACCGAGGAAGAAGTGGACGAGCAATACAATGCCACCCTTCAAATCGTGGAGAACCTGGAGTTCAGGAACATGCTGCGTGAAGAGGCCGACCCCATGAGTGCCGTGCTGAAGATTAACGCGGGTGCGGGCGGCACCGAGGCCCAAGACTGGGCACAGATGCTCATGCGTATGTATATGCGTTACGCCGAAAACCACAAATACAAACTCACCATCTCCAACCTCTTAGAAGCCGATGATGCTGGCATCAAGCAGGTGACCATGAAGATCGAAGGCGACTACGCCTACGGCTACCTAAAAGGCGAGAACGGCGTTCACCGTCTGGTGCGCGTCAGTCCCTACAACGCCCAAGGCAAACGTATGACTTCGTTCGCCTCGGTGTTTGTCACCCCGCTCGTCGACGACACCATCGAAATCGTCATCGAGCAGTCGCGCCTGTCGTGGGACACCTTCCGCAGTGGCGGTGCTGGTGGACAGAATGTGAACAAGGTGGAGTCG
Source organism: uncultured Bacteroidales bacterium (assembly GCA_947303055.1). GTDB lineage: Bacteria > Bacteroidota > Bacteroidia > Bacteroidales > F082 > Limimorpha. Next base: position 782 of record CAMYXV010000152.1, read on the forward strand.
GGCGTGCGCTTGCGCTACCAATACAAGGACCCCTACACGGGCGAAGAGGAGGAAATCCTCATCGAAAACACCGAGACCCGCGACCAACCCAAGAACCGCGAGAACGCCTTGCGCCTCTTGAAGTCACAACTCTACGACCGCGAGATGCGCCACCGTATGGAGGAGCAGAACAAGATTGAGGCGGGCAAACTGAAAATTGAATGGGGTTCACAGATCCGCTCCTACGTCTTCGACGACCGCCGTGTAAAGGACCACCGTACCAATTATCAGACCTCCGATGTTCAAGGCGTCATGGATGGCAATATCGATGCCTTCCTGAAGGCTTGGTTGATGGAATTCGGTGCCAAAAAAGAATAATCATGTAAAAGATTCCCCTGCGGGGAATGGAGAGGAGAGTAATTGTTTAAAGCGGCGGCAAAATGCGTTACATGCAAGCAACCAGTTGAAACCGCCGCAGGTAACTAAAACAAAAACTCCATTCCCCGTAGGGGAAACTCAAGAACAAATAGCACATACATCTATACAACAACAAACAATAACAACAATGAAAAAACTAAGTATTATCACAGCTTTCGTCGCCATCCTTTGCTTTGGTATGACCAAGGCCATGGCGCAAAACACCAATCCAGCGATTGCCCAATTTGTTGAGCAGTATTTCCCTAAGGCCACCGTTCAAATGGTGATGCCTGACGATGACGACATTGATGTCGTATTGAACGACTACACTAAAATCGAGTTCCGTCTCAACAACGAATGGAAAATGGTGGACTGTGAGCACTCCACGACCTTCACCAGCGTGCCCGCCACACTGGTCCCCGAGCAAATCACAGCCTATGTGAACTCCAATTTCCCCAACGCAATCATCAAAAAGTTGGAGAAGAAATTCATGGGCTGGGAAATCGAGTTAAACAACGGACTTGAACTGAAGTTCAACAACAGCTTCAAAGTAACGGAGATTGACGACTAACAAACGATAACAATACTATGAAAAAAGGTATCATCTTAGCCCTATTTGCCGGCTTAATCACTTTCACATCGTGCAGCAATGATAAAAAAATGAATGTAATCAACGCCTTTGTGAAAACCTATTTTCCTGACACAGAGGTGATTGCCAACATCAAAGACGGCCTCGACTGCGACGTGACCCTCAGTGACTACACACAAATCGGGTTTGACGGCAACCTTTTCGGCAAACTTGAATGGGATGAAGTGGATTGTAGGCACGCTTCCCTTTCCACAACCGTGCCCGCTGCATTAGTTCCTACTGAAATCACCAATTATGTAAACCGCATCCATGGGAGCCAATCCATCACTAAAATTGCCAAGGACACACGTGGTTGGGACATTGAGTTGAGCAACGGCCTCGAAATTGAATTCGACAAAAGATTCAATGTCGTTGATTTCGACGATTGATTCTTTTCATACGCTAAACCAAACGGTCCGGTTTTTCCCAGGCCGTTTTTTTGTTTTTATTTTTGAGCCCGACAATGTGTTTTGTCTTTCAAAAACTGTAATTTTGCGCCATTAAAACTATCCATCTATGATTACTTTCTTTATCGCTTTGGCCGTCCTCATTCTCGGCTATTTTGTATACGGAAAGCTCGTCGAGAAGGTCTTCGGCATCGACCCGCAACGCCCCACCCCTGCCATCACTATGGCCGACGGTGTCGACTACGTTCCAATGAAACCCTGGCGCATTTTCTTGATCCAATTCTTGAACATCGCAGGCGTAGGTCCCATCATCGGTGCTATCATGGGCGCGCAGTTCGGCACGGCATCCTTCTTGTGGATTGTGCTGGGTAGCATCTTCGCTGGTGCCGTCCACGACTACCTCGCAGGAATGATTTCGTTGCGCGACAAAGGGGCAAGCCTGCCTGAAATCCATGGCACATATTTGGGCAATGGTGCAAAGCAGGTGATGCGTGCTTTCACCATCATCCTGATGATTTTGGTCGGCGTGGTCTTTGTCAACACCCCTGCCACGCTGTTGAATGCCAACTTCACGCAAGGCTGGAACCCTTACATCTGGATTATCATCATCTTGGTTTATTATCTGATTGCCACCTTGTTACCCATCGACAAGCTTATCGGAAAGATCTATCCGATCTTCGGCATCCTGCTGTTGGGCATGGCTGTGGCCATCTTCGTGGCTTTCCTCATCTACAAGCCTGAGATTCCTGAGTTGTGGAGTGGCATGCAGAATCGCCATCCTGATGCGACCAACAACCCCATCTTCCCGATGATGTTCATCAGCATCGCCTGTGGTGCCATCTCGGGTTTCCATGCCACGCAATCACCACTGATGGCACGCTGCATGGTGAATGAAAAACAAGGCCGCCCAATTTTCTATGGTGCCATGATCACTGAAGGCATCGTCGCCTTGATATGGGCTGCTGCTGCCGCCTACTTCTTTGGCCCTGATAGCGTAGTCGATGTGACGGGTAAGAGTGGTGCCGCCATCGTGGGCATCATCGCCAACACATGGTTCACACCTGTTATTGCCACCATTACTATCCTGGGTGTCATCAGCGCGGCAGTCACCTCGGGCGACACAGCTTTGCGCTCAGCTCGACTCATCATCGCCGACTTCATGCACTTCGACCAAAAGCCCATCAAGAACCGCTTGATTGTCGCCGTCCCGATGTTTGTTGTCACTGCCGCCATCTTGGTCTACAGCATCTCCGACGCCAAGGGCTTCCAAGTCATCTGGCGTTACTTTGCCTGGGCCAACCAAGTTTTGGCTACGGTCACACTTTGGGCTATCTCGGTCTATCTTGCCAAAAACAAAGGCAAACTTTGGTACCTCATTACCCTCATTCCTGCCCTTTTCATGACTATGGTGACAGGATGCTTCCTCTTTGTGGCCAAGGCTGCCGATGGCGGTTTGGGTTCCATCCTACCCCGCCCCGTCGGCTACGGCATCGGTGCTGCCTTCACCGTGTTGGGATTGGTGCTATTTGTGTCGTTTTTAAAGAAAAATCAAAAAGCCCTATCATAATGAGAAAGAGCGCATTAGTGTTATCAATTGCCGCAGTGCTTTGTTGTCTTTCCGCTTGCCATAAAGTTGAATATGGAGGTCAAACAGGAAAGATTTTGCACAAGAAATACGATCCTGCACTAAATATCAACTACATCATGGCTGATGTTCATCAGCACTGGGACACCATCAAGCTTGACCTTGATCGTGATAATACTACCGACATAAAAATATGCTTCTTTTACGATAAGTCATATCTTATTGGTTCAAGTGATTGGGAACTCAGCCTCACGACTGATGGCGACATCAGTGGAGTGAATTGGTGGAGCAGGGATTATCAATTGCTCTGGGGACAGCTATCAACCATTTGTGTACGACATACCACTGACGAAGGCCCTTGCTATGGTTGGCTGGATTGCTATGCGACCAAAGGCAGCGAGGGGCAAGTGGATGCCATCCGATTTTACCTTCGCGAAACCGCCTATTGCACCTGTCCCAATTACCCGCTCAAATGGGGCGAGAAATAATGACAAATGCCCGACTGGAAAAACCAATCGGGCATTTTTCGTTTGTAACGGCAAGGATTATTTCGTTGCCTGGGCGTAACCGGCACGCACGGCCTGGATGTTGAGGTCGACGACCTCTTGGC
>CAMYXV010000153.1 GCA_947303055.1 uncultured Bacteroidales bacterium
TTCAGCTGCTCGGCTAGCGGCGAGGTCATCGCACAACTCGCTCAGCGCAAGGACGTCGCCGTGATTATCCCCGACGAGATGCGTCAGATGATTCCTCAAAACGAGATGAGTGGCTCTGCTAACACAAGAGCCAATGCCTGGCATGTCGAAAAGATCAACGCGCCGGCGGTTTGGAACTACAACGGCTCGGGCTATACGGGCAATGGCGTCATCATCGGCCTCATCGACACGGGTGTCAACTACAACCATATCGACATCACCAACAGCATGTGGGACGGCGGCAGCGAGTTCCCTCACCACGGCTATGACGTTTTCTATCAAGACCTTGACCCCATGGACGATCAAGGTCACGGCACCCATACCGCTGGCATCCTTGCGGGACAAGGTACGGCAGGCACCCAGACGGGCATCGCCCCTGGCGCCAAGATTATGGCCATCAAGATTTTGAGCGAGGAAGGACAAGGCGAGGCCACTCACCTCATCGAAGGCGTTGAGTTCGCCTTAGACCATGGTGCCAACATCCTCAGCCTATCGCTTAGCGACGTAGGTGCCGGCCCCTGCTACTACTACCGCGACGTCTTCGCCACCTGCTTAGACGCAGGCGTGGCGGCTGCCGTGGCATGCGGCAACGAAGGTCAGACGCAATACACCTACCCTGTCCCCTTCAACATCAGCGCCCCGGGCAACTGTCCTCCGGCATGGCTCCATCCCGACCAAAAGAACCTCATCGAAGGCGGCTTGACTTCCGTCATCAGCGTGGGTGCCACCGACTCCAACGACGAGCACTGCGGCTTCTCCTCAGTCGGCCCCACCACATGGGCTGCGGGACCTAATGTCGGCAACTACAACGACTACCCCTACGAAAACGGCGACGTCAACCAGCCTGGCTTGATCCGTCCCGACATCTCGGCTCCTGGCGCCAACATCACCTCGCTGAACTACCAGACCACCAACAACTATATCGAGATGGACGGCACCTCGATGGCTACGCCCTGCGTGGCTGGCGTGTTAGCCATGCTGCTTGAGGCCAACCCCGAGCTGAGTCCGGCAGAACTGGATTCCATCATCGAGCTCACCTCGGTACGCGTAGGCAACACCATGAAAAACAACCGCGTAGGATCGGGTCGCATCGATGCCTTGGCTGCCATCAATGCCTTGTTCCATCACGGTCCCACCAACCTCACCGCCGACTTCGACGGCGAGCAGGTCGTCCTCAACTGGACCGCCGCTCCCGAAGGCATCTCCTACGATGTCTATCGCGACGGCATGCGCATCGCCAACAGCCTGACGGCAACTACCTATACTGACCACATCAGCTACGCGGGCTCCTATACCTATTATATTATCGCCCATCTGCAAAACGACATGACCTCACTCCCCTCCAATTACGTCACTTTGACGAAGGCGGTCGAGATCGAGGCTGAAGTCATCAACAACATGCGCGTCTCCCTGTCGTGGAACCTGCCTGCGGGCATTTATGACGGCTTCGAATCGGGCGACTTCTACCAAAACATGTGGATCAACGATGCCACTAGCCCTTGGGTCATTACCACCACGCAACCCAACACGGGCACCTATTGCGCCAAGTCGACCAACACGGGCATGTTTTCCAACAGCAAGATCTCGTTGGCGGTCAACCTGCCCACCTCGTGCGTGGTAAGCTACTATGCCCGCGTCAGCTGTTTCCCGCTCAACGGCTGCGGCTTCTTCATCGATAACGTGCAGTATGGCGAGACCTTGAAGGATGAAGTGCCGTGGACGCGCTACACGGTTTCCATCGGTCCCGGCAACCACATCCTGGAATGGAAATATTCCAACCAACTCGCCGAGGGCGAATACGATAACGCCTTCTACATCGACGACATCACCGTGGGCAATGCCTTCGACATCTACCGTGCCAATTGCGACGGAAGCGATGCTGAGCTGATTGCTTCAAACGTGGTCGACGCCCATTATGTGGATTACGGTTGGGATGCTTTGCCGATAGGGCAATACAAATACGGCATCAGCACTGATGGAGGAAACACCATTGCCTGGTCGGACTGTTTGGACAAGGATGTGATGGCCGTTGATGAGAATAACGCGATGGAAATCAAGGTTTATCCTAATCCTACAAATAACGTATTGTTTGTAGAGACGCGATTAATCGCGTCTCTACCAGCGGAATACATCATCACCAACGTGACAGGCCAAACATTGCTATCAGGCCACATCACCGATGGAACCCAACAAATTGATGTCTCCGGTTTGGCTGATGGGATGTATTTTGTTAGGATTCAAGGAGATGAAGAATTCATTATTAAGAAATTCTGTATTGTAAAGTAAACACACAATGAGATTCCCCTGCGGGGAATGGCGTGTTCGTTAGTCTATAATGCGGCGGCAAGAGCAAGTTACCCAAAAGTAGCACCTCATGCCGCCGCAGTTTACATACATATTACAGCTCCATTCCCGCAGGGAATCTCCTACTATCAATCTGTCTCTTCCAAGAAGAAAATCTCCTCCACCGATTTCCCGAACACTTGCGCCATCTTCAAGGCCAAGACCGTGGTGGGCACATACCGCCCTGATTCTATGGCGTTGATTGATTGTCGGCTCACACCAATTAGTTTGGCCAAATCCTCTTATGTGAGGTCCTTTTCGGCTCGTGCCACTTTCAAACGATTCTTCATTGCGCGCCTCCTTTGTTGAAGCGGAACATTGCTATCTTGAATTTAATCACGATCAAAAGAAGAAACGGCCTCGCATCTCGAAGTCCGACGTCTCATGTCATTTTTTTTCCAACAGTTTCACCAAATCCGCCTCCAGTTCCTCTTCCATGTCCTGTCGGAAGCCGATGTGCATCTTCGCAATTTTCCCTTCACGGTCGAGGAAGAACAAGGACGGATAGACCATAATATGGTATGTCTCCGATAGTTCACGTTCAGCGAAAAGAATGGTGTAAGTAATGTCGCGTTTAGCCAAAAAATCAGCCATTTCGTCTTTTTCGGGGTCGTCTATCGGGTCGATGCCTAACATGACAAAGCCTTGATCCTTGTATTTATCGTAAAGGCCTTGCAATTTGGGCATGGCGGCGCAGCATGGGGCACACGACTTGTAAAAGAAATCGAGCAAAACGACTTTGCCTTTCAAGTCGGCGAGGCGGATGGTGTCGTTTGCAAGCGTAGGCAGCGACCAATCAGGCGCAAATGTACCTTCGGCAAGCGGTTCAGGAGCCTTGTATGGTTCATAGTCTTTCAACTTCACCTCGGAAGGAATATATTCCAAGGTCAATTTGGACGTATCCACATTCGGATCGAAAGCCATCAACTTGTATTCATCGTATTGATACATAGTGTCTTGCTGTTCTATAACATCAAAAGCAACCGAGTATTGAATTGGCAGGTAATCCTTCTTGTCAATCCACAGGTTGATTTCATAGCGTAGATACCTCATACCGAAAACGCTGTCCGGTTCCTCGTCTGGCGTTCCAAGAATGTCAACAAGATAGCATGACTTTCCGTCCAATCGGGTCTCTGAAAGAGAATAGGTAAAGGTACTGTCGGTCAGTTCCTCCTCGCTACGCAAAGGATAATGGCTTCTGCTGGTCAAAGGCGTGAAGAACGTGTGATTATGCCTCCCCGCGATAATGTCATCAATCCATTGATCGCACGACATTATCGTTCCTGCGCTATCGCTATCGTAATAATAGACAAGCTCATCTCCAGTGTACAGCAAATGACTCGACCATTTTGAATCCAGCGACTCTTCAAACATAGAGAAAGCCTTCCCATATACTAAATCATAAGGTAATCGTTTGAAATCGCAGGTGTAACGACGCAAAGTTGTATCCTTGTCCGACATATACTTCTTTTTCACCAGCATTTTGTAATGCCCTCCTTCGATGGACTCACATTTTTGATAGGATTTAACAATAACTTCCTTGGCAGTGGGCTTACTCTTGCAGCCCACAAGCATGGACGCAATGACGGCCAAAATCCATACGAAATTGATCAGCTGTTTCATCTTGTTTTTCTATTACGTTTGATTCTGTAAAAATACAAAAAAATCCATTTGCTTTAGTTTTTTCCATAATATTGCAGTCAAATTTGAATAGTAAACTCTATGGAAAACGATCAATTCAAACTGCCCGAGAACGCGCAACGCGAACTGAAACCGGGCGAAGAGTATGAGCCCATACTCTCGAAAAACAAGAAGTACCAGGAAGTTACAGTATGGTCGGTCTGCATCGGCCTGCTGATGACCATCCTGTTTTCGGCTGCCGCCGCCTACCTCGGCCTGAAGGTCGGACAGGTGTTTGAGGCCGCCATCCCCATCGCCATTATCGCCATTGGACTGACGGGAC
>CAMYXV010000154.1 GCA_947303055.1 uncultured Bacteroidales bacterium
TACCCATGGCGAGGAAGTACTTATGCTCGTTGGTCAGGTTGTTGACATCGCTGACAGTGAAGCTCGGGCCAGCCCAGCTGGTGTTGGAGCCGTGAGCGGTGTAGTTGGCGAAGCCGACACCCGTGTTCAGGTGGCTGTAGCAACCTGTATAGACGCCGTGGCTATATTCATAGACGTTGGCATAGCCGTGATCTTCATTATAGTAATAGTTGGTGGCGTACCAAATGGTGGGACGACCCACGGTGACACCCCAGCCGCTGTCTTCACCGGCGATGAGGAGCACGTTGTTCAGGTAGCTCGGGTCAGGCATGGTGTACATCTCGTATTCCAGAGCCTTGTTCAGCATGGCTGTCATTTGAGCGACAGTCTCGGCGGGGAAACGGCTGTGGTACATGTCGGGGAATTGGTCGCCGTCGACGCTCGAATATTGGAGGTCGGTGACGCAGTGGGTTTCACTACCCGTGGCACTGGCAGCCACTTGGTTCTTGTCGCCCATGATCATGAGGAAGGTGGGAGCACCTTTTTCATATTCCTCTTGGATGAAGGCACGGATGGCAGCGGCGCTGGTGCCGATTTCATCGGTGTAGTTCACGCTCAGGAAGAAGCCTTTCGTGGTCTTCCAAGCAAGCCATTCCTGGATGCACTCTTCGAACATACGGTCGGCGATAATCAGCATGTAGACAGGATTCTGCCAAAGGTCGGGGTGCTCGTCATACACGTCGTCGCGCCAGTTGAACATCTGGCTGTAAACACCAGCGAAATAAGGGCTGAAGGTTCTAGCGAACTCGTTGTAGGAGGCCGACTTGTCGTATTGGCTGTAACGCACTTCAACTTCAATGTCGTTATAGACACGGATGCTGTTGGTGGCAGCGTCATATTGCACAGGGTTGACCGTCAGGGCACCAATTTGGATGCCACGCATAGTGCCTTGAATCTGCACTTGGGCGATGGGACGTTCAACAAAACCTTTGGCGTTGTAAGCTTTCTCGTTGTAAGCAAAAGGCACATCCTCGGGCTTCTGGTCCTTGCGGAGAGGCATCTGTTGAGGATAAAGTGTCTTGATACCGAAGTCAGCGAGAGAATAAACCGTAGTGCTGTAATTCTTCACTTCAACAAATACGTTGCTGACACCATAAGGAACAGCAATCAGCTTGTTGACGGCGGGCAGGGTGGGGTCGCCCACATTGCCGGAAGGATAGGTGTTTTCCATGGTGATGTAGGAGAACACACCTTTTTCGGTGGAAACCTCAGTGGCATCGATGCCGCTGAAGGAGAAAGAGGCAGTGAAGCCTTCGTCAGTCACGCTGGCACAGGTTTGTGCCGACTTGGCAGCGCCAAGGTTGATGTGCTGAGCCATCACTTGGGTGCCAAACAGCAGACCTATCATCAGGAATGCTGCGCTGAGTAAACCAAATTTCTTCATTTTTTGATTTTAATAAGTTGATATTGAATTTATTAGACGATTTCTACAAGGTGCAGATATGAAAGTGCAAAAATAGAAAAAAATCAGTAGAAATATACGAGAAAAACGCAAAAAAGTTACCGATGAAACAAAAAAAGTTGAAAAGGCTTATCGGCTTTTTAAAATGCGCTTATATTCTCTTTCATTGTCAAGGACTTCCAAGGCTTTTTGTATGCCCGTATCGGCAGAGGACATCACTTGGTAATACTGTTGCGTCTCCCATACGTTGCGGGCGATTAAGGCCTTTATCTGCAAAAGCAAGAACTTTTCGGAGCGTATGAACTGCTCGTCATCCCAATCCACTTTGGCTTCCTTGGCGGCGGCTTTTAGTCCATCGAGGAGGTCTTGACCCACAACGAAATTCTTGTTGAAGCTGTCAAAGTCACCATATTGTGCTTTGATTTCGTCACGGTGCTTGAGACCGTAGTCGGTGGTGAAGCGGTTCAGAGCACCTTTGCGGACCAGGTTGGTGTAGAGCTTGCTGTTGTAGGCCGTATCAACGGGGATGAAGAGGTCGGGCATGATGCCGCCACCGCCGTAAACGGTACGGCCGCCATTAGTCTTAAACTTCAGGGAATCAGGGAAGTGGATGCTGTCGGCATGGAAGTATTCGCCATGCTCTAAGCGTTTGGTCATTTCTTTGGCATAATCTTCAACACCTTTCTCATAAGGGCGTTGGATGCAACGTCCCGAAGGGGTATGGTAGCGCGAGGTGGTAAGGCGTATTTGGGCACCGTCGGGCAGGTTGAAAGGCCTTTGTACCAATCCCTTGCCGAACGAGCGGCGACCGATGACCACACCACGGTCATGGTCTTGGATGGCCCCAGAAAGGATTTCGCTGGCCGAGGCTGAGCCTTCGTCAATAAGGACAACCAACTTTCCTGTGGTGTAAAGTCCGTCTTTGGTGCTTCGCCATTCTTGGCGGGGTGAGCGCAGACCTTCGGTGAAGACGATGAGCTTGTCCTCGGTAATGAACTGGTCGACCAGCTCAATGGCGGTGTTGAGGTAGCCGCCCGTGTTGCCGCGCAGGTCGAAGATGAGCGACTCCATGCCTTGGGCTTGCAACTTGGCGAAAGCCTCTTTGAACTCTTGCGTAGACTCTTGTGCAAAACGGTCGAGTTTGATATAGCCGACATGGTTGTCGAGCATATAAGCTGCATTGATGCTGTTCAAGGGAATCTTGTCGCGGATGATTTCAAAGTCAAGGAGTTCGGGGTCGTTGCCGCGCTTTACACTCACGGTGACCTTGGTGCCTTTCTTACCACGAAGGCGTTTCTGCACGTATTCGTTATCGATTTTTTTACCGAAGGCATTCTCACCTTCAATCTTGATGATCTGGTCGCCGGCCATGATGCCCACCTTCTCGGACGGACCGCCTGCCGTAGGACTGATGACGGTTATGGTATCGCGGATAAGTTGGTAGGTCACGCCGATTCCTTCGAAGCTACCCACAAGAGGTTCGTTGGCCTTCTCCACATCCTTTTTCGAGATATAGGCCGAGTGTGGGTCGAGTTCCTTCAGTGCCGCAATGATGGCGTCTTCCGTCACCTTATCGGTATTGGCTGTGTCAACGTAATAGTTTTCTATGAGATATAGCGTCGTAGCGAGCTTTTGAGCGTTCATCTGCCCCTTCGATTGGGGTTGTTGGGCTGTTGCCGCCATTGCAAAGAGGCAGACAATAGCCAAGAAATACATTTTCAGGGATTTCATGGGTTAAAAAAGAGTTTTTAAGGGCGCAAAGATAGTGAAAAAAGGGGAATCGTGGCTTCAGTAACGTCCAAAATATTCTACTTTTGCCACATCAGTCCATTTTCTGATGAAAGCAGTCTTTGCATTGGTATAGGCATCCCGATTATGTTCAAACTGTTTCGAAAGCCTAAGTTTCAGAGATTCATAGTCTTTGGCAACATTCGGATGTTCCAAAAGATAATCTCTGAAGTATAATTCATCATTGTCGCCAGCATATCTGAGATGGATATGATAGACCTTGTCCGCAAAGCCGTTTTTGGTATAGCCATAGTTGAATGATATTCTACGTTCCTCGGTAGACATTCGGATAAATCCGTTTTTCTCAATGGCTTTTGCAACTGCTTCAATATCAAAATTTTTCGGAATCTCAATAAGGATGTCTACGATGTTCTTTGCCCATATCCCTGGGATCGCTGTACTGCCGATATGGTTGATTTTTACAGGGTAATCAGACAAGATGGACTGCAATTTGGCCTTCATTTCCTCAAAGAGCAGACTCCAGTTGTCTTTATGCTCAACGAGGAAAATGGGGAACAATTTCCATAATTCCTCTAATGACATTTCGGAGAGTTCTTTGGCCATACTTATTGCCTCAATATGTCAAAAGTATTATCCTCGTTGAGTTTGATGATGGTCGAGCACTTGGGTTTGGCGAAGCTGTCGTGGTAGAGCTGCACTACATAATCCACCGAGTTCTTCAGTTCCTCGCTGATGTCCGCAAAAGTCATGGCGGAGGGGTGCCCTGAGAGGTTGGCCGAGGTAGAGGTGATGGGTTTGCCCAAGCGGCGAATGACTTCCTTGCAGAACTCGTTGTCCACTACGCGGATGCACACCGACTTGTCGGCGGAGATGTTCCTTGCAAGGTTCTTGCTTTGGGCGAAGACGATGCTCAAAGGGGTGGTGGTGTGCGCGATAAGGTCGTAGGCGATGGGTGGCACATCCACCACATAGTCTTTCAGTCGCTCTGCCGAGTCCACTAGGATGATGAGGCTCTTGTTGGTAGGCCGTTTCTTCACCTCGTAGACGCGGTCACAAGCGCGGCTGTTGGTGGCGTCACAGCCCACACCCCAGATGG
>CAMYXV010000155.1 GCA_947303055.1 uncultured Bacteroidales bacterium
TGATGAACATGCTGAAGGATGTCGAATACGCCGAGACCAACATGAATCTGGAAGACAATTATGCCATTCAGAATCAGTGGAAACGCTTTGACGAACAAAAGATCAAACGGCATCGTTGTTATGTTAAGGCGTTATGAAAATTGTATTTTATCACAAAACCATCAAAACTTGCAAAACAATGAGCATGTTAATAAAAAAGACGAAGCGGCTCCACAACTGTGTCGCCGCTGGGAAGCAGCCGGTTGGCTCGCTTCCCACAACACAAGAAATAGGTTTTGAGGGTTTTGTAAGTTTTGTGACAAAGAAAAGATGATATGATTAAGATTATTATAGACTGTTTTGGTGGCGACCACAGCCCCGAGGCCAATGTGGACGGTGCTTTGGCAGCCATGGCCCAATTGCCCGACCTGCATTTGATCCTGACGGGTGATGAGACCACGCTTCAGAACTGCCTGAAAGGCAAATCATACGACGCCTCGCGCCTCGAAATCGTCCATGCGCCCGAGGTCATCGGCTGCGAGGAACGCCCCATCGATGTCATCCGACTGAAAAAGGAAAGCTCGATGATTAAGGCTGTTCGTATGCTCCGTGACCAAGACGACATCAACGCCATGGTGAGTATCGGTTCCACTGGCGCTCTCGTTGCCGCCGCCTTGACGCGCATCGGTCGCGTTAAGGGTGTCATTCGTCCTGCCTTTTGTCCGCTTTTGCCTACCATGAATGGAGGTATCGTCGGAATTTGCGACAGTGGTGCCAATGTGGAAGTCACGCCAGAGCATCTGAGGCAGTTTGCCATCATGTCAAGCCTGTATATGGAGAAGGTCTACAATATTGAAAAACCGCGCATTGCCTTGCTCAATGTCGGAAAAGAAGCAGAAAAAGGCGACGAAATCAGACAAAAGGCACACTTTTTGCTGAATGAGACCCCCGAAATCCATTTTGTGGGCAACATGGAGAGCCGCGACTTGCTTTCGGGCAACTACGACGTGGTGGTTTGCGATGGCTTTTCGGGCAATGTATTGGTGAAGACCACAGAAGGTACCGCCTTGGAACTGCTGAAGAAGTTGAAGAAGGACATCTATTCGAGGCCAATTTACAAATTGGGTGCGCTGCTGATGAAGCGGATGTTTATGGAGGAGAAAGAGTTCATGAACTACCAGAACTATGGCGGCAGCGTGTTGTTGGGCACTTCGAAGACGGTGGTGAAAGGTCACGGTTCCAGCAAGGCCACGGCAGTGGAGAAATGCATCGAACAAGCCTACAAGATGGAGGTCAGTTCATTGTCATCCAAGATGGAAGAAATCATCATGCGTTACGAACACTACGAATATTGAATGCTGAATGTAGAAATATGTATATTGAATTTTGAATTATAAATCTTTGAATTATAACAATATGTACGAAGTAGTAAAAGCCACCTTGGCGCGTCAGTTGCGCATCGACCCGGAGCGGGTTACGTTGGATGCCCAAATCAAGAGAGACCTTGGCGCCGATTCCGTCGACATCCTCCAACTGCTCATGCGCCTTGAAGACGACTATGGCATTGTCATTCCCGACCAGGCTTTGGCCAAATTTGAAACTGTTAACGATGTAGTCACCTATTTAGACAATTTACAGAAATGAAGCATATTACATTGATTCTCATCGCAATGCTGTTTTCCGTAACAGCTATTGCACAAAAGACTTTTGACACCGATTTCACCCAGACCAAACTGATGAAGATTTCGGGCAAGACCACCGACAAAGCTGGTCACCTCACTTTTGACGGCAACGACCAACTCAGTATGATCTACACCCAGCCTCAAGGCGATTACTTCAAGATTGAAGGCAACATGGTGAAAATCAACATGGATGGCAAAAAGGTTGAACTCGATGCCGAAAAGGTGAAAATGGTTGGGCTGCAACGCTCCACCTTATTGAACTGCTTGGCTGGCAACTGGGAACAAGCCGCTGCCGACAACAACGCCGAGCTGACCGTCAAGGAAGAAAAAGGCATGAAGACCGTCTCCATCGTCGCCAATGGCAAAGTGCCGAAAGGCGGTTACAAATCAGTTGAGCTGACCTATCGCCTCTCCGACAATGCCTTGGTCAAGATGATGCTTGAGGAAGCCATCGGCATCATCAACACCTACGAAATCCACTAAATGCTCTTCTTGTAGGCCCTGCGCCTCATGAAGGGTTCGGTCTTGTAGTCGCCAAACAGCGACTGCACCTTGTAGTTTTCCTCCAGTTGGGGGTTCATAATGATGGTGTCAATACCGCGCTTGATGCAGTTTTCGTGGAGGTATTTAAACATCAGCACTGGTATTCCACATTGCTGATACTCAGGCATTACACCCATTATCAAAGCCTCAAGGGTGTCGTTTTTCTTCAATGCTTTCAAGATGTTTAGGAAACCGAAGGGGAACAAACGCCCTTTGGATTTCTTCACCGCCTTTGAGAGCGAAGGCACGCAGAAGAGGAAGCCCACCGGCTTGTCTTGGTCATTGACGGCCACCGCCACGAAATCCTTGTCCAAAATGGGGACATAGGTTTTCAGATAAGCTTGTATCTGCTTGTCAGTCAAAGGAGAAAAGCCGTGCAAAGGGGCAAAAGCCTCATTGTACATGTGGAAAATCTCCATTCCATAGCGGTTGGCCATGTCTTTCATGCTGCGCGGATTGACCACATGGACTTTAAACCTTTCCTCAATCAGATTGGTGAATTGGAACATGGAAGGCAATTCCTTGCTCACCAAAAGGGTTCTTTGCGTCCAGTCCACGTCTTTCTTGAAACCGAGTTGCTCCAACATTGTGCCATAATAGGGGAAATTGTAAAGGCAGGTGAAGGGGCTCAGATGCTCAAAGCCTTCCACAAGCAGGCCTTCCTTGTCCATGTCGGTGAAGCCCCAAGGGCCTCTCATCTCGGTGCAACCACGTTGTCTACCCCATTCAGCAACAGTGTCGATGAGTGCGCGAAGCACTTCTTCATCTTCGATGAAATCAAGCCAGCCGAAACGGACGAGGTGTTGCTCGTCGTCAGCTTTATGGTTGATGATGGCTGCCACGCGACCCACTATCTCATCCCCGCGATAGGCCAAGAAACAATCAGCTTCGCAGAAGTCGTAGGCACCGTTCTTCTCTGGGTTGAACGTGTCGTATTCGTCGCCTTCCAGGGCCGGTACCCAGTTCTCACAGTCTTTGTAGAGTTTCAGAGGGAAAGTCACAAACTTTTTCAGCTGCTTGTGACTTTCCACCTTTACGATACGGATTGACATAGGCTAAAGTGTTGTGTTTGAACTGATAAAATCAATCACCTCTCCCACCGTAGTGAACTTCGGGTTGCCGTCGAACTTGAATCCGAACTTGTTTTCGATGGCAAGGCTCAACAACAAAATGGTTAGGGAGTCAAGACCCACATCACGTACAAGTTGCGACTCCTCTGTGACCTTCGACAAATCCATCGAAGGCTTGATCAGCTTCAAGATTTCCTTCAGTTCTGTTAAAATATCTTCTCTTTGCATATCGTATATCATTGATTTCGTGAAACTTTCATGGCGCCAGTACGTTTGAAGTCTTCCCTACGCACGGTGATTTTACCAACTTGATGTGTGCTGGGCAGCGTGGCGTTGACCTTGCCGACAAGGTCTTTGAAGTAGGCTTCCACTTCCTCCCATGAGACATTACCAAACTCTTCCATGCGCGGCAAAATCTCAATGGCAATCACCTGACGGCCATCCAGTTCGTCTTCCTTGACGAGGCAGTCGCGCAATTTGCTGTCCTTGTAGAATGGCTCTTCGATGCTTTCAGGGCTGACATTCTCGCCATTGGAAAGGATGATGAGGTTCTTGATACGGCCCACGATGTACATGTAACCTTCTTCGTCGAAACGGACCAGGTCGCCCGTCTTGATCCAACCATCGGGAGTCAAGGTCTCTGCGGTCTTTTCTGGGTCGCCGTAGTAGCCGAGGAAGACATTGTCGCCACGGAACCACAACTCGCCGTCGACCACCTTGGCCTCTTGCTCGGGATACAACTTACCAACCGAGGTGGGCTTGGTAATGACATCGATGTTACCTGTGGTAAGGTTGGCACCTTCGGTCATGCCATAGCCAGCAAACAGGCTGATACCCAGCTTGTCGAACTCACCGATGAGTTTCGGAGGCACATTGGCAGCACCAGAGATGATGAATTTCAGGCATCCGCCCAAGAAAGGCGCACCATACATCTTAACGAGACCCAACAGGATTTCGCAGATGCCAGGAACAGCCACAAGACAAGTCGGTT
>CAMYXV010000156.1 GCA_947303055.1 uncultured Bacteroidales bacterium
CTTTTTTTGTAGTTTTGCATTCAAAAATTATCTTGTAAATATGATAATCACGCATAAGATGAAAGGATGTTTTCTGCTAATCATATTGTTTTTCAACACATTGTATTTGTTTTCCCAAGAAACACAGTTTTCCATTCCTGACAGTCTGCAAGTACTACTGCAAGAAAACAACAAGGCAGACGAAAAAAGACTTGAGGCATTGAAAACAGTGATTAACACCTTGCAAGCCCATGAACAATATCAACTATCAAAGCCTTATACAAATGAGTTGGAAGAATTGTCCAGTACATTGAACGACAATTATTTTCAAACACTTTCAACTTACTACAAAGGCTGTATCGAACTTTGGGACGGTCATTTTGACAAGGCTATCGAATGGCTCCAAATGTCAAGGGAAAAGGCTTCGGCATTGGTGGAAAACCAGAAAAGCAACATCCTGAAAGTCAAGATTCAAATTGCTTTAGGCGCTTATTATTTCAAAATGAAACAGTTGCCACAGGCTTATCAGTGCTATCAGGAAGGCATTGAGATCAACAAGGGCCTGGGTAAAGCCTCTTTCCAATACACACTTGAAAGCAACCTGCTTGCCATTTACAATCAACTCGGCCTTAAAGATGATATTTTCGCTATCGGTAAGGACATGCTTGATAATCCAGCTTACGCCAATTACAATAAATACATGGTTTATTTTATGATGGCGCGGTGCTATTTTGAAGAACGAGTATACGACACAGCGGAACAGTATTTTGATAGTGCTCTGGTGTCTTCACAAAGTCATGTCAATTCGGCTTGGGTGCATCTGTATCGCGGCATTATCGACAACAATCTTGAAAAATACGACGAGGCCATCGGCAATTTTAACAAAGGACTTCATATCCTTGGCGATGCAAACAACCGCGAGATTGAATCCAATTTATTGGTTAACAAAGGTTTGTCTTATGCAAAACGAAATGAATACGACAGTGCTTTGTTCTTTATTGACAAAAGTATTGCGGAAGCCAAGGATTTCCCTTATATCCAAAGTAACGGATACAATTTCAAATGCGATGTTTTATATCAACTCGGTAAATATCAAGAATATGCGGAGAGTTCGATGCTGCTTAAAGCTATCGATGACACATTGAACGCTACGAAAGATTTACGTAGGCTTCAGCAACTTGAATTGGAACATCAGTTCAATGTCTCGAAAGAACAAATGGAGCAGGCTCAATTGGTCAAGGACATGCAGCAACAAAGGCATAGACTCATCTTGTACATTGTTATCATATTATTGGTATTTACCGCATTAACAGTTGTCCTGCTATTGAAAGTCAGATTGAAAGACAAACAATTGAAAGAAGAGGCCATTGCCAGGGAACTCGACCAACGAAACAGGGAATTGACTGCCAAGTCGTTGGTGGAAAACCAAGGAAAGGTTTCGAAAGATTTCGACTATTACTTCACACAAACCCATCCTGACTTCTACAGAAACCTCAGTCGCGACTTCCCTAACCTTACGCCATACGAGACCCACCTTTGCGCATACATTCGCCTGAATCTAAGCACCAAAGAAATCGCCTCAATATGCGGTATAGAACCTTCAAGCGTAAAAATGGCGCGTTACCGTTTGCGGAAATCCCTCGGCATTACAGATTCTGACATCGATTTGACCGTATTTCTTTCAAAGTACTGATTTTCAGTATTTAATTCATAATGTAGACCTTATGTAGCCCCAGTATTTTGGACGGTAAACCTCGTGTAGCCCGTAAATATTTTACCATCGTTTTTCACCATTGTAATTTTGCATCGCGATTTTGCAACAAAACCTAACACAAAGAGTAAAATGACGAAAAAAACACTTCTGGCTTTTTTAGTTGCCACAATGATGAGTGCAACATCACTAATTGCACAAGATGTCCTTATCAACGAAGACTTCAGCCTGATGACGGCAGGAAGTGAAGCCAATCCTGACGGCACCAACCTCGCTGGTTCGGATTACATGATTGACCCTGCCTACACCCACATTCCAGGCTGGATGGGCTCTGATGTTTTTCAAGCAGGTGGGGTTTGCTGCCTGAACAACGCCAACTCCGCTTTTATCGGTACACCCGAAATGGACATGGTCGGAAGTCTGCACATTTCACTGAGAGCAAGGATGAAAAACAGCAGCCCGAACCAAACTATGATGTATGTGCTGCTTGCCACAAATCCGTACGACCCTAATGTGATTGCTTATAATGGCAGTTACATCAATCACGACTGGGCGCAATACGAGTTCGATATCGAAAACCACGAAACTGGAAATGCCTATCTTCAGATCTATTGCTTTGCAGAATGGTTTGTTGACGATATCGTGGTGACAAGAGAACTGAATTTCTGCCCTTGCCCGATGGTGCATGAAGCCACCAACTACACGATGGACGGATTTACCGCAAGTTGGAAGCCCGTCGAACTGGCCGACGAGTATCTGTTGTCCGTATACAAAAAGGAGTTTAATGGTCCTGAAACAGTTTCCTATTTGGAAGGCTTCGACGGCATCAACCATAATGGCCAATGGATTGACTTCATGAATCCCAACTATCCTGAAGGCTGGCATATCAATCTTGACGCGGGTTATGAAAGACAAGTCATCACGGGCAACGGCAACTGCATCAGCGAACCAACCGCCTTGTGCTTGGATGCCGAAGGCGACACCCTCGTCATCCCTACCAACGGCGGAAGAATCATCGAATCGAATGTATACCTGAAACTGCTTTCTTTTGACGAATCCACCGACGATGCAGACCTGTTGCTTTATGGAATAAACAATGGAGTATGGGAAAACCTCGGCTACTTCTTCACCGATTGGGCTTTTTATGGAAATCATGGATATGACTGGAACCGCACGAATATCATCGACCAGATGAACACGCAGCAATATGAGCAAATCGCCATTGTTTATTCTGGTCATGGCACTATTTGGGCGTTGGATGATTGGGACTACACGACCACGCAAGCCACAACGATGGAGTTCCTCATCGAAGATAGGGTGGTCAACGATACTGTTTATGATGTGACGGGCCTGAATCCAGCAGACGACCATTATTATTTTGTGAAAGCCCGCAACAGTCAATACACCTCCGAGAAGTCGGAAAGCGTGGAATGTTTTGGCTTGGCGGCACCAACAATGCACGAGGCAACTGGAATTACCGAAGACTCATACACGGCCAACTGGGAGCGGCATCCTAAAGCCGATAAATATCTTGTTTACAATTATTATGTTCATACTGCATGGAGCAACGAGACAAGCCACGTCGTCATGCACGAAAATTTCTCGAAAGTAACCAACAGTGCCACGCCTGAAGACCCCTATTTCCTTGAAGAGCATGGCTATTGTAACCTTGATGAATACACTACGGCACCCGATTGGTGGGCCTATTGTGGCATCCTTGCCAATGGAATGCTTGGCGCAGGTGACGACGGTCAAACCCTTGGGACACTCCACACCCAAGAGATGTGTCTCAACAACGCAGCTACTTTTAGGGTGAAAGTGACCATGTACGGTGAGGAAGGCATGGTGGTCGTATTCGATGCTTCCAACGACACCCAATATACGCAATTTGACCAAACTGGTTTGCAGACTTTCTCACTTGAATTTGCGACAGGGCCGGAAAGTGCACATGAAAGATTGAAAATACATGCTCTTTCAAGCTCCAATTTCCTGATTGATGACATTTTGGTTACACAAGACCTTGCTGCGGGTGACCAAGTGTTCCATCTCCTCGGCTGGAGACAACCTGAAGGCGAAACGGAAAGCGTGACTTTCGATGACTTGGAGCATTATTACAAAACCGATTACGCCTACGACATTGTGGCCGTGCATACTGCATTTGGCGATGATTATAAGTCGGAGCACTCAGAAATGGTTTTCGTTGAAGTTCCTCTGAACGTCAACGAAGATCAAGATGAACAAATTGCCATCTATCCCAACCCCGCCAGCGACAAGTTCGTTGTTGCCGGCGATGCCGAGACGATTGAACTTTTCGACATGACGGGCCGCTGCGTGAAGTTTGTGCAGGCCTATGCCTTGCTGACTTCCATTAACACCGCTTCGTTTGCCGAGGGGTTTTATCTCCTGAAAGTCACAGCCAAGGACGGCTCGGTGACGAACCAACGGATTGTGGTCGAGCATTGATTCCGATTCCAATAAAGTAAAAAG
>CAMYXV010000157.1 GCA_947303055.1 uncultured Bacteroidales bacterium
TTACTGATGTAGAAATGGCTATTAATGCGATAATTGTAAAGAATATTCTTTTCATTGCTTTTAATATGTTTCTGTGTCTAATGCTCTGTATTATTGATACTTGGTATCAAGTATAGTATGTTATTGAACCGCAAAAATAGGGATTTTTTTCATACGAAGAATAAAAAAAAGGAAAAAAGACACTTTTTTAAGTTTTTTGGGGGTTATTTTGCAGAAAGCCTTTCCAAAGTATTCACAACAAGCTCCCTTACGAAGGGGTGATAATCTTTTGAAAACTTTTCGGTGACACGGTTAGCGACCACAACACAGATGGTCAAACAATTGTGGCCCATCATCTTGCCGAGGCCATAGAGCGCCGACGATTCCATCTCGAAGTTGCATACACGCCAGCCTTGGTAGTTGAACGCTTCAATCTTACGGTTGTTTTCAGGGTAGGAGAGGTGCATTCTCAGGGTGCGTCCTTGTGGACCATAGAATCCGGGTGCTGTGGCTGTAACGCCTTGGTAGTAGCCTTGGGCCAAACGGTCGAACAGTGCCTTAGAGCCTTCAACGGCATAAGGCAATGGTAGGTCTTTTGGGTAGTCCATCTGTTCGATGAAGGCATCACGCAAAGCGGTTTCGTTCACTTCCTTGTGCTTGTCATAAAAGTAAAGCAGACCGTCCAAACCGATGGCATAACGGGTGGCCACATAGCTGTTGTCAACTTCGATGTCGGGCTGCAAAGCACCGCAGGTGCCGAGACGGATGAGGTTCAAAGCATGATGTTCATCCTTGGGCACCCTCGTTTTTAGGTCGATGTTTACCAACGCGTCAAGTTCGTTCATCACGATGTCGAGGTTGTCAGTGCCCATGCCCGTGCTGAGTACGGTGATACGCTTACCGTTGAAGTAACCCGTACGGGTCACAAGTTCGCGATTTTGGCGTTTCACTTCAATCTTGTCAAAAAATGTGGCGATCTCAGTGACACGACCAGGGTCGCCGACCAGGATGACGTCATCTGCTAACTCCTCGGGATGCAGGTTCAAATGGTATATTGCGCCCTCGCTATTGAGCACAAGCTGCGATGCAGGAATGGGTTGGTTCATATCTTTTTCATTTTGAAGCTGCAAAGATACGAAATAATTTGAATTGACGTTTTTTTAGTGAAGATAGCCGAAAAATGGGCTATCTTTGCGCAAATTTGGGAAAAATGAAAGAAATAGTAATAAAGAACATCTCAATCGGCGATGAGTTGCTGATCGGTCAAGTCATCAATACAAATGCCGCATGGCTGGGTGAGCATCTGTCGGATGCAGGCTTTCAGCTGGATTCTACTCTGACCATCGGTGATTCTGAAAAGGCCATCCTTGATGCCTTCAATGCTTGTTTGGATGCCGATTTGGTTTTGGTGACGGGCGGACTCGGCCCCACGGCTGATGACATCACAAAGCCAACGGTCTGCAAGTTTTTTGAAACTGAATTGGAGTTTTGTCAAGAGGCATACGACAATATTGTGTCTCTATTTAATCGCCGTGGTTTTCAGATGAGCGAGCGCAACAGAGGACAGGCCATGTTGCCGAAGGCATGTGAGTACATCCCGAATACCTATGGGACAGCACCTTGCATGTGGTTGGAGAAGAAGGGTGTGGCTTTCGCGTTCATGCCAGGTGTGCCTTTCGAGATGAAAGGGATCTTTACCGATGAGTTATTGCCGCGCATCAAGCAGCGCTTTCATGCTGTGTCATACGAGAAACGCGTCATTATGACCACGGGTATTGGCGAGTCATTTTTGGCTGACAAGATCAAGGACTGGGAAGGTGCTTTGCCTGATTTCCTTTCTTTGGCTTACTTGCCGCAGCATGGCATGGTGCGATTGCGTTTGAGCGGTAGACATGAGGATACCCAACTGCTTCATGAGACCTTGGAGCGCGAAGTTTCGAAATTGGCGGCTTTAGTTCCCGAGTATATCTTCGCCATGCAGGACCAGCCCATTGAAAGGACGGTTTTTGACCTCCTTATTAATAAAGGTATGACTTTCGCTTCGGCGGAGAGTTGCACAGGCGGCAATATTGCCCATGTCATCACTTTGATTCCTGGTAGCTCGGAGGTGTTCAAGGGAACAGCGGTAACCTATGCCACACCAATGAAAACCAAGGTGCTCGGTGTGCCAGCCGAGATGATAGAAAAGTTCGGTGTTGTGAGTCAACAAGTGGTTGAAGGCATGGCTACGGGTGTCCGTAACTTGATGGAAGCCGACTTTGGCGTGGCTACAACAGGTGTAGCGGGACCAAGTGGTGGCACAGAAGAGAACCCGGTAGGTACGGTCTGGATTGGTGTGGCTTCTCCTTCAGGCGTCGTTTCCAAGCGTTTCAACTTTGGCAAGGACCGTGAGAATGTCATCAACCGCGCCACGATTGCAGCCTATGAGATGCTTAGACAAGAAATAATTCAGATAATATGAAAACCATAGCAAAAGCCTTATCCCTACTCAGCCTCGTCTTCATCATGGCCTCTTGCCAAGAGCAAGAGCCTGCTTATAAATCGAAGCTTGATGTCAAGACAGAGCCTTACGACCTTGAGTTCGACCGTTACGAGGAGGTGCTTTTTAATCTGGATACTGCCAATTTCCAAGCGGAACTGATGAAAATACAAGACCGCTTTAGCGTTTTTCTCAGTGGTGATCTCAGCAATCCTGATGCGGTGCAGTATCTTAAGGAATTTGCCATTGACTCGTATAGCATCAGCTTATATAATAAAGTGAAAGCTGCTTTCCCTGACTTGAACCAAATAGAACGGATGGTGGAAGACGTGTATGCCCATTTCCATCATTACTATCCTGAGATTCAATTGCTGAGGAAGGTGTTTACTTGTGTGACTGGCGTTACCGCTGATGTGCCTGCTGTCCAAATCTTTGGCGATGCGATGGTAATTTCCTTGGACTGGTATCTTGATGACGAAGAGACATACGACCAAATCGGGATGCCGAAATACATGGCTTTGCGTAGAAATCTGCCGACTTTGGCCAAGGATGTGGCGAAAGAATTGTATATGAATTATGTATATCAATGGCGCAAGCAAGGACTTGTCATTGACGAAATGGTAAATAATGGCAAGATGGACTTCTTCATCGAAGCCATGTGTCCAGCGATGCCCGACAGCATTTTGCTTGGCTATTCATCGGACCAATGGCATTGGGCAGTGGAGAATGAAGGTGCAGTGTGGGCTGATATTGTGGGCAACCGAAGACTATACGATTCTAGTTTGGATTCATATATGATGTATTTCGGTGACGGCCCATTCACGCAAGCCTACAGCAATGATGCACCGTCCCGCCTTGGTGAGTTTTTCGGACTGAATATCGTTCGCTCTTATTTCTCGAACAATGAGATTTCGCTTCAAGATTTGATGGAGCGGAAGGATTTGCAAAATATTTTCCAAGATTCAGGCTATAAGCCAAAGAAGTAATAATCAGCATTATATCCGACAGCAAACGACAACAAACGACTACTGTCGACAACAAACGTTTAATCAACGGCTTTTTCTTGACAAGGGTTGCATCTTTGCGGCATGAAACTTTAAAAACAAAGTATTATGCTAGTAAAGACATTTGGATGTGCCCTTTTCGGCATCGAAGCAATTCAGGTCACCATTGAGGTGAACATCGACAGAGGTATCAACTTCTATCTCGTCGGCCTGCCCGACAACGCAGTCAAGGAAAGCCAGCAGCGTATACAGGCCGCTATCATCAATTTAGGGTATTACTATCCTCACAAGAAAATTGTCATCAACATGGCGCCGGCCGACATCCGCAAGGAAGGTTCGGCCTACGACTTGCCCATTGCCATCGGCATCATGGCAGCTTCTGAACAGGTCAACGGGGATTTATTAGAGCAGTTCATCATCATGGGAGAACTTTCGCTTGACGGCATGCTCAAACCTATCAAAGGGACGTTGCCCATTGCCATTAAGGCGAAACAAGATGGTTTTCGAGGAATCATTGTTCCAAAAGCCAATGCGCGTGAGGCTGCTGTGGTGGAAGGCTTGGAAGTGTATGGCGTGGAAAACATTCACGAGGTCATCTCCATCCTGAATGGTGAAAACATCATCAAACCTGTGGCCATCGACATGGTTGATTCATGGCAAGATATTGCCTATGAGTTCGATTTCAGTGACGTGAAAGGCCAAGAAAACATCAA
>CAMYXV010000158.1 GCA_947303055.1 uncultured Bacteroidales bacterium
CTGGCCACAGCGACTGGAACATCTCTCTTGACACGCGGCCGTGGATCTTGCTCACACCGTTCACCTCTTGGCTGAGGTTGGTGGCCAACACGCTCATTGAGAACTTCTCGTTCGGGTTATTCGGGTTGAAACGGCCCAAGCCCATGAAACGTTCCCAACTGATATTCATGCGGTTGGCATAGTGCGGCATATAGGTGCGGATGAGGTGTTCCTCAAAGGCATCATGACCCGCAGGCACAGGCGTGTGTGTAGTAAACAAAGTGGAAGCCCTGACCAATTCAAGTGCGACATCGAAATCAAGGTTGTGCTTGTTGATGTACACACGCAGGCGTTCCAAACCACTGAAGGCCGCATGACCCTCGTTGCAGTGATAGATAGTAGGCTTCATACCCATGGCTTCGAGCAAACGGATGCCACCCACGCCGAGGAACATCTCCTGCTTGATGCGCATCTCACTGTCGCCGCCATAGAGTCGGCTCGTGATGCCACGGTCTTCGGACGAGTTCTCCTCGATATCTGTATCCAAAAGGAACAATCCTACCCTACCCACATTGACGCGCCAGGCTTTAGCAAAGACCGAGCGACCCGGAAAAGCAATGCTCACCTTCACCCATTCGCCCTTGTCATTAAGCACTGGCTGCAAAGGCAATTGCGAGAATTTCTGAGGAATGTATTCAGCACGTTGTTCGCCCGAAACAGTGATTTCCTGAGCGAAGTAGCCGTAACGATACAACAGACCGATACCCACCATATTGGCATTGGAGTCAGAAGCTTGCTTCATATAGTCGCCCGCCAAGATGCCGAGACCGCCTGAATAAATCTTGAGGCTCTTCATCAGACCGTATTCCATACTGAAATAGGCGATGAGGTCCTTCTGTTGCGTCGGTTGCGACATGTATTGCTTGAACTGGTCGTAAACCTTATTCAGTCGCTCCACAAAGTCTTTGTTGTTCTCCAAAGCTTTGATTTGCTCCACCGAGAGGCCTTCCATCAGCGCAACAGGGTTCTGTTCCGTGGTTTTCCAAGCCTCCGCATCAATACTCTCGAACAATTCGATGGCATCCACATTCCAGCACCACCAGATATTGCGCGACAGCTCTTCCAATTTCTTCATCTCGGGCGAATAGATGGGCTTTACCAAAATCTTTTTCCAACTCGGCGAATCATTCTTTTGGTAAACCACCTCATGCATCATATCGGCATAAGGCACCGGCTCCATCATGTAATGGCGGCCACCCGACTTCTCGAGAGCCACATCCCATGCCTTCTGATAGCTGACAATCAGGTCTTTCCACAGCAGCTTGTTGGCCACTTGCAAAGCCGATTCAGTGATTTGGCTTGCGCCCTTCTCCGTCAGCGACAGGAAATGGCGCAATGCGGAAACGATTTCGTCAATCACCTTGTTTGGATCGCCCTGCTTACGTGGCACCACAGTCACAGCATCATTACCCTTGCACTCCTGCTGCACGAACTTGCCGAAACCGGAGACATCGCTCGTCAAAGTCGGGATGCCCAAAGCCACGCTCTCCAAAGGAGTATAGCCCCAAGGCTCGTAGTAAGACGGGAACACCGAGAAATCGAACGCAGTGAGGAACTCGGAATAGGTCATGTTGAAAATGCCATCGCTGCCGTTAAGGTATGCCGGTACAAACATCACCTTTACCTTGTCGTTGGCATCGTTCTGCAAGCCCGAATTGCGCAAGGTGTTCAATATTGCATCATTCTCATATTCAAAGACATGATGCGTAGCGGGGAAGTCAGTATGGTCCATGATGGCATTGGTGCCGTCAAGACGGTGCTGCAAGTCCTTGGAGGGACCAGCAATGTTGCTTGGCACAGCAATCACGCCAAGCACCGTCCGTTTCAAGTTCTTATCCTCATTCAGCCTACGCAAAGCCTCGATGAACAAATCAATGCCCTTGTTTTTGAACTCGTAACGTCCGCTATTGAGTACCATCAAGCAATTGGGGTCGAGCGTCTCGCCACAAAGCGTGCTTGCAATCTTTAAGATTTGTGCCCTAGTGGCCTTACGTTTCTCTTCAAAGGCCGCCTCGTCTTGTCTAAAGGTGTGGTCAATTCCATTCTTCGTCACAATATCAGGTTTGCGATAGAGGAACTGCTCACATTCTTGTGCGGTGATGTCGCTCACCGTCGTGAAAGCATCGGCGTTCTTGGCTGCCTTCTGCTCCATCGACTGCTGCGAGACCACGTTGAACTGCATGGCCATCACCGAAGGCAAGTAGGTCTTCAAGTTGTCATACAGCGGGAGTCCGTTGCCCGAGATGGCACGGCCGAGGTAAGTGGCATGGGTAGTGAACACGGTGGCAATCTGCGGGCAATGCTCCTTTATATATAACACGCCCGAACCCGTCATCCACTCGTGGAACTGCGCCACGATGTTGTTGGTTTGTTGCAAATAGAAGTTGCAGAAACTCTCAATCACCTGACCGGCAGCATAACCGAACAAAACAGGCTCTATATAGTCCCACTGACCACGGATGCTGTCTAATTCATATTGTTCCCAAAGATGCGTGAGGATTTCGTTCTTCGACTGGTAAAGCGTGGTGTAGTCGATTAGGATGGCGATGGGGCTACTTTCGATTTTCCAATGTCCAACGCGGAACTTGAGTCCCTGCGCCAACGCCCTTTCGCGCCACTCGGGAAAGAGTTCGTTATCTTCAACAAAATACAGTGTCTCGTGCGCTTCCTTCACCACATCGGGACCCACCGTAATATAATGGTCGCCAAGCAGCTGACGCATTACATTCGACTTCGTGGAAAGCACCGTATAAATGCCGCCCACCATATTGCACACTTCCCAACTAGTTTCAAAAAGGTATTCGGGGTTTTTCATTTATGATTCAAAGATTAAAATTCAAGATTTAAAATTCAAAAATTCAACATTGAGATTCCCTGCGGAAATGGAGTGCTTGTTTTGTTGTCCAGCGGCGGCAAAAACAGTTTCTGACTTGTAGCAGTTGCCACCGCCGCAGGATAACCCGTTTAGCTACTCCATTCCCCGCAGGGGAATCTTGATTCATTCTGCTTTTGCCACTTTCCGCTTCGACAGCTTAGTCACACGGTCGGCAAAGTCCGTAAGCACATTCATGTAGTTGACGTAAGCATCATACGGCGAAGCATAGTGGTTGAAATACTTATGTACCACACCATCGGAGAGCCACTTCGTGCACATGTAATAGAAATGGTCAGAAGTCTGGAGCATGGTCCAATCTTGCTGTAGCTCCTCGTCTTTGATACGGTGCACCTTGGCTTTCAAGTCGTACAATGCACGGTAGGCGTCGTCCTGCAAAGGATTACCCAACCAAGCAGTGAGGTCACGTTCTTCATCGCTCCACGACAACACATTAGGCACATGTACGGCACTCACCGGCTGTAAGGCCTTGGCCAGCTCCTGTGGCGTGGCAAACTTGAACTTGCTGCCTTTCAGGATGGCTCCAGGCAAAGCCTCCATGAAGTTGAAGATGCCCGTCTCGGCACTCTGGTGCTCGCCAAAGGTCTCGTAGTCCATGAAGATGTTGACCACTTCTTCCTCTTCCGGCAACGCATTGAGCCAGTTGACGAAGTCCTCGGCGCGGAAGCCGTCTTGCACGAAGCGGAAGGCAATCTCATCGCTGAACTTGAAGTTGCGCAGCAGCACCTTCAGCTTCGGGTTGATGGCGTTGGCATACATGTAGTTGGGGCTCTTCCAGCCCAAGATGTGCTTGGCACCCTCGGTAAGCATGAGGTTGTAGCCCATGTCGGCCACTGCTGCACCGATTTCGTCGCTATATATTAATTCGGTGTTACGGAAGGTCTTGGGGGTGACGCCAAACACCTCCTTCATCTTGTGCTTGTGGGCTGTCACCTGACGCTTGAACTCGTCGGGATTCGACAGTGAAGCCAGGGAGTGGGCGTAGGTCTCGGAAAGCACCTCTACCCTACCCGTGGCAACCAGTTTCTGGAAGCTCTCCAGCACCTCAGGTGCAAATTGCTCCATCTGCTCGATGACCACGCCCGAGAACGAGAACGCGAATTTGACCTTGTCGCCATACTTTTTGATTTGACGCATCAGCAGCTCGTTCATGGGCAGGTAGCACTTCTCCGCCACGCGCCGCATGATCATGCGGTTGCTGTAGTCGTCATAGTAATAATGTTTCTTGCCGA
>CAMYXV010000159.1 GCA_947303055.1 uncultured Bacteroidales bacterium
ACCTCGCCGTTTTCCGATAGGGCTTGCGCCATTTTTTCCGATATGAAAGCCGTCAAAACATCGTCAATTTGTTCGGGATTGCCTTCTGATAACCGGACAGGAAAAAAGTTGAAAAAGTCACGGTCGCAGCCCAACACGCTTGGCATTAGCGTCAACTCATCTGCCTTCATCTCTGCGCCATAGATGAAGCCGCACTCGGTGACAGCTTCGATTTCAGGGATGCTCTCCCCTATACTCTTCTTCATCCCGTATTCGAACAGGGTTATGTCATTCAAAGCCACACAATATATCTCCTTTCTATTTGGGTTTTCACGTGTGATGGCGATATGTTGTGTCACATAGCAGAAGATGATGACCACGAAGGCGAGACTCACGGCCAAGCCCACGGCTTCGATGATGGTGTAGAGTTTGTTTCGGGAGAGGAATTTGATGTAACTGCTCATTATTGTTGAATTGTTGATTGTTTAACTGTTTAATTGTTGAGATTTCCCTTCGGGAATGGAGTGTGTCTTTTTGGGTTAAAGCGGCGGCAAAAACAAATTGCCTATCAGTAAATTTCACAAGCCGCCGCGGTTAACGATCACATCCGACCTCCATTGACTCCGTCGAATCTAGCGATTTCCCCGTCAGGGGAATCTCCTTGTTTCATTATCACTCTGTCCGCAAAGATTTCACCGGGTTCACCGTAGCCGCCCGCAAACTGCGCAAGGTGACCACCGCTATCGTTACGCCCAAGACAGCCAACAGCGCAAGGGCAAACACCCAAATATGCAGCGGCACCTGATAGGCGAAGCCCTCCAAATAACGCCGCATGATGACGATGCTCACGGGCACGGCGATGACGAAGCACACCAGCACAATCTTCACGAAGCGCGAGTTGAACATCGCCAGGATCTGCTGCACCGTGGCGCCATGCACACGACGGATGCCGATTTCCTTGCGGCGGTGCTCTGTCTCGAACATCACCAAGCCGAACACACCCATCAGCGAGATGACGATGGCCAAAATCGTGAACAGTGTAACCAACTTCGAAAGGTTTTGCTCCTTTTTGTATTGGTTTTCAAGGGATTGTGAGAAAGGCCACACATCGTATGATATTTCGTCGCCCATATTGGAGTCGAGGTCGTTGAGGGTTTTCCTGATGCGCTCCATCACGGCGGGGACATCCACGCCAGCCTCGGTGCGGATATACAGCCTATTGCAAATATGCCATGGATCTTTGCCGTAAACATAGAATGCAAAAGGTTTAATCTCTTGACGCAACGATGCAAAGTTGAAGTCCTTGCAGAAACCGGCAATCTCAGCGATTTGGTCATCATGCCCTCCAATCTGGTCTTCAAGGGTGATTTGATATACGTCCCGTGCAGTTTCGTTGAAGATATAAGTACCCGTGGAATGCTCGTCGGCTTCCGTGAAATCGCGACCTTCCACGATGTCGATGCCCATGAAACGGAGGAAGTTCCACGAAACGGGATAGACATCCCAACCGGCATCCTCACCCCGCACTGTGCGTCCCCATCTCATGCGATAATCATTTACGAAAGGCCCATCACCCCATGCGATGTCTTTGATGGCCGCATCGGCCAACAACTGACTCTCAACGACTTGGCGGTTGGTGGCAAGGTCCCACGACACCTGCGACTGCAAAAGACATTCTTGGTTGAAGCCCATTTCGTGATTCATCATGAAACGACGTTGCTCGGAGACGAATATCGCGCAGATAATCAGGACGATGGAAACAGTGAACTGCAAACCAATCAAACCGATGCGGAAAACCTTGCCTTTTTGCGTGGCACCGAGAGTGCCTTTCAGGGCGAAAGCAGGATTGAACGAAGTCGCGAACAAAGCCGGATAGAGGCTGGCTATCACCGAGATAAGCAATGCCAAACCGACGGTCAATGCAACGATGCCCCAGTTTTGGCCGAAATCGAGAGAAGTGTCAATCATCGAGGCCAAGGTGGATTGCCTGAACAAGGTGACTACAGCCACCGCCAAACCCAAGGCAATGACCACCATCAGCACCGATTCGCCCACCGACGACATCACCAACTGGAAACGACTGCTGCCCAATATCTTGCGTGTGTTGATGCTCCGCAGGCGCAACGGCACCATGGCGAAGAAGAAATTGATGTAGTTGATGAAAGCGATGAGTACTACAAAAATGGCGATGACGAGCAAAGTGATTGTTGTGGTTCTGTTGCCCGCCTTTCCAGGGGCATAATAGGAATTGCTGTCGAAGTACATATCGGTCAGCCGCACGGGGTAAAGCCCGAACTTGACATCATCGTCCGTAACCTCAATGCCACCTTTCATTTCACTGAAAAACTGCTTGACGACAGGCATTGCCACTTCGGTAATCGCCTTGGGGTCAGCACCTTTACGAAGTTTCAGAAAATAGTTGAACGAAAACTCCTTCCAGTCGTCGAGGCTATTATCACCCATATCGGCAAGCATTTCGAAAGAGGAAAGGTCGCTGTGCTTCGGCATGTCTTTATAGATGGCCACGATGGATATTCCCTGCCACCCCGATCCATCATAATACTGCATCACATCACCCACTTGGACTCCAAGGCGTTTTGCCGCTGATTCCGAAAGGGCGAAGCCAGTGCCTGTCAGATCATCCCAGTTGCCAGCCACCAGTTCGAAACCGAACACATCGCGAGCGCCTTTGTTCATGGCAGATATCGAGATGGACACAGGGGATTGATCATCGCTTACCCGAACCGCAATGGGATTGCCCATGATTTTACCGCAGCCGCCGGCTTCAATGTCAGGGGAAGCATTAAGCACATACTCTCCCATAGGACGGTTCATATAAGAGGAGTATTCACTTTGATTGATTTCTTTCTTTGTAAGGACATAAATCCTGTCGCTGTCCTTGAGCGCCTTGTTGTAGGTGAGGTCGTGGTGCACCTGCACAAGGATGATGTAGAGCGCGGCGAAGGCTGCCGTCAAGCCCAAGATGTTCAGGATGGAAGACACGAGGGAGGTCTTGCCTTTTTTATAGATTCTAGCCATAAGTCGTTGAATTGTTATTTAAACGAACAAGTCTTTTGTATATTTTCTCCGCTTTTTCAAGTCCGAAGAACTTTACCAACTTTTCGAAAAGCGTTTGGTTGATTCTCGTTTTATTACGGTTTTTCATCACAACTTTTTTTCTTGTTGTTTTCTGTTCCCCAGATTTTATTGATCTTGCCGCCTACTACGGTGCCTACCGCCTTGACATCGCCTGGGTAAGAGATACTACCCGTGCCAGCAACGCTGTAGTCCATCGATTCCATCTGGCAGCGTGCCTCAATGGAGCCCGAACCCGCCACAGTAAGGTTCGCTTTTTTCACCTTACCATCCTTGATAATGACATCGCCCGAACCAGCGACACTTGAACGCAGGTGATTGGCTTGGAGGTGTTCGCAAACCATCTTCCCCGATCCGGCGATGCTTATATCCATGTAGTCAGCATGAAGTTCTTTACTCAACACATTTCCCGAGCCTGCAACGTCTGTATCAAAATCATGGATGTTTGCTGTTTTCTCGAAAACCACATCGCCTGAACCCGTCAATTTGATTTTCAACTCTTTGGCTTCATACGGCGTAACGAAATTAAAGTCACCGCTACCCATTATACTGATTTCCTCCAAGGTCGGGGCGGTGAGCTCGATGAGGAACTTCGTCGGCTTCACGTCGGATTGCTGAAACGTCTTAACCATCTCGACCCTCAAGCAATCACCTTTCAGATAGATGTCGACCCACTCGAAAAGGTTCTCGTCGAGGGTCACGCGGCAGGAGTAGTTGTCCGCCACTTTGTAGTTTACCGTTGCGGGCAATATCATGCTGATTTCCTTGAACGCCGCCACATCGATGTCGCGCGTGATGATGTTGCCGTTGCCTTCCACAACGTTTTTTTGCATGTACACGGTAATGGTTTTGTTACCTTTCCCGTCGATAACGGTATCAGTCTTCCATACCTTGTTGTTTTGCGCCTCAGCGCACAGCACCGCCATAACAACCAGCAGTGCGGTCAAAAATGATTTCTTTGCCATAGCTTTACAGGTTTATAATTTTACTGCCTTTTAGCATGGCAATCGCCGTGCCAAAATTGTAAACAATTAAAAACCAATAAAATACAAAAACAGCGTTTTACAAAAAGTGTAAAGT
>CAMYXV010000160.1 GCA_947303055.1 uncultured Bacteroidales bacterium
CTTTGGGAGACGTTTCAGGAAACGTCTCTACAGACATGGATTGTCCCAATTTCAATGGCAATGCCAAAGCCAAAGCGCCTTTCAAGACGAGATATTCGCCTGTCAAAAGGAATTTGCCGTGCGCTTGGTATTGGCTCATTTCTTCAAGGAGTCTAAGAATTGTTCCACGCCCGCATACGACACCGTCTTGTCCTTGAAATACTCGCGCGCCTTCTTCTTGTCCTCGTCTGAGGCGTTCAATTGGTTAAGGATGTTGTTGAGGTGCATCTTCATGTGACCCGCTTGGATGCCTTTGGTGGTCAGCGAGCGCACAGCGGAGAAGTTGTTGGCCAAGCCCATCGTGGCGGCAATCATCATCAGCTCCTTGGCGGTGGGATTGCCCAAAAGTTCGAGGGTTTTCTTGGCAAGCGGATGCAAACTTGTCAATCCACCGACGGTACCCAAAGCCATTGGCACCTCCAACTCGAAGTGGAAAATGCCGTTTTCAATCGTGGCCGTGGAAAGGCTTTCGTAGTGTCCGTTGCGTGAGGCGAAGGTATGACCGGCTGCTTCCACAGCGCGGAAGTCGTTACCGGTTGCAATGACCACGGCATCGATGCCGTTATAGATACCTTTATTGTGTGTGGTGGCACGGTCGGTGTCTATATGGGCGATGTCGACAGCCTTCTTGAATTTCTTGGCATAATCGGCACCTGAAAGGTGTTCGTCGATGCCATTCAACTGCTCCACAGGACATTCTACCCAAACCTTCACGCGGCAGTCGGGCGTGTTGTTCGACAAAATGGTCATGATGATTTCCACCTTGCGAAGCTCTTCAGGCAGGTCTGCTTGCTCGGCAAAGAAGTCCTGTAGGCTATGGCCAAATTGTTCCAAAGCGGAGTTGATGAAGTTGGCACCCATGGCATCTCCTGTGCCGAACTCCACACGAATCTGGTAATAATCAGGGATTTGTGCGCTATAGTCGATAAGCCGCATTCCTAAGATGCCGCCACCGCGCTTGCGCATCTTTTCGGTCATGGCATCCGTGTCGGCCAGCAAGCGTTTCTCGATTTCAGGGAACAGTTCAAAAAGCTTTTCCTTGTCGCCGCTCCAACCAAAATGCACCTGTCCGACTTTGCGCACGTCGATGACCTCGGCATGGAAACCACCCCTGTCACCCCAGAACTTGGCCGCTGCCGAAGCTGCCGCCACCACGGAGCTTTCCTCGATGACCATGGGCACGATGTAGTCTTTGCCATTGATGGTCACGTTGGGTGAGATGCCGTAAGGAATGAAAAAGTTGGTGATGGTGTTCTCGCTGAACTCGTCAAAGAGCTGCTGCTGCTTCGAGTCGGAGTGCCAATAGCTCTTCAGCAAGCTAATGACTTCACCGGGGTTCTCGAAATAGTTGGCAATAAGCTTCAGCTTCTCTTCCTTGAGAAGTTTCGAAAAGCCTTTCTTTATGCGTTCGCGAGTAGCCATTTTAGTTTACCATTCTTCCTCTTCAATCACTTTTTCAGGGACGAGGCTCTCCTCAAACTTTTGCCCCCAGTCTTCGCCGAAAGCCACAATCTGATTCAGATAGCTGTCCCAAATAGGCTGATACAAAGGATCTTCCTTGTTCATCCATTCTTCGCAAGGATGGGTGGATTGGGTCTTCTGCATGAAATCAGTGAGGGTGTAGCGCACACGGCCTTCGCGCACCTCAATGGTGAAATAATAGGTGACCCAAGGCCATTTCGACTTCACTGCGTCGCCGTTATCGAGCTGGAACTGATGTTTGCCCTTTAAAGTGCGCCCATCGTTTTGTTGGATGATGGTTGACGGACTCTTGTAATAAGAGTTCATGAATCCGCTGTAGATCCGGTTAAATACCTCATCTTGAGAACCTACCGTGTTGATGACTTTGCGGAAACAGATTTTCTCCGTCTTAGGGTCGATGGGCAGGTTGGATTGGGCAAAGGTAACGGTCGCAAACAGGATGGCGACGAAGAGCAATGCTACTTTTTTCATTTCTTTTAAATTTGGTTACAAAATTAGTAATAAATCATGTTGCTTGGATGCAACGGGAGCGAAAAATAGCAAATTTCAGGCCAAAAATCAGAACGGGATGAGTTGTGAATCTTCGGAGCAATTGACGTCAATGGTTGGAATGCCTTTATAATACAAGGTGGAAGCGTCGGTAAGTGAGCCGGTCATTGTTTCAGTGACGTTGACGGTAGCTTCAGAAGCACCCGAAAGGTTGACGTTTAATTCTCTAATTTCGGTCTGAGCCATATTCACAAGACTTCCGTCCCGAAGTGTAATCTGGCCGTAAGGAGTTGCACCCTCGAAAGTAACCAGCTGCGAGGCATCTTCCAAAAGTGCAAAGAAGTGGAACCTTGTTTCAAAACTGCCTTTGCAAACGGAGGCATCTTTGACATAGACCAAATTATTCGTCCCATCAAGATGAAAACCCACAAATTTTGAAGCATCGTTAAGCGACACTTTGTTGTATTTTCCACTGATATCGAGGCCGTTGCAAAGGGAAGCGTCATTCAATACGATGTTCAGTGAGTCGTCATCCGAATAGAAAGACCCTTCAAAATTCAAGATGGTAGCATCCTTAGCCTCAACTCTGTTGAAATGCGCCGTATGGACTTTGGCTTTATAAACGGAACCCATTACAGGATAAACCTTGCCAGTGAAGCCGATTTCGAGTTGGGTGCCTTCCATTTTGGTTTTCAGGTAAGGCTCCAAATAGGCGGAATACTCCAGTTCTACAAAGGTACTGCTATCGGCCACCACGGTCACCTGCCAGGCGTCGCCGACTTCAATCTGACGGATGTCGGCGTTTTCGAGGACGGTCTTTTGTATTAGGGTCATGTCGACCTTTTTCTTGCAAGCGGTAGCGAAGCAAAGTGCCGCGCAAAGGATGAGTATGGTTTTAATTGTTTTCATGCTGTTTAAACGGAATAATAGTTGGATTATTATTGATGGTGGTAGGGCTCGCCTTTCAAAATCGTGAAGGCACGATAAAGTTGCTCGACAAAAATCAAGCGCACCATCTGATGACTGAAGGTCATGGGCGAGAGCGACAGTTTGGCATTGGCGCGGTCATACACCTCTTGCGCAAAGCCGTACGGTCCACCGATGATGAACACCAAGCGCTTGGCACCCGAAGCCATCTGTTTTTCAAGGCTTTCGGCGAACTCAACAGAGGTGTACTGTTTGCCGTTTTCGTCTAAAAGAATCACTTGGTCACCAGGTTGTAGTTGTTGAAGCAGGAGAAAACTCTCGGCTTTTTTCTGCTGGTCCTCGCTGAGGGTCTTTCGGTTGCGCGGGTCAGGAATCTCCTTCATCTCGAACGAGGCATAATGCCCGATACGGCCCACGTATTTCTTGATGCCGGTGATGAGGTAATCTTCATCCGTTTTTCCTATGACGAGAAGTAGGATTTTCATGCTAGGATTTGCTTTGCTTTCTCACGATCTTGTTCCAATTGTGCTTTAAGTGCATCCAAGCCATCGAATTTCTCCTCATCTCTGATGCGGTCAATGAAGCGCACATGGATTTGTTTGCCGTAGAGGTCACCATCGAAGTCGAACAGGTTGACCTCGATGAGCGGGTTGTTTTCTGTTCGGTCGCCGATGGTGGGTCGGTGCCCGATGTTGGCCATGGCCTTGTAGGTCTTGCCTTGGTAATCCACCAGACAGGCATACACTCCGCGGTTACCGATGAGCATGTATTCTCTTGGCAATTCGAGATTGGCCGTGGGGAAGCCTAAAGTGCGCCCGATTTTGTTGCCCACCACGACCTCGGCAGTGACAGAATAGGTATAGCCCAAGAGTCGGTTTGCGCTTTTCACATTGCCAACGGCTAAGGCATGACGTATCTTCGTAGAGCTGATGGCGATGTTCTCAACGTCTTGTGCGGCAACACGTTCCACCTTGAAGCCGTATTTGAGCTTCATGTCGTTGAGCAGACCAAAGTCGCCCATGCGGTTTTTACCGAAGTGATGGTCGTAGCCCACAACGATATAATCGGGATGGATGTTATCGATGATGTAGTCCTTGATGAACACCTCGGAGGGCGTGCGCGAGAACTCCTTGGTGAAGTTGATGATCAGCACGTTGTCGATGCCGAACT
>CAMYXV010000161.1 GCA_947303055.1 uncultured Bacteroidales bacterium
TTAATTGATTATTAGTGATTTAACTGATATTCTTTGGCCTGAAAAATGAAGGTGCAAAAATAGAGAATTGTTGGAAATAAATAAATAGGTAAAAGAAATTTTTTTGAAGCAAGAAAATGAGTCCTCCAACTAGACAAGTAAAATGGTGCCGATTGGGTGCTTGAAAAATCGAAGGTTAATTCTAATCAAAAGTTAGGTTGAATTTAAAGCTTTCATCCTCTTGAAAGTACTTTGTTTTGGTTATAGACTCTAAAACAGAAGTCTTGCCAGATTCATTCATCCCGACTAAGATGGTAATACCATCATTTACATCAAATGTTTGAGGGCTCTCAATACATTTATATTTGTCGATAGTTACACTAAAATTAATTTCATATGTTTTACGATTTTTGTTATTGTTTCATTTCTTTATTCTCGACATTAGCAATACTATAATTCAGTTACTTTCTTGTGCTTTTCCATTCTTCAATCGTTTTATATCCTCATCCAGTTCTTTGATACTATTTAGATGCTCAATCTGACGCTGCGCATCTCTGTATTTGTCATATTCTTGTGAGGCTTTTTCAATGGCCATTTGATGTGATATTCGCCCTGCATCCTCTAAAATGGACTTTCTATTCATCATAAGTACCATCTTTAGGTGTTCCACCCAGTCACGCATATACATCGGGGTGTGTGATGCCGCTTGTGTTTCGGCGAATGCAAGGAACTGCTCTACAATCAACTTCAAAATCCTCATCTCATCCTCGTTCAGATAGTTCTTGCCAATTCCAATGTCTGACTTCAGCACTTTGCCAGTGTTCTCTGTTGAGGTCAATCCCATCATCGGTAGTGATGCATTGGAACGATAATAAACCAACTCTGCTGCTGTTTGTCCGCTTACTGCCCACAGCAGTTTATTCTGCACTTCTTTGAAAAATTGAATGGTCATTTCATCAGATGGGTCGTAGTCGATACTGGTTTTGTAAATGTCCTTTATCTGTTGATAAAAAACTCGCTCTGATATGCGTATTTCGCGAATACGTTCTAGCAACTCTTTGAAATAGTTCATCGAGTTGCCTTTTTTGAAACGTTCGTCATTCAACGCCACGCCTTTGATGATGTAGTCGCGCAGCCGTTGTGTCGCCCATATGCGGAACATCGTGCCTTGCCTCGACTTTACGCGATAGCCAACAGAGATGATAACATCGAGGTTATAGTATTTCACTTCTTTAGTCTGGGATAGGCCTTCAATTGCACCATGTTGAGTGGTGTGTCGGAATTTCCGACATACCAGTTCTTCTTGCAATTCTCCTTCTGAAAAGATATTGGAAATGTGTTCAGTAATGGTCGTTCTTCCTTTCCCAAAAAGCAAAGCCATTTGTTCCTGTGTCAGCCATACAGTCTCATCTTGAAACAGCACATCAACCTTGATGCTACCATCTTCTGATTGATAGATGACAATTTCGTCATTTATGGGTATTATCTCGTTAGCCATCTTTGGATGATTTATTGATTTACAAAAATACAAAATTTTTCGGATTTGCCTAACTAATGTTGACAAAAAGTGCCCCGAGAAATCTCGAGGCACTTTAGTCTATTTTGAAAAACGCTCGTCCTTTATTCCTTCACAAACTTCAAAGTACTGACCGTATTAGCCGACTTCACTGTGACAAAATACATGCCACTATCCATCCCTTCAAGGTTGAGCGAGGTCAAGCCTTTGGCGTTGCTCTGCTGATAGACCTGCTGCCCAATGGCGTTGAACACCACGATCTCGCAGTCTTCTTCGGGCAGGTTGATATTGAACTGGCCTTTGTTCGGGTTAGGATAGATGCTCATGCCGCTCATCACGGTCTCTTGCGTGATGGTGATGGTCTCCGCAGGTGGGAAGACAATGTTGTCCAACCAGGCGCAATCGCTGCCACTATCGACATACGCGTCCTTGTTGTAGGACCAATACAACTCATGCACTCCAGGGGTTATGGCAAATGATACTTGGCCCCATGGCACTTCTCCCGACCAATCACCTTGCAAGTCGGTGTCGATGGTGAAGTATAAAGCGTCATAGCCCGCTTCCGAGGAGACTTTCCTATAGAAGCTGATCTCGCCTTCGCTGCGCACGTCCAAAGTGATCTTCAATACGGAGCTTTGGTTGTTGCCGATGCTGCCCGACTTAATGCAATAATTGCCTTCGTAAGGGTTCTCGGTGATGATAGTCCAAGGTTTAACGGGGTCGTTCTCCCATTCAAACTTGCTGAAATCGCCAGTCTCCCAGTCTTCAAGGACATTGCCAACCACGAAGGCGAAGCTGCCCTCGGTGGCATAGAGGCCCGAAGTGACGGTAAAGCCGATTTCGTATGCAATACCAAGTCCCACCTCTTCGGAAAGAGTGAAAATGAAGTCGACGGTGAACTCATCGTCGGCATTCACGGTGCCTTGCTGGAACACGCTCTGCT
Source organism: uncultured Bacteroidales bacterium (assembly GCA_947303055.1). Lineage (GTDB taxonomy): Bacteria > Bacteroidota > Bacteroidia > Bacteroidales > F082 > Limimorpha. Next base: position 2,439 of record CAMYXV010000161.1, read on the forward strand.
CAAAGCTGATTTCGGGCAGGTCGCAAATGACGTTGAGACGGGTGTCGGGCGCAGCAGCCATGCCGGCATTCTTGACGGTGATGTGTGCCGTGACGGTCTCGCCTGGGTCGACATGGCCGTTGCCGTCGCTGCCTTCAATGACGGTGCCAACTACGGCGAACTCAGGGGCTTGGAGAATGATGATGAACCTGCTCTCCCATGTGTTAGTGCCGTCAGTGCAAGTCAGCAAGAGGTCAGCTTTGGTCATGTTGGGCACATCGTTGGCGATATACATGGGGAAGACATTGTTAAGGGTGACTGTGGCACCTCCTTCGAGAGTGGGAATGACTTCGAAAGAATTGGAGGGCGTGATGTAGGGGCACTCAGTAGTGAGGAAAACCGAGACATTGTGTGCAGTCACATTGCCCACATTCTTGACTTGCAGGTCAAGGGTAATGGTTTGGCCGAAGTCGGGTTGGGCACCACCGCTGATGACATGGCTATTGTATACGACGTAAGCGCAGTTGCTGGGCAGGCTCATGACTGGCAAACTTTGTGGCCATGCGTCACAGCCTGTGACGATGAGGCTCATATCGCCTACGAAATCGATGGGCTCGGGGAATTCGATGGTGGCATTGCCATCTTCTTCAGTGTAGCCCACACCAATCAGGTCTTCGCCGTGGAAGAAGGCACAACGGAAGTTCTTCAGCCCATCACCATTTGGATTGGTGACAGTGACATCGGTGGAGGTGAGGCCCACAAGGAGTTCACTCGTATAGTTGACATTGGGTGTGAAGGGCTCATCGTGCCAAGGGCTGACGGCCACATCGCCCATCATATTGAGGTCGTAGTAGTTCCAGCGCAAAGCACCTTCTTCCCATTGTCCAGGAGCGTTCACCCAAGGTGCGGTCTCAATCTTACCTTCCCTTAAGGCCATGCCGCCGTAAGGGATACGGTCGTGGTAGTAAGCGTCTTCCGTTTCGCGGTGCAAGTGGATGGCGGGACCCTCTGTCTGGCCTTCGTTGAACCAGCCGTAGCGCGAGTTGCCAAAGGTGGCCACGGCGAAGTTGGCAATCTTGGTCATGCGCTCCAGGATGCAGTCGCTACTGAAGTCACCGCAAATGCAGCCTGAGGTGTGGAAGAAGGTGTAATTATGGTCGACACCATTCAAGCCATGGAAGTTGCTATCGGTGATATTGGAGGTGCTCCAACCAGCCACATAGCCTGTGTTGGCATGACCGTCATGGTGGACATATTGTGTGCCTTGGTTGACGGCATTTTGTAGCATGAAGCCGCTCCAGTTGCCTTCTTCTTCATAGAGGCGGGTGAAATTGTAGTCTTCAGGAATGCAGGTGGTGGTGTAACCGTTGTCATCATGCGTGCCAATGAGCAGTTCAAGGTATTGGCTACCATTGCTTTCAGGGTCATCGTAGAGGTGTTCGCCAGCCATAATGACATCATGGAACTCGCCGAGGACGGGGTCGGTCTGATAAGTCATGGCCTTGTGCAACATGTTGTCGAGTTCGCTTTGGTTACTGAAGCACATACGTCCTATGCCAATCTCGGGCAGCAGGTCGTCTTCGCCAATCTCACCCCAGCGGTTGTCGTTGTCGTCGTTCCAAGTGCCG
>CAMYXV010000162.1 GCA_947303055.1 uncultured Bacteroidales bacterium
TCGTTTTCAGGGATTTCAAAGGCTGGACTTATGGTTTCCTCATGCCAAGCTTGGGCACCTGTCAAAGTCATGTTTTGTGAACGGACAAGGGTACGCGGTGACGTATCGCCACCAATATAAATCCAAAGGTGGTAAGTGCCTGCCCCCACATCGTAAAGCGACACTTTCTTCAAAGCAATACCGACATAATCCACCAAGTCCTCTGCCTCGAAACGAATGGCCCAGAAGATGCGTGGCTCATCATCGCCGCCCAAGGAACGCTTGAACACACCGTTATCGAAATACAGCCACTCGTTAACGGGCTCGGGACGCTCGCCCCACGAAATCAAAGCACCATGGTCGTTCTCGTCTTCATAATACACTGTGCCGTCCAACTTCACAGGCGGGTCGCAATATGCCGGAAAGACCGCAACGGTGTTTTGTTCACACGACATGGAATAGTATGTCCCATCAAGTTCACCTGCATAGACCAACCGCAAGCCATATTCCACCTCACCATGAAGTTCCACGGTCTCGTCTAAAAAGTCGTTTTCCTCGGTGAAACCAAGCAACTCCCCATCGCGGAACAACATAGCTCCCAAAAATTCACCCTCAGGATAATCCCATGAAAGCTGTATTCCTTCGTTGTGCAGCGACCAGTTCAACCCCGTCGTGCTTCCTTGAAAATTGGAGCAGGGACGATACACCCATTCGCAAGCCTGCCAATCGCAAGTGTCGGACAGATAAACAGGTCTCACCTGAACTATGCAGGTATCGCCTTCCGTGAGGCCACTCACATCAAATTGGAAAAACGTTGCTGTTGTAGTCGAAACAAGAGCACTATCCAACATGATTTCAAAATACTGCAAATCACGGTTTCTTCCCTCTTCCAGACCCCACATCGCCCAACCCGTGGAAGAGACATACAGGCTGTCAATACCATTCGTGGCTTCCCTCAACTCAATCTCGACTTGCGTCGGCTCAAAAACGGAGAATGCTGAATCCGAAACATAATCCACAAAACCATCAAGATGCAACCTAAGGTCATACGCGTCACGATAGACAGCAGGCAATAACATATGCCCATTGGCATCCAAAGTCGATTGATAGGTATTTCCTTGTCCGTCGTAAGACGAAAGTGTCACCGTGGCACCAGCAGGCGACAAGCCTACATTGGTAGTGGCATCAAGGGCAAAAGTGGTGGTCATGTCCTTGTCCAAATAGGCCGACCAGACCGTGTCGGAATAGCTTCGGTTGCCTTCGTAATAGCAGCTCACACCCCAACGGTATTGTCCCCAATCAAGGCTATTCCAATTCATTTCCATAAACACCGTGTCGGTCAGATGAGAAGCCATCATCACGGGTTCCTCTTCGAAACGACTGCGGAACAAGTCGTAGTATTGGAAAGAACGTGTCGTTTTCGCACCATACTCCTGATAGAAGCGAATGCCGTCCACATAGAAACAGTCATCACCCACATCGGTGGAACCGTCTTTGATATATTCCCAACGGAATACATGCTCCCCAACAGTGATATCAAACTGATGTTCAGTCCATCCCTCCTCGCCCGAGCATTCCATTTTCTTCACCCCGTCAAGATAAAAACGCCCCATATCCCAAGGGCTTTCCGATGAAATCTTGCTGTAGAAACTCATCTGTCCCTCCAAAGGCACGTAAACCGAAACCTCGATACTGGAAAGCCCTTCTCCTACACCTTCACACGTCGACTTCATGCAATAGTCGCCCTCGTAAGCATGGGTTCTATCGATGGCCCAAGGATAATCACTCACATTGTTGCTCCACGGGAAACGGCTGAAGTCGCCAGTCTCGAAATCTTCGAAAAGCAAGGGATCGTGCATCGACCAACTGATGCGTACCAAATCGTTCGTAAACTGCCTCGCTGCCACATACCGCACGGGATAAAACACTTCATGAAGCGTAAAATCGATGCTATTTTGCACCTGCCCTTCCATGAAATGCAAAGAATCAGAAAGATATGCAGTGGCATAACCTTCAGCAGCAGCCCAAACGCGATAAGTACCCGTCGCCAAACTATTGGAATAATACCCTAATGAATCCGTAAAACATTGATAAACAAGCGTGTCACCTAAATCGCTGATGCCCGAAAAAGTGACCGATGCCGCTTCGATGGGAGTAACGGCATCCTGCTCATACACATTGCCATTGACAGGAACCTGTGCCCAGGCACATCGACCCATAGTGATAAAAGCTAAAACCAATAAGACCGCCCACCTTCTCATCTCTTCACCCTTTCTCATTGTTTCACAAATTTGGCCATCATTGTTCCCGTTGCGCCTTTCAGCTGGATGAAATAAATGCCACTTGACAAGGAGCCAACAGAAATCTGTAGCTCGCCCAACACGTTAGAACTCAACTGTGTTTCGGCCAACACCGTCATGCCCAAACCATTCCGCACAATGACGCTATAAGTTGTATTACCTCTCAAACCACTCACCGCCACCAATTCTTCGGCAGGATTAGGATAGACCCACAAATCCGTCTGAAGTTGGCCATTGCTCGGATAATTCATCCTCACCCTACCCTCTTGATTGACAAAGAGATGCAGGCCTTCTGCTGAAGGTTGCTCCGCCGAGAGGGTGATTTCCTCGCACATCCCACGGCCATAACGCGGCAAGTCGGCCATCACATGATAGGTGCCGAAAGGCAGGTTTCTAAAATTAAATTGTCCATCAGGACCTGTCAAGGCAAAGCCCAAGATGCGTTGTTGAGTCGCATTGAGCAACAGCACCCCAACATTTGAGAGTCCTTCTGTGCAATAGTTCTCATCACTGCCTTCGCGCAGCCAGGACTGGCAATAGAAATCACGGGCTTTGAAAGGATTGTCAGGATAGTCGAAGACACCGCTGATTTGGCCTTCGCCCACGTTGAATCCGGTCATCATTGGAGGCAACGCTATGTCAACATCATAGACATTACCATCTACTTCAATCATGTTCGACTCGTTCCATTGCAGGTCGCCGAGATAGTAGCAGCCGCCCACCTCAGCATCCAAAGTGTCGGGGAAGGCGTAAAGGATGTAAGTATCAGGCAACAAGGCATCAAACTTAAAGAATCCTTCATCATCGGATATGGTGCGATAGAATCCTGAAACATACGGATTGTCATCGTTCAATGCAGCGGCAATCACTTGAGTATGAGGGCGCAACATTCCTCTCGACCAAGTCCTTCCCTCAAGAGAATAGTCTTTGAACAGATCGAAACGCACCACATCGGAAGCGTTACCGCAGAACGACCATGCTTCGAGTACCAACTCCACGAAGCCTTGCTCTTTGTCCATCTCACCTGGATAATAAAGGGTCTGCAAAGCCAACGAATCCTCGAAACGGCCGTCGCCTAAAGAATGCCAGCGCAACGAGTCGTAGTTATAGGCCTCGGCTTGGTCGAGCAACAGTGGATGGTTCATGCCGCTGAAGCCATCTTCGCCTGCATACACGCTCAAAGCTTTGTAAAGGTCCAAATGCAAGGCATCCGTCTTGGTCACACCATTGCTGGTCACGCGCAAGGTAAGGGTCACTTCTCCGGCATCGAAGTCTGCTTCCGAGGGAAAATAGGTGGTGCGCAATGCAATAGAATCGGAAAACACACCCGTGCCCGAGGTCTGCCACACAAAGTTACTATAAATGTACGGGATATTGGCGTCTCTAATGGAATAACCTGATTGTGAGGCACAAAGTGAGGCATCGGGACCTGCATAAGGATAATAGGTGGCGAAAGCGTAGGCGCTCTGACCCACCGAGGCATATACAGCAGGATTATAGGCTCGGTCACAAGCTATAACGGCTACGTTTTCAGCTTGTTGTGGTGTTAGGATATAGTGATTTTCAGTAATGTCGTCAATACGGTTGGCAAACTTATAGTAATTGAAATTACCATAAAACAACACATAATGGTCAATGTCCTGTTCCAGGTTGTCGTCCCACGAAATCTGCCATTTGTTATTATTCACCAGTTGTTTTTTCACTTTGAACGGTGGTGCGATAGGTGCCGTGGTGTCGCATTCGGTCAAGTAGTT
>CAMYXV010000163.1 GCA_947303055.1 uncultured Bacteroidales bacterium
TAAAAGAATAGAATATGGCTAAGATAATCATGTATCCTGGTGAAGCCAGAAAAGATGCCGTGGATTGGAAAGCTGTCCAAGGCCAACATATCACCGCTGTCAAACGCAACATTTTGGTTCTTGGCTCGGGTGGTCGCGAACATGCCTTGGCATGGAAACTGGCTCAGAGCGAAGGCGCCCATGTCTTCATTGCTCCAGGCAATGCCGGTACGGCTGAAGTGGGTGTGAATGTGAATATAAAACCATCTGATTTTGAAGCTGTAAAAGAGTTTTGCTTAAAGCAAGAGATTAACCTCGTTGTGGTCGGTCCGGAGCAACCTTTGGTGGACGGTATCGTCGATTTCTTCAAAGGTGATGCCGAACTAAAAAGGGTGAAGATCATTGGTCCCGACAAGCAAGGCGCCCAACTGGAAGGTAGTAAGGCCTACGCCAAGGACTTCATGGAGAAGTACGGTGTGCCGACGGCGAAATGCTTCAAAGTGAACAAGGACAGCCTCAACGAAGGCTACAAGTTCCTCGAAAGCGTCAAAGCCCCTTACGTGCTGAAAGCCGACGGTCTGGCAGCAGGTAAGGGTGTGCTGATTCTCAATGACTTGCAAGAGGCCAAAGACGAACTGGGTAAGATGCTCGACGGTAAATTCGGTGCGGCTTCGGCCACAGTGGTTATCGAGGAGTTCCTGAAAGGCATCGAGGTGTCCGTCTTCGTGCTGACCGATGGAGAGCATTATGTGCTGTTGCCCGAAGCCAAGGACTACAAGCGCATTGGCGACGGCGACCAAGGCTTGAACACAGGCGGCATGGGTGCTGTTTCGCCCGTTCCGTTCTGCACGACCGAGTTCTTGAACAGGGTAGAGGAACGCATCGTGAAACCGACTTTGAAGGGCTTGAAAGCCGAAGGCATCGACTATAAAGGCTTCATTTTCTTGGGTTTGATGAACGACGGCGGCAATCCTTACGTCATCGAATACAACGTTCGCATGGGCGACCCAGAGACCGAGGCCGTGATGACCCGCATCGAGGGCGACTTTGCCGACCTGTTGGATGCCTGTGCCGACGGTCGCTTGAACGAGGTGCATTATGCCAAGAGCGACAAGACGGCCGTCACGGTGATGATGGTGTCGGGCGGCTATCCTGAAGCCTACAAGAAAGGCATGATAATGAGCGGATTGGACACGCTGAAGGATGTCGTAGCCTTCCATGCTGGCACGGCGTTTGATGCCAATCAGCAAGTGGTGACTGCTGGCGGTCGTGTCATCGCGGTAACTGCTCATGGTGACTCAATTGAAGAGGCGAGGGGCATTGCCTATAGGGAAGTGGAGAAGATTCATTTTGAGGGTACCAACTACCGCCACGATATCGGACTTGATTTGATGAGAATGCAATGATAAAGTTTTTCAGACAGAGCTATGCCATTCAGTATGTGGTGATTGCCTTGATGGCGATTGCCCTTTGGATCCCCGCATTCGTGTCGGGAAAAGTTTCTATGGGTTTGAACGAGCCGGTCATCCCGATTTTCAACCTCATGGATCGGTTGTTGAGTTTTTCGCCTATCGCCCAACATGCTTTTGCCTTTCTGTTATTGGTGCTGGAAACCTTGATTTTCAACGCGATAATGGTCAACAACCAGATTGTGGGCAAGGTGGGAACCATGGGCGCCTTCGTCTTTGTCTTGCTGATGAGTCTTACTCGTACCCAGACCAATTTCTACCCGTTTGCCTTGTCTGTCTTTTTCATTTTGTTGGCAATCAGCAATTTGTTTGAGGTCTACCAACTGCCTAATCCAGAATTGAACTTGTTGAAGGCTGGTGTTTTTGTCGCCTTGGCCTCCATGTGTTACTTCCCAGCCATCATATTGATTGTATGGGTCTTTGTGTCGCTTCCTATCGCCAAAAAGGGTTCTTTGCGTCTCCAGCTGATTCCGATATTCGGTTTCCTTTTTGTCTACTTCCTCTATTTTGTGGGCGTGTTCATTTTCGGGGACTTCCGGGCTTTGCTAGAGGGCTATCGCGACTATTTCACTTCAATTAAATTCTCGGTAGAAGGGTTTAACTTAAAGATTATCGGATTGTTAGTGTTTCTAATTATATCAACCGTCCTCCTTTTGTTTGGAGGCAGCAACGCCAACTTTGAGAAAACGATTGCGGTGAGGACAAAGATTTCGATGACCGTCATCATGGCGGCTTTCGCCCTGTTGCTTTTGTTCATAGGCGGCAACGTACTGATGAACGGATTGGTTTTCATTGTGATGTCCATACTTGTGTCGTATGCCTTCTCCTATATCGGCAACACGGGCTGGGCCAATCTGTTCCTGACCCTCTTTATGATCTTGGTCTTTGCCAATCATTATTACTTTAAACTGTTGTAAACCATGGCATTGTTGGCACATTATTCCAATAAGATAGAAGCAGGTTGTGACGAAGCGGGCCGTGGCTGCTTAGCTGGACCTGTGGTTGCCGCTGCCGTGATTCTGAAAAATGATGCCAACTATCCTGAACTCAATGATTCCAAGCAACTTACCGAGAAGAAGAGGATGCAGTTGCGTGAACTGGTGATGAGAGAAGCCTTGTCTTTTGGAATTGGCATTGTCACGGCGCAAGAGATAGACGAAATCAATATCTTAAATGCTTCATTCTTAGCTATGCACAGGGCTTTAGATCAACTGACACTTCAACCAGAATTGCTGTTGATTGACGGCAATAGGTTTAACCCATACAAAAAGGTGAAGCACGTTTGTATTGTGGGCGGTGACGCTAAATACCAGTCGATTGCGGCGGCTTCCATACTGGCCAAGACCACCAGAGACATGATGATGGTGGAGTATGGGGAGCAATACCCTGTATACAATTGGAAAAAGAACAAAGGCTATCCCACGCCTCAGCATAAACAAGCCATCGCTGATTACGGCACAACCCCTTTGCATCGCATGACTTTCAACATGGCTATTCAGTTAAAGTTAGACTTGTAATAGGATAATGTAACCAATAGAATATGAAAAAGATAATCCATATCACACTCTTGCTTGTTTTTGCGCTCTCGGTCATTCCGACAAAGGCGCAAGACAAGAAGATGCTGGAGTATTGGGAGGATGTGGATTTCAACGATACGACTTTGATTTCATCCAAGACGATGTCTGACAAGTTGATCGATTTCTTCTTCTCGTTCACCGATGGCGACGAACAGCGCTTCGACAGCCTTTCGGTTGCTGGTTTGGGTGTGGTCCTCGACAAAGCCAAGGTCAACATGCGGATGTATGAGTATATCCTGGAATTTGCCTTGAACGGCTATTCTGCCATGGGTCGTTACCGAGTGACAGATTATCTTTTGAACTATCCTCAACTGGCTGAAGGAGAGATTACAATGGAAGAAGGGCTGCGGTTGGATTCCATCACAGAGCCTTATCAGAAGGTGAAAGTCGGTGCGTTGGCTCCTGATTACACAGGCGTTACTGTTGACGGCAAACAATATAGTCTGTATTCGTCTCAGGCAAAGCATGTTATCCTCGTCTTTTGGTCGACGGATTGCGAATACTGCCATGAATATTTGGTGCAAATCCGCAAACATCTTGACTTGAAGTCTGATTTTGAATTGGTTACTTTTGCTTTGGCCGACAACCAGGATGAGGTGACTAAAACGGTAAAAAAAATGCGCCTGCCCGGATACCATTTTTATGATGATTTGCGTTGGGATAGCAAGGCTTTTTTGGATTACCATATCACGTCTACGCCGACCGTCTTCGTATTGGACGAAAACAAGAACATCGTATGCAAGCCATACGATTGGCATGAATTAAAGGAATGGTTGAAATCATATAATATTTCATACTGAAAATAATATAGTTATATGAATATCAAAAAGTGTTTATTAGGTTTCTTTGTGTTGGTTATTTCAGCCTCACAATGCTTTGCCCAGGATGCGGAATCGCGCTGGGTAGATTCGGTGTATAACAGCCTCACTGTGGAGCAGCGCGTGGCGCAGTTGATTTGCATGCGTGCCAACCTGCCCGACAAGCCTTTCTATGAGAATGTGGCCAA
>CAMYXV010000164.1 GCA_947303055.1 uncultured Bacteroidales bacterium
TTGAAATTCAAATGACATTTTTCCCTAAAACAATAGTGGCGGAAAAACAGGAAAGAATTGTTTATTTCGGATCGAACAAGGTCGATTGGTTAATATGTTTACCAATCAGTTTTTTGCTTCTTCTAAAGAAATTGAAGGGAACGAGTTGTTGTGTGAGCATTTTATTGATGAACTTGAAAACAAACGTTGTTTTCGAGTCAAAAGCAAGAAATGCTTGGCTTTGCAATGCGGTGAGATTAATATCATTAAGAACATCCAGAAAGAATCCAATCGATCTGTTTTCAGGTTGCAAAATAGGAGAGATTTGGAGAAACGCTTTTTTGACTTGCTGAATAATACTGATTTGATATTGAATCCAATACATACGCCTATGGGCAATCAAGGCAAGATGGAAAAGCGAAGGGAATTACTAAGTTCAAACAAAAGGTATTATTTCTCAACAAGCAATTCTGATGAAAAGCATTTGATTGATTCGTCAAGTCTACAGTATTCTTTTTATGATGGGATTAGGTTAAATTCGACATCTCAGGAAATAAACAAAGATGCTCAAATCAGAATATTTGACATCGACTGAAACCTAAATGCTATATAGGTTGTTCAGCGAGCCTATTCATCAACTCATACAAATACGCTGGACTTTGCACATAAAGTTCCCCCTCTTCATCTTGTAAAGCGGGCATTAGTGGTGAGTTATATACCCTTTCCATCGCCTGTTCAATGGAACACCCCGTGTCTTCTATCACATATTTTACCAATTCGCTCAAGACGTAATCGGTTAAGTATGTTGCGATTTGATGATGAGTAGGCTGGTTCATACGGTTTCAGTATTGGTTTTATGGAGAAAACTTAAAGCCAGCTCTGTTCCGAAATAGTATTGTTGATCAAGATACCTGTCTTGGAGCAAGCGAGCTACCTCTTCTGGAGAGTAGATTCTTTCGCGGTAGTTGGTCAGTTGGAGAACTACGCCGTCATTGGCTATCGGACCTATTACGATGTCAAAGTCGTGTATGGGCGCCTCATTTTTCCTGTCGCGGTTGGCATCCACGAACAAAAGCCACTCCACGCAGGCCTTTTCGGGAAAGACCTTGATTTTCAAGTCCGATTGGAAAACCACATCGTCCAATTCGTAGGTTATCAGCGTCGCTGTTCCTCCAAAAAGTCTGGCTTTCTTTATTGCCATACGGATGGCCGTTGTCTTGTCGGGAGTCACATAGAAACCTTTCCCGAAGTCCTTGTGTCGCAAACCCTTCGAGAGGTCGATGGTTTCAATGTCTTCGTTGGTGCCATGGTAGAGTATCATGCGAGCGTCCCTCCATTCTTTTGGCAAATGATGAGCAGGTCGTCAATAGTTTCGTCCATCGATTGTAGATGCTCCACATCATAGAACTCAATCAAAAACGATAACCCTTTGTGCTCCTGCAAATAACGGAAAGCCGCTTGCCGAGTCATGGAAAACCGTCTTCCAAAAGCGTGTATGCATGCCGTCAAAAAGGGAATCTCGTACTTGCTCATAGTTTTTTACACAGTGTTTTTATCACTATTCCGCTGCAAAAATACTAATAATTCGGAAAGTAAGGAATTTTGGCATCGAAAATTTCCCTACCTTTGCAACCCAAATCAAGTCCTTGATTTGTATTTGCAAATAATTGAAAATCAAATAAAATAATGAGTTTAAACATTTCAAAATTGAGAAACATCGGTATCGCCGCGCATATCGATGCTGGTAAGACTACGGTTTCGGAACGCATCCTGTTCTTCACGGGCGTCAACCGTAAGGTGGGTGAAACGCATGATGGACAAGCCACCATGGACTTTATGAAACAAGAGCAGGAGCGCGGCATCACCATCGCTTCGGCAGCCATCACTGCCCATTGGAATGGCTATCAGATCAACCTTATCGATACTCCCGGTCACGTCGATTTCACCGTCGAGGTGGAACGCTCGCTGCGCGTCATCGACGGCATGGTGGCGGTGTTTTGCGCGGTGGGTGGCGTGGAACCGCAATCGGAGACGGTGTGGAACCAGGCTGATAAATACCGCGTGCCCCGTATTGCCTTCGTGAACAAGATGGACCGCACGGGAGCCGACTTCCAAGAGGTCGTCAACCAGATGCATAAATACTTGGGTGCTAATGCCGTGCCGCTGCATCTCCCCATCGGAGCAGAGTCCGATTTTGAGGGCATGGTCGATCTGGTGCAGATGAACTCGGTGCGCTTCATCGAGAAGGAACGCATCGTGGGTCCCATCCCGGAAAACATGATGGAGCAAGCCCAGGAAGCCCGCCGCAACCTCATCGAGAAGGTGGCTGACCTCGATGACGAGATCGCCGAGCTTTACCTCGAAGACAAAGAAATCCCCACCGACAAGCTGATGGCCGCCATCCGCAAAGCCACCATCAAACTGATGATGGTGCCGGTGCTCTGCGGTGCTGCCTATAAGAACAAAGGTATCCAGCTCCTTTTGGATGCCATCGTCGACTACCTGCCTTCGCCCAACGACTTGGGTGCCGTCATCGCGCACGACCCCGCCAACGAGGAGAAGACCTACCGTCGCAACCCCTCCGAAAACGAGCCTTTCTCGGCCTTGGCCTTCAAGCTCATCAACGACCCTTATGTGGGCCAGCAGACCTTTATCCGCATCTTCAGCGGTAAGCTGACCAACGGCATGAGCGTTTACAACACCAACAAACTGAAGAACGAGCGTGTGGGTCGTATCTTCCGCATTAAGGCGAAGGAACGCGAGGAAATCAACGAGGCTAGCGCGGGCGAAATCGTGGCGCTTGTAGGCATGAAATACACTAAGACGGGCGACACGCTTTGCGATGAGGAACAACCTATCTTGTTGGAATCCATTAATATACCGCCTGCGGTTATTGAGATGAAGGTCAACCTTGACGACAAGAAGAACCGCAGCAAGCTGAGCGAGGCCTTGGCCAAGCTCTGCAACGAAGACCCGTCGTTCCACGCCCACTTCGACGAGGAGACGGAAGAGACCATCATCGCCGGCATGGGCGAGTTGCATCTGGAAATCATCGTCGACCGCCTGAAGGAAGAGTTCAAGGTGCCGGTCACGGTGGGCGCGCCTTCGGTGTCGTTCCGCGAGACCATCACCGCACCGTTCGAGTGTAACTACCGCTATGTGAAGCAGACTGGTGGCAAGGGCCAATTCGCCCACACCGTCATCCGCTTCGAGCCCAACCCGGGCGGCGGCTTCGAGTTCGTCGACATCACCAAGGGCGGCGTGATTCCGAAGGAATACATCCCCTCGGTGCAGAAGGGTCTGGCCGCGGCCATGAACAAAGGTCCTTTCGCGGGTTATCCCGTCGTGGATGTGAAGTGTGTCCTTGTGGATGGTAGTTCGCACCCCGTCGACTCCAGCGACATGGCCTTCCAACTTTGCGCCCAGATGTGCTTCAAGCAGGCCTTCATGAAAGCCAGCCCTGTGCTGCTTGAGCCTGTGATGAAGGTTGAGATCAACACACCCGACGACTACATCGGCAATGTGACCGGCGACGTCAACAAGCGCCGTGGTCGCATCGAGGCCATGCGTCGTTTCCGTAAGGGTTCGCAGAAGCTGGATGCCTTTGTCCCGCTGATGGAGATGTTCGGCTATGCCACCGCCTTGCGCAACCTCACCTCCGGCCGCGCCAACTACTCGATGGAGTTCCACCAGTACATGCCGACGCCGAAGGACAAGCAGGAAGAGATTGTCAAGGAGCGCAACCAGAAAGAATAAGAATCTGTCACAATATGTGATTATTAAATAATTAAGGCTGCCGCAACCGCGACAGCCTTAATTTTCAATTATAAATTTTCAATTTTCAATTACTTGAACGCGTTCTCGCTCAACCCTTTACCACTCAAAGCCAAATCCTTCATGTAGCCAGGAACCTCCTTGCCGAGGTACTTGTCAACATATAGTTTGGCAAGGTATTGGCCGAGCATGAAGCCGTGACCACGCAAGCCGGTGAGGATACCGACCTCCGGGTCGACGATGTAACGCGGCTCGGTGT
>CAMYXV010000165.1 GCA_947303055.1 uncultured Bacteroidales bacterium
ATGATGAGGTCGGGGCGGATGAGGTTGAGGTCGCGCTCAAAGTCGTCGCAACGGAGATAAGACGACACCCTGGCACCATTGACGCCCACACCATGCACGCTGATGCCTGGCATGTCGTTTTCGAGGAGAATCCCTGTCAAGGTGAATTCGCCCGGAACGGAATCGAACATGATGCAGATGGAGTCAGTGAAATCGGGCAAAGAGAAAGTATAGGTTGATTTCCATTCGTCGTATTGCCCCTGAATAGTGGTGCCGTCATAACTGACCACAGGAACCACATTTTCGGTCTCTGAGAAACCGATGACCGTCACCTTGTTGAAGTCATAATCGGGTGGAAGGTTGGAGGGGTATCTCTCCTTCGTCAAGATGCTCACCCTGGCGGTCGAATCGTTGGTGGTGATGGCTGCTCCAGCCAGTCCCATGCGCTTGTCGGTTTCCTTTCTGACGGCATTGCGGCAGTAGGTCCAAGTCCCGGATGAACGGACAATATAATGGGAGGGATTGTTGGTACCCCCCGTTGAGAAAGGAAAGACGAAATACTGTCCTCCCATCAAATCCGTACTGATACTCAGTAGGTTGTCACGGAATTGTTGGGTAAACATACCTGCTTGCACATGCGAACCACCGAGGTGCATGATGCTCAGGTTGCCTTCGCCAAAGAAAACCACGGAATCCATTTTCTGGAAGAAGCGTTCCATCGCCAAACTATCGCCAGGATAGATGATCTGGTTGCGTTCGAAATGAGCAAACGGGAGGTCGGGCACGGGCTTCACCAAAGGCAAGGTCTGTGCCGAAAGAAGCCTATAAACCAACAGCAATCCTATGAAAACCAACCACTTTTTCATTATTTCATGAAATTATACCGAGGTTGATAGAAGGGCATTTTGACACGGCCAGCGGTACGGAGGGAGTCTTCTTTTTGGTCGAGGTTGATGAACTCAATGACCTTTTCACTTGGCACATGCTGACGCAACTTGTAGAAATCGTAATAGGTGGTGAACGACTTGGCCAGGTCGGAGCCGATTTCCTGAGCGCCTCTGTAAGTGAAATGCACATAGTCCGGGCCAGCCATAGGTGGCTTGTGTTTCACCCATTGGGCCATCGAGCCTTCGCCGCCCATCACATTGAACATGTCCCAATAGGCCATGTCGTTACGTAAGGCCAAAGCACGAAGCGAGTCGTTCAACTCGGGCAGGTTTTTCCAAGTGCCCATTTTGCCTCCGTAACTCTTACCCATGTCGGCAGGACCGATGAAGAGGAAGGTGGCCTTGGGGGCGACACGCTTCATATATTGAATCTGCTTTTCGAGTTCGGCGATATAAGGCGGGATGTTCTTTGTGGAACTGATGCCTGGCATACGGTTGCCACCAAACTGCATGATAATCAGACGGGTGTTAAGCAAATCGAACGAC
The DNA here is from genome assembly GCA_947303055.1 of uncultured Bacteroidales bacterium. Lineage (GTDB taxonomy): Bacteria > Bacteroidota > Bacteroidia > Bacteroidales > F082 > Limimorpha. Next base: position 1,413 of record CAMYXV010000165.1, read on the forward strand.
TGACGCAGGGTGTTTTCGTTGATGCGGGTGAAGATGGTGCCCGAGCAGCCACGCAACGCCACATTGTCGATGGCCACGCCTGCCTCGCCGTCCAAAAGCACGGCATAGATTTCGGCGTTGCCTTTGAAGGTGATGGTGCCATGTTTTACGTTGGTGGGTAAAATCCAAGTAATGAGCGAAACACTGTCGCAGGCAGGCAACATCTTGGCATCGGGGGCTAAGGTGTCGCACTTCAGTATTGCTGTGAAACTCTTGCTGTTTTTGCCCAACAACACCGAAACCGAGGAGATTTCCTTGGCCTTCTCAAAAGACTGTGAATGACTCGTCCTCGTAAACGAGATACTGCCAGTACCTCTCACTTGGCCGAACTGCGACATCACGCCATAGCGGTTGTGGGAGGCACGTGCGGCATCGCCATACACCATGTAACGCGTCAAATTAGAGGCATTCTGCGTCACCGAGATGGTGGAAACGGGTTGTATGGCAGGAATCATGTTAGGTCCAGAACCGCCAAACAACTCCTGCAACTTTTGCCTCAACACCGAGGTGATGCGGTCCATCTCGATTTGCGAGTCGCCATAGTGCATAATGCGATAGGTCTTGCCTTCTTCGTTAGCATGTTCCAATTGGTAGAACAGCGGGTCAAAATAGGTATAGTCGTCGTTGGGAAGGTAAATGCGGTTGGGATTTTCCTTCAGGTAGCTGCGGAAGAATCTCAAGCTGTCCAAAAGGTTATCCGAACAGGTCATCTCAAAACTCTTGTTGACCCTATTCAAAACGGCATCCACGTCCACTTCCTCTTTCTCTGGAGCCAAATCCTCTTCATAGGATGGGAAGCGCAAAGAATGTTTGCCAACGGCAAGACCTTCGGCAGGGAAAAAATACCATGCCACCCCTAAAATGAGTATGATAGAAAAAATAAAGATTAATATGCGTATCGGTTTCATTTCTGCTTGATTATCAATGTATTTCCTTCAAGTATTTTATCACTTTCCAAATGGTTCCACTCCATCAGTTCCTCAACGGTGACATGATGTTTGACCGCGATGCCCGACAGTGTTTCGCCTTTCTTGATGATATGTTGTTTAACTGGGGTACCTGAGCTTGTCGAAGGGTCCTCGATGTTTTGTTCGGTCAGCGCTTCGACTGGTTCAGCGACTTTGGTTTCGGAAGAGGTTGCCGTATTGGTACCTGACTTGAGGCGACCTTCGTTGCCGAGATAAACGCAGGCAATGAAGTCGGCGATGACATTGGTGTTGGGCATCAAGTGCTGTTCATAAAAGTCCCAAAGCTCAGGCTCAGCGCCATAATGAATCAGCGCATGACTCAGCGAGGTAGGGCTATTGGCGAAGGCCAAGATGCTGTACCACCAGTCGTTGTACTTCTTGTGCAAGTCGTTCAGATAATCCAAAGCGGCCAAAGTGGCAATTTTCACAGAGAGCCGCTCGTCTTGTTTCCCATCGATGCTGAGGCCATAGTGCATTCCCACCAAAGTGGGCAAAGCCCAGTAACCACAACGGTCACCCACTCGGTAATCGGCTTTCATTCCGCTGAGGGCATAAGGCAAGTACTTCAGTTCCAAAGGCATATTCCGTTGCAGCAAGGCTGAATCAATGAAAGCCTCGTATTTGGAAAAAGTCTTCGGAAGGTTTTTGTCGGCCAACTGCTTCATCTTTTTCTCCAGAGCTTCATGATAAGGCAAGGGAATGTCTTTCTCCATCGTTTTCAACTCCTTAGAAATAGCATTAGCATCTGATGACACGCAACAATTGTTGGCTGTCAAGCAGAAAGAAAGAGACAAAACCACTACTAATGCTTTGAAATTCATTACCTTATTCTTTCAGATGATTGTCGTTCTCCTTTCGGGAAACAAGCGGCAAAAATAAGCAAATTGTTTGAATTTGGCGTAGGGTTTTTTGCTACTTTTGCACCCGTTTTTGGCAAATACGCAAGTTTGCCTTTGTGAATGTTTTTTCGGATACTTCGACAAGCCCAGTAACCATGCAACAAATTGACAGGACATTAGAGTTAGAGACCAAGAGTATCAGGCGGTTGCTGTGGATGTATGCATTGCCCAGCATTGTTAGCCACATCATCGCCTCGATTTATAATATCGTCGACCGTGTGTTTTTGGGGCAGTATGTGGGAGCCTTGGCCATTGCTGGCTTGGCCATCACCATGCCCATCATGAACATCATTCATGCCTTCGGCTCACTTGTGGGTGCAGGCTCGGCGGCTCGCATGTCCATCATCCTGGGCAAGAAAGACTACAAATGGGCCGAGGATATCTTGGGCAACAGCCTCTTGTTGACCTTCCTCTTCGGTTTCCTCTTTGTCACAGGCGGCTATCTCTTCATGGACCGCATCTTGACGGCTTTCGGAGCCTCGGCCGACACTATAGCGTATGCCCGCGAATATATGGACATCGTGCTTCCAGGTATGTTCATGACCACCTTGTCATTCAACCTCACGGGCTTGATGCGAGCCACGGGCTATCCCAAGAAGTCGATGTGGA
>CAMYXV010000166.1 GCA_947303055.1 uncultured Bacteroidales bacterium
TTCGTCCCCTTCAGGAAGACATTGTCGACTCGGTGATGGCGGGGAAGGATACGCTTGCACTGTTGCCTACGGGAGGCGGCAAAAGCATCTGCTTCCAGGTACCCGCCATGGCGATGGAAGGCTTGTGTCTCGTTATCACCCCGCTCATTGCGCTGATGAAGGATCAGGTGGCACATCTTCTGGACAAAGGCATCCCCGCTGCGGCTATCTACTCAGGCTTACATCCCGATGCCTTGGAGCTTGCTTATAACCAAGCAGCCTATGATAGATTGAAGTTTCTGTATGTTTCTCCTGAGCGTTTGCAGACCAACCAATTCTTGGAGGCTTTGAAGCGGATGAAGGTCTGCCTATTGGCTGTTGATGAGTCGCATTGCATCTCGCAATGGGGCTACGATTTCCGTCCGCCCTATTTGAAGATTGCTGATATTAGGCCGTATATGCCTAAAACACCTGTGTTGGCACTTACTGCCACCGCGACGGCAAAGGTGGTGGATGACATACAGTTTCGTTTAGGCTTCAAGCAGAAGAATGTCTTCCAAAGCAGCTTTGAGCGAAAGAATGTGACCTACAACGTGTATCACGAGGCCGACAAATATGGTGTGCTGCGCCGCAAGATGGAGACCATGACCGAGGGAAGTGCTATCGTGTATGTACGCAACCGCAAACGCACGCAGGTCATCGCTGACTGGCTCAACTCGGTGGGTATTTCTGCAACATTCTATCACGCCGGACTAGATGCCAAGACACGTGATGAGCGCCAGGACCTCTGGATGAAGGGAAAGGTGAAGGTCATCGCCGCCACCAATGCTTTCGGCATGGGTATCGACAAGCCCGATGTGCGCCTCGTAATCCATATGGACTTGCCGGACAGCATTGAAGCCTATTTCCAAGAGGCAGGTCGCGCTGGCCGCGACCTCAAGCTTTCCGAAGCCTTCCTGCTTGTTTCACCTGCTGACATCAAAAAGCTGCAGGAGAATCTGGCGCAGTCGTTTCCTGAATTGGAGCGAATCAAGTTGATTTATAATGCTTTGGGTAATTATTTCAATATTCCAGTCGGGGCAGGGGAGAATGTGTCGTATCCTTTCGTCATCGGTGATTTTGCCAATCGTTATGGTTTTTCCATCGTTGAGGTGTACCATACATTGAAGATTCTTGAAAAAGAAGGCTTCCTGATGCTTTCCGACAGCTTCGATGAGCCTTCCAAGGTAATGATTAAGGCCTCTCGTGACGATATTTATGGTTTTCAGGTCAATAGTCCACAGTATAGCGAGCTTATCAAGTTCATGCTTAGGAGTCTACCTGGAGTGATGACAGACTTTGTGAAAATCAATGAGGAATCGATGGCGAAGAAGATCGGTGTGTCGTCTGATAAGGTAATTGAACAGTTGAAGAAATTGGAGGCAGATAACTTCATTTCCTATGCGCCAAGAAATGACAAGCCACAAGTGTTATTCCTTTCAGAATTTGTTAATGCAAAGCATTTTGGTCTTTCAAAAGAATACTATTATGACCGAAAGAAAGACGCTGAAGCGCGTGTGAATGCGGTAATTGATTTTGTGAACAATGACGAGGAGTGCCGCAGTGTGCAGTTATTGCGCTATTTCAATGAAAAGACGAAGAAAACTTGTGGCCGTTGTGATGTATGTTTAAAACAGGGTGGGAATAGGGTTTCGTATGGAGCGATAGAGGAAAAAGTGCAAAGTGTGATGAGTGAAACGGCACAGTCGATGAAAGTCGTGCTGACCAAATGTTCGGAATTTGAAGAAACCAAGGTGTTGGATACCATTCGGTTTCTCGTCGACAGCGGTGTTTTGCAGTTGGAAAAGGATGGTTCTGTGAGACGAAAGAACAACAAAAAAAGCCGTCATTCGTGACGGCTTTTTTGTTTCTGTTTGGAATTCTTATTTCAGAATGTTCGCTGCGGGTTTGAACTTCACTACTTTCTTTGCAGCGATCTTGATGGTCTTTCCCGTTCTGGGGTTGCGGCCTTGTCTGGCGGGACGCTTGGTAACAGCCAAAGTACCGAAACCAACGAGGGCGATTTTGCCGTCCTTCTTCAGTTCAGCTTTTGTGACATCCAAAAAGGCATCAAGAGCCTTTCTTGCATCAACCTTAGTCATGCCAGCCTTTTCGGCCATGGCATCGATTAATTCTACTTTATTCATAGTTAGTTTTAATTAGTGGTTAAACTTTTACCCGACAAAAGTAATGTATTTTTCAAAAACACAAGCGTTTTTGAAAAAAAAATGTACAATTTTTAATGAAAAAACGCAAATTCTTCAAAAAAGAGGCTTTTTTCTTCAAATAATAGAGGTTTTCCAGACGGCATTTAGCTGAGTGCCACGTAAAAAATCATCAATGGGCATGGCCTTTTTGCCAGGTTGTTGTACGTTCGTCAGACTGATGAATCCGTCACGTAAGACGACTTTAAGGTATTTCTTGTTGTCAGTGACAACACTCCCTACGGGTAGTCCTGGCAGGCATAGTTCGATTTCGGATGAGAAGATTTTCAAATCGATATTATCACCATCTTCGGAAACAAGCTGGGTGTGGGCGGCAGGGTAGGGCGATAAGCCTCTGATATGGTTGTATACCATTTGGCAGTCTTGACTCCAGTCCACATTGCAGAATTCTTTTGTAATTTTTGGCGCAGGCTTTAGGGAATGGGCCTCAGTAAGTTCTTCTTGTGGTAGAGCATGGACATCTCCGAGTTCTATTTTCTTTATAGTTTCCACAATAACTTTATTGCCCATAAGCATCAACTCGTCATGAAGCTCTCCAGCGGTTTCGTCGGGACGGATGCCGACTTTCTCTCGCATGATGATGGCTCCTTTGTCAATCTCTTCATTGAGGAAGAAAGTGGTGAGTCCTGTTTCGGTTTCTCCGTTGATGATGGCAAAGTTAATAGGTGCAGCACCACGGTATTGAGGCAGGAGAGATGCGTGGAGATTGAAAGTGCCAAGTTCTGGCATTTGCCATACTACAGCAGGCAACATTCTGAAAGCCACAACGATAAAGAGATTGGTTTGAAAAGAAGCTAATTGCTCTAAAAAAACAGGATCTTTTAATTTCTCAGGCTGGAGCAAAGGCAGATTGTGCTCCAAGGCTGTCTTTTTGACTTCGGAATACTGTATCTTGCGACCGCGTCCAGCAGGCTTGTCGGGCATGGTGACGACAACGGCCACTTCATAACCAGCTCCTAAAATGGCTTCCAGTTGTGAGGCTGCGAATTCGGGTGTACCGAAATAAGCGATTCTGATATTGTTCTTCATAAGTTGTCAAAAAAATGCCTGACCCAAACGAGCCAGGCATTTAGATTACTTAACCCTTAAATCATTTCATCTTCTCTTCGAGATAGGCGATGTTCTTGCTGATTTCGAAAGCCTCATTGCTGTTCGGGTAGTCTTTCTTCAGAGCTTTGTAAGTCTCCAAAGCCTTGGCATAGTTGCCCATAATCTCATAGGTCATTCCCAATTTCATGAGGTGCATCGGAGAAGAGAAGTCGTTGGCGTTCTTCTTGGCAGCCTTATCGTAATAGGTAACGGCGTTTTGTTGGTCGCCAAGTTCAAGATAGCAGTCACCAATAAGGCCTAATGCCAAAGGAGCCAACACTTTATCATCGTTGGTGTATTTCTTAAGGTAATCGATGGCGTTGTTGTAGTCGCCTTGCTTCAGATAGCAGAGACCAGCATAATAAGCGGCAAGCTTGCCTGCCTTGGTCGAACCATAGTCTTTAACGATATCAAGGAAACCGACCTTCTCGCCGTCACCGTTCAGAGCGGTGGCATAGTTTTCGTTTTCCATGTAATATGAAGCAAAGTCAACGGCTTCTGCGGCTTTCTGTTCAAAAGTGATTTCCTGGGGATAGCTCAGGTTCTTAGCGGTCTCATTGCGCTTTTTCTTGTAGTTGGTAATGC
>CAMYXV010000167.1 GCA_947303055.1 uncultured Bacteroidales bacterium
AAAGGATTTCTCCGGCTCGTTTTGTGCGGTTACGTGTCACAAACCACAGGCAAGCGGGAATTTGCGTGTTCAAAAACAGTTTGGCAGGCAAATTAACTATGCAGGCAATCATTCCTTTGTTAATCAACGCCTTGCGAATGTCGCCCTCACCTGCTGTTTTCGATGTCAGCGAGCCTTTGGCCAGCACAAAACCTGCCTGTCCCGATGGTGCTAAATGGTAGATAAAATGCTGTATCCAAGCAAAGTTGGCATTGCCCACAGGTGGCACTCCATACTGCCAACGTGCATCGCTGCGAAGTTGGTCGCCACTCCAATCACTATCGTTAAATGGAGGATTTGCCATCACGAAATCAGCTTTAACATCTTTGTGCGCATCGTTGAGGAAAGAACCTTCAGTGTTCCATTTCACCTGCGAAGCATCAATACCACGAATGGCAAGGTTCATCTTACAAAGCCGCCATGTGGTCTGGTTGCTTTCCTGTCCATAGATGGAGATGTTCTCAATCCGTCCCTGATGTTCTTTCACAAACTTCTCGCTCTGCACAAACATGCCACCCGAACCGCAACAAGGGTCAAGCACACGACCTTTATATGGCTCCAACATATTAACCAATAATTCCACGACACTGCGCGGCGTGTAGAATTGTCCTCCCTTCTTGCCTTCCGCCAAGGCGAACTCACCAAGGAAATACTCGAACACATGGCCTAACAAATCTGCGCTTTTGGTGCTGGTATTTTGCAAAGTGGAGTTTCCTATCAGGTCAATCAATTCACCCAAACTCGTCGGGTCAAGTTCCGATCTGGAAAATACCTTTGGTAAAATGCCTTTCAGTGTTTTGTTTTCATGCTCAATAGCATCCATTGCATCATCAATGTACTTTCCAATAAGTGGATTCTTAGCAACCGAAACCAGATACGACCAACGGGCATTGGCTGGCACATAGAACACGTTTTCTGCCATATATTCCTCACGGTCTTCAGGGTCGGCTCCATCAGCTTGCTGCTTCACCAACTCATTATACAAACTTTCAAATGAGATGGATATGTATCTCAAAAAGATGAGTCCCAGCACAACATCTTTATATTTAGCAGCATCAATATTCTTACGTAATTTGTCGGCAGCCTTCCAAAGTTGCTTTTCCAATGGTTCTTCCTGTATTTCCTTTACTTTTGCCATTTTAAAAATCTTTTATGATGCAAATATAATAAATTTTCCTCAATTTAACTTCACCTTATAATAATTAATTAAAAAAGCCGTAGGTAAATCCCACGGCTTTTTTTCTTTAATATTAAGTGTCTTATCACTATTCTGCTGTCTCCTCAACCACCTCCACCTCAGCCTTCTGGCAGCAGCTCTTGAATGGCCTCATGTCTTTAGGCAAGATGAAATAAACCGCCACGCAGAGACAGACCGCGAAGATGAACCAATTCAAGATTCGTCTCCACAAAGGAGCCTTTGTGGTGAACGGGTCTTTTGTCTTCACGATAGGATATTTCGCAATGCCTGTCAATGTGGCACCGAACTTGGTGTTGACCAAAATTCTCTGGTTCAATGCCCAGCCGTTGGCGTTCAAAATAGGCGCGAGGTTGCGTTTTCTCAGCTTCAGCCAAGCCATAATCATGCTCGGACCGGAGATTATCGCAATGATTATCAAGAAGAAAATCACGATGTTGTACCAATGTGCTCCAAGCCACTCAAACAATCCTCCGATTGCTGATGCCACCAAGCCTATTGCCAAGCCTATAGCTGCAAAGATACCAGCAAACTTGGCGATGTCGAACGGCGGCTTCACCTCTGGTTTCGCACCGTCGGTAGGAATCTCAGCGTTATTGATCTTCGAGTTGGCGTCAGCCATCACCTTGGCGTCTTTCTCGGCAGCACGTTTGTTGATCATGTCTTCGACCGACTTCGCCATCTTGCGGTAAGGCGACCAGAATGCCTGACGGATGCTGATAGGATTGTCGACAATCTTGGTAACCGTGGCGTTCCAGCCGAGACCGTCATTATCATAAAACACGGCGTGTTTGCCAACCATGATATCTCCCACGTCGCCATCGGTCACGACAGCGGCGATGTTCAAAGTGCCTGGCTTGCTCTTGCAGGTGCAGTCGCAATACAAAATGTACATGTTGCTCAGCGGTGCCATCGCGCCTTGTGCTCCCATATCGGTAACCTTGATACAGAGATCGCAAGCACGCTCATCGATGTACAATGTTCCAGCCTGGAAAATAGCTCTCTTCGCAGGTGAATAGAAGTCACTGAATGTCACGAAGTTAGTCAGCAAGGTGTAGAAATCTCTGTAGAGATGCAGAAGCTTGTCGACTTGGTCGATGGCGTTAGATTTCGACTCGAGAGCCTTATCCTGAGCCACGAGGTCTAACAAAGCTTCTTTCTTGTTCTCAGCAAGGATTGTCTTGGCTGTGTCATAGCCTAAACCTTCAACTTCAGCGCCTTTCTTAGCTCCCATCCAGGCGTTGTAGGCGTTGAACTTAGCTAAGATGCTAACCCATTGTTCCTCAGTGAGATATTCAGCATTTTTGAATTCTTTATCGATAACCGATGCCTTCAACGCAGCAATAGCGCCAGCCCATGCCGGGTTGACTTCCTTGCCCAAAGGCAACTTGTGTTCAGCGTTGACGCGTGCCAACGGATATGTCGCAATCTCATCGGTGCTTGCGGCTAAATTGTTTCCGCTGATTTCGCCAATCTTCGCTGATGAAACATCCAACACCGAAGCGCTGTCGGCATTGAACGATGCGAGTTTACAGCGCATGAAGAAATCGTCGATCTTATCCTTCACCGCCATGCAAGCTGCCAATGCCGCCGCTGTGTCGTCGCCATAAGGGAAGATGTTGGCTTTGTCAGCGTCGCCAGCGTCTTTCCATGCTGTATAATCTGCCAAAGCTGTGTAGAACGCCTCTATCTTGTCGGTGTCGATGCCTGGATCGCCGCTACGGTCGGTCACATTACCCATAGTGTCCAAAACCTGCTTGATGAGTGCCTTCACAGCCTCGTCGTCAGCGGAGTTCTCGGTGATGATACCGTCGCCGTTGAAGCGTGTCTTGGCGAAGATTGCCAGACTGTCCGACACATCGGCTATCGAGATGTTGTCTTTCTCAACTCCAAGATTCTCAAGGATTTGCTTAGAAGTTTCGAGCAGATGCAGACCTTCCTCGTTGGCCGTGTTGAACGCCGTAAACGGGATAAAAGCGTCGCGTTTCAACAATAAATCCGGGTCGTTGATGACCTTCGTGAGCCATTTCGATGCCGCCACGACTTCCTCAATGTGGATCTTGCCGTCGCAGTTGGTGTCGAGCATTGTCATGGTCTTCTCGTCGATTTCCATGCCTTTCAGCGGGCAGCTCAAAGCCGTCCAGAGTTTTCTGTCAAGCTCATCCAAATGCAGGATGTCCTGTCCCGACTCGATGTTCACTCTCGTGACACCGCCCACGGTCGAAAACTTCCAATCGTAATTGCCATTTGATTTCATAACTAATTAACTTTTATAAATTCATAATTGATATTGTTTCCAACTTTTAAAATTGTATAATATGCATTCGGATAATGGTCTTCCAGCGCATCAATTCTTAAATACACCACATCCTTGAAAATCGTCAGATCTCTTGAATGTGAATGCCCCTGAAGCACCATCGAAACGTCGTATCTGTCGAACAAATCCGCCAAATCATACGTCTCCTCAAGATTGAAATTGCTGGTGTGACCCTGCGACATATCTTTCTTGAAGAAATGTGTGTGCGTAAACACGATAATATGCCTGAACCCTTGATTTTTCTTGTCTTTCAACACTTTTTCAAGCCAATCTCTCTGGTCGACTCCCAACGTTCCGCTTCCCGATTCAAGTGCGATGT
>CAMYXV010000168.1 GCA_947303055.1 uncultured Bacteroidales bacterium
AAGGGTCAAATCGTCCGCGAAATTGATGCTATGGGTGGCTATTCAGGCATTGTTTCCGACCGCACCATGATCCAATTCAGGATGCTCAATAAGTCGAAAGGTCCTGCCATGTGGAGCCCCAGATGCCAGAGTGACAAGATGATGTTTTCGGTAGAATGGCGCAGCCTATTGGAGAAGACGCCCAATGTCGACTTCTGGCAAGATACTGTGGTGGGCCTGCTCTTTGATGGTAACCAAGTGAAAGGAGTCAAAACCATGATGGGCGGTGACATCGAAAGCAAGGCTGTCATCCTCACCAATGGCACTTTCTTGAACGGTTTGATACATATCGGTGAACAGCATTTTTCGGGTGGCAGAATGGGTGAGGTGGCCAGTCACGGCATCAGCGAACAACTCAAAGAACTCGGTTTTGAGGTTAAGCGGCTGAAGACGGGAACACCCGTCAGAATCGATGGTCGAACGATAGATTTCAGCAAGCTTGTAGAGCAAAAAGGTGACGATGAAGTGGTCGGTTTTTCCTATACAGAACCCTTCAAAATCTCGAAACAAAAAAGTTGCTGGATTGCCCATACCTCATTAAAGGTACACGAAACACTCCGAAAAGGGTTCAAATATTCGCCCATGTTCAACGGTCGAATCCAAGGGGTGGGACCGAGGTATTGTCCCAGCATTGAGGACAAAATTGAGCGCTTTTCGGGTAAGGACAGCCACCAGCTCTTCGTGGAACCCGAAGGTTGGACCACCCAAGAATATTATCTCAATGGATTTAGTTCGTCGCTGCCAGATTATATCCAATACGAAGCTTTGAGACAAATCGAAGGCTTCGAAAATGCCAAAATCTATCGACCAGGCTACGCCATCGAGTACGATTATTTCCCACCTGAGCAGTTACACCATTCGCTGGAAACAAGACTTATCCACGGCTTATATTTCGCTGGCCAAATCAATGGAACGACGGGTTATGAAGAAGCCGCTTGTCAAGGCATGATGGCGGGTATCAATGCGAGTTTGACGCTGTGTGACGAACAACCCTTGGTCTTATCCCGAACACAGGCGTATATCGGCGTCCTCATCGATGACCTCATCACAAAAGGCGTGGACGAACCCTATAGAATGTTTACCAGTAGGGCAGAATACCGCATCCTGTTGCGACAAGACAATGCCGATGCACGACTGACGGAATTGTCGTACAAACTCGGTTTGGCCAAAGAAGAACGCTACCAAAAGTACTTAGATAAACAGACAAAAGTCGAGGAGATTAAGAATTTCTTAAACGAGACTTATGCCTATCCAGATGAAATCAACGGTCTTTTGGAGCAAAACGAAAGCTCAAGGATTGAGCAAAAAACGAAACTGTCGTATTTGCTTTTGCGTCCTCAAATTGGTCTTTCTGACATGATTAATACCTTACCATCACTTGAGCAGTATAGGGGAGAAGACCGATTCGTCAAAGAGTGTTTGGAAGAGGCCGAGATCCAAATCAAGTATGACTGTTACATCCAAAAGGAAAAGGAACTGGCTGAAAAGCTCGATCGATTGGAGTACATCAAACTTCCAAAAGATTTCGATTATCATACCATCCAATCCCTGTCATACGAATGCCGTGAAAAACTGAATCGCTACAAACCGGAAACCCTGGGACAAGCGTCAAGAATCAGCGGGATTTCACCTGCCGACATCAATGTGTTGGCCATATTTTTAGGAAGATAACGAGATTGTTTCACATGAAACACTGAAAAAATGAACAATAAATGTCCATGGTGCGGCTCCGACAAGGCACAGATCAATCTCTGGTTGAAGGATGAATTCCTTTCCAAAGAAGATTTCCATATTTGCGAATGTCTCAATTGCGGCCTGCTATATACCATGCCCCGACCGAGCAAAGAGAAAATCGGGGATTATTACAAGTCGGAAGAGTATTACAGCCACCAGGAAAACAAGAAAGGCTTCATTCCGAAAGTCTATGAAGCGGTAAAAAAGGTGAATCTGAAACACAAATACAATCTCGCCACGAAAGATATAAAAGCAGGAAGGCTTTTAGATATTGGTTGTGGGGTTGGGGATTTCTTACACACAGCGGAAGAACATGGTTGGAGTTGTACTGGCGTAGAACCCTCAGAAGATGCCAAAAACATTGCAAGAAAAAAAATCAAAGCCGACATCATTGCAAGTGAAGACTTGGAACAAATTCCTGATGGAAGCTTTGACTTGATTACCATGTGGCATGTATTGGAACATGTAAACAATTTGAAATGGCAGGTCGAACAGTTGCAACGACTCGTCAAGCCCCAAGGTAGGATTGTTATTGCCGTGCCCAACTATAAATCATACGACGCCCAGTTCTACAATGAACTTTGGGCGGCATATGACGTGCCGAGACATTTGAGCCATTTCAACAAGACTACGCTAACAAAGATTTTCAAATCAAAAGGATTGGAGTTAAAAAAGACAGATAAGCTAGTTTGGGACGCTTATTACATCTCATACATGAGTGAACAATACAAACATCATTCGCTTCCATTAATAAAAGGTGCTTTTAGAGGGCTGGTCTCAAATTTTAAGGCAAGAAGGTCTGGCGAGTGGTCAAGTATGGTGTACATTTTTGAGAAAAAATAGAAAAATCCAAAATTTGGCCGTTTTTGGGCGATTTAAGGCATTTTGATGGGTTTTTGAAATACGGGTCAAATCGGCGGAAGAAAAGCGAAATTATTAAAGGTTTTATAACTAACACAATATCAACACAAAACCGCAGTTTTAAGAAAAAAGAGCGCATGAAAAGCAAAAGAACAAGAAAAATAGGAATCAGTCTGTGTTGGATCAGCATCGCCTTATGGCTTTTGCTTGCCGCGTTCTTTTATTTCATCTTGAACGAAAACTTTATTCAGCATAACGTTCAAAGATCCGTGCTCAAGATGGATAACGAAATGCGAATGTTGATTGACAAGGGCCTCAACCATGACGAACTTGAAAAGAGCCAAACGGGGTTGACTGTTTTTATGAACGACACCTTAGTGTTTTGGAACCGCAACGACGTTAACCCAAAATTGATGAAGCGAAAAGTCAAGATTGGACATGATACGATATGCCCATTGCTTTTCGGAGACTATTATGTAAAGTCGTATGAGAGAGGGAGCATGACTTACTTCGTGTATCAATTAGTCAACACAAGCTATCAAATCGAGAACCACTATTTCGAAAATCGTTTTCAGACCCTACCAAAGTTCATTGATGCCAAGGTTTCTTTCTCCAACACTGATAACGGAACGGCGTTATTAAACAAGGACGGTAAAGTTTTGGCACATTACCAATTCACGGACCAACCTAAGCTTAAAGAGCCATATAGGTATTTATGGCATTTGCCTTTTGTAATATCATTCATCATAGGTTTATGTTTAGCGTTCGGAAAACGACGCGAGGCAATTCCAGGTGAAAAAACCAAATCACGAGCCATTGAAATAGGCTTGGCGATCATTATATTGGTATCCATCATTGGGACATACGTTTACTATAAAATCAGTGAAAGTCGGGAAAACGAACAAATGGAACGGCAGGCACAAAAACTGATGGAAAAACGTGACGAAGCGTTTGAAAACAGTTATGCCCAATTTGCCGAACAACTAAAAGCCGATACAAACATCCGAGAAATGGTTTTTGCCGAAAGCAACGTGCTATCCGAAGTTATCCTAGGATACTCTAAAGACTTGCTCTACGATGAAACCATGCAAAACTATATCTCTACGCTTACGCTTTGTGCGCCAGATGAGGAAATCAGCATACAACCCGAGGGGTATG
>CAMYXV010000169.1 GCA_947303055.1 uncultured Bacteroidales bacterium
TCGAGGAATGCACTTACCAAGGTGATTGTCTCGGCACTTGCCCGAAATGCGAGGCCGAATTGCGTTATTTGGAGCGCGAGTTGGAGAAGCGACAACGCATGGGTAAGGCGGCGGTTGTGGCAGGTCTTTCCGTTGGCTTGCTAAGTACAAGCCAAGTGGCATTGGCGCAGCAGCCGGACAGCTTGAATATGAATCAAAACAATTTGGGGACGTTGCGAGGGGACGTGACAATTGTTGAATACGGCGCCATTCCTCTTTATCCTCCAGAGACATATCCCTACCATCATGTGTTGACCCAAGAGGAGATTAGCCGGTTTATGGTTCCTGGAATGAAAAATTTGGTCGTGATAGGTGGTGATTTGAGGCGTCCCGATACGGTTGAGTACGATGATAAGGGACTTGCCGCTTTCTATCGTGATAATTCACAGTACAATGTCTCTGATACTTTGTTTGAAAACACGGTTCGCCTTCATGCGCCGCAGTTTGAGGGAGGGGAGTCTGCCCTTTTGGAGTTCCTATCCCAGAACTTGGGCAAGAATGCAGACGGCAATGCATACGGCGATATGGAAGTCGCCTTCACTGTGGAGCCCAACGGCCATTTGTCGCACATTGATATAAAAAAAGGTGTCAATGCTCCGTTAGATGCTCAAGTGGCGGCGCTGTTCAAGTTCATGGAATGGGAGCCCGCCATTTGGGAATTGAACTCGGGAGAGAAAATCTCTTTCGCCTGCCAATGCGTGCAGAAACTACATTTCCCGATGATAACACACTAAAAACGATTAGCCATGGCTAAAGGCAAACAAACCTGCAAAATCCTGAAGGAAATCCGCAAGCAGATTGCTACGGAGAACGACATTAAGTTGGTCGTTGAGGAATGCACCTACCAAGGCGACTGCAAAGGCACTTGCCCGAAATGTGAGGCAGAGGTTCGCTATTTGGAGCGCGAGTTGGAGAAACGGCAGCGTATGGGTAAAGCCGCTATCTTTGCTGGAATGACCATTGGAACCGCCATTACCGCAGCGGGATGTGGTCCGTTGGCACCGACCCTGAATGGAATGCTTGTCGGACCAGAGGACACCATCACGACCACTACTGATACTGTTAGGAACGACAGCGTGGATGAGCCTTATCTGCTTGAAGGCGATGTGATGGTAACATTGCCTGATAATTATTCATATGTATTTGAGCCAAAAGAAGATGAAAATCGTCCTGGCGTTTATATTGTTGTTGAACAAATGCCAGAGTTTCCTGGAGGTGACAGGGCCTTGATGGATTTCGTTAAGGACAACATTCAATATCCTGCCGAAGCAAAAGAAAAGGGGATAAAAGGTCTATTGTATGTCAATTTCATCGTCGAACCAGACGGAAGCCTTTCCAATATTAAAGTGTTAAAGGGAGTTGGCGGTGGTTGCGATGAGGAGGCTATCCGCTTAGTGGAGTCTATGCCCAAGTTTAAGCCTGGAATGCAAAATGGAGAAGCCGTCAGGGTCTCTTATACTATTCCTGTTATTTTCAGGTTGGAATAATTTCTCTTTATTAGTATCGAAAAAAGCCGTACCTTTGCAGCCGCGAAAGCCAAAGAGATTCCCCTGCGGGGAATGGAGTGTGCATTTTAGTTTCCAGCGGCGGTAGAACCAGTCAATTGACAGTAGCCGTTTCCACCGCCGCTTGAAACACTGACACAAACTCCATTCTCGAAGAGAATCTCAATCTTAAATCTTTGAATTTCAAATATTAAATCAAACAATATGAAACAACTTATCGAATGCGTGCCGAATATCAGCGAAGGCCGCGATAAAAACATCATTGACCAAGTAACCGCCGAAATCGAGAAAGTGGAAGGCGTCAAGCTGCTGGACGTGGATCCCGGCATGACCACCAACCGCACCGTCATCACCTTCGTGGGTGAGCCTGAGCCTGTGTGCGAAGCCGCCTACCGCGTGGTGAAGAAAGCCGCCGAACTCATTGACATGAGCCAGCACCATGGTGCCCACCCGCGTCAGGGTGCCACCGACGTGTGCCCCCTCATCCCCGTGAGCAACATCACCATGGAAGAGGTGGTCGAGTATGCCCACAAGCTGGGCAAGCGCCTCGGCGAAGAACTGAATATCCCGATCTACTGCTACGAAGAGGCTGCCTACATCAAGGAGCGCCGCAACCTCGCTTATTGCCGCACGGGTGAATATGAATCCCTGTCCTCGCGCCTCGGCACCGAGCAATGGAAACCAGACTTCGGTCCCAACGAATGGAACGAACACGTGGCCCACACGGGTGCCACCCAAGTGGGTGCCCGCGACTTCCTCGTGGCCATCAACTATAACCTCAACACCACCTCGACGCGTCGCGCCAACGCCATCGCTTTCGACGTGCGCGAAAAGGGTCGCCCGATGCGCGAAGGCGGCAAGGTGACCGGCAAGCCGATGAAGGACGAAAACGGCAAACCGATTATGATTCCTGGCACGCTGAAGGCCACCAAGGCCATCGGCTGGTTCATCGAGGACTACGGCATCGCCCAGGTGTCGATGAACATCACCAACATCAGCGTGTCGCCCGTCCACGTCTGCTTCGAGGAGGTCTGTGCCAAGGCCGCTGCTCGTGGCGTGCGTGTCACCGGCTGCGAAATCGTCGGCCTCGTCCCAAAGAAGGTGCTGATGGATGCCGGTAGGTTCTATCTCGCCAAGCAGCAACGCAGCCTCGGTGTCAGTGAAGAGGAAATCATGAAGATCGCCATCAAGTCGATGGGCCTCGACGACCTGAAGCCTTTCGACCCGAAGGAAAAGGTCATTGAATATCTCATCGAAGACCACACGCAGAAGAAACTCGTCGACATGACCTGCACGGGCTTTGCCAACGAGACCGCTTCTGAAAGCCCCGCTCCTGGTGGCGGTTCCATCTCGGCCTACATGGGTGCCCTTGGTGCATCTTTGGCCACGATGGTTGCCAATTTGTCGTCGCATAAGCCGGGCTGGGACGAGCGCTGGGAAGAATTCTCTAACTGGGCCGTCAAGGGTCAAGCTATCAAGGACGAGCTGCTTGAACTGGTTGATGAAGATACCAATGCCTTCAATAAGATCATGGATGCTTTCGGACTGCCGAAGAAGACTGACGAGGAGAAGGCTGCCCGTAGTGCCGCCATCCAAGAGGCTACCAAGTATGCCACCCAAGTGCCTTTCCGCACGATGAAGGTCGCCTTCAAGGCTTTCGAGGTGGTTCGCGCCATGGCTGAGACCGGCAATCCGAACTCCGTCACCGACGCCGGTGTGGGTGCTTTGTGCGCTCGTTCGGCCGTTATGGGTGCCCATTTGAACGTCAAAATCAATGCTTCTTCGCTGAAAGATGAGGCTTTCAAGGCCGAAATCTTGAAGGAAGCTGCTGAGATTGAGGCTGCCGCTCTTGTGCAAGAGGCTGAAATTCTGCAAATTGTAAACAAGGTTATTGCAGGAGAATAAAATTTTGAAAAATTGGTTGTGGGTATTTGAAAAAGTTGTACTTTTGCAGCCAAATTTGAAAGGAGTATAAGCAATGTCAAAGAAACAGAAAGATGCACGCGTGAAAGTCATCCTCGAATGCACTGAGCACAAGGCCAGCGGCATGCCCGGCACTTCGAGATACTACACCATGAAGAACAAGAAGAACACTCCCGACCGTCTGGAGTTGATGAAGTATAACCCGATTCTCAAAAAGATGACCCTCCACAAGGAGATTAAATAATTA
>CAMYXV010000170.1 GCA_947303055.1 uncultured Bacteroidales bacterium
GCTTGTCGTCGTCGAAACGACGGCGCGGACGCTCGTCATCATCAAATCTGCGGCGGGGACGGTCATCGAAACGACGCTCGCCACGGGGTTTGTCATCATCAAAACGACGACGTGGTTTGTCGTCATCATTAAAGCGGCGACGTGGACGGTCGTCGTCATGGAAACGGCGTTCACGCGGTTTGTCGTCATCGAAACGACGGCGCGGACGCTCGTCATCGTCAAATCGGCGGCGGGGACGGTCGTCACGACGGCCTTCGCCACGTTCTTCGTCGTCGAAGCGGCGTCGGGGGCGGTCACCAAACTTACGGTCACCGAACCTGCGGTCGCCACGGTTGTCATCAAATCGGCGCTCACCTCTCGGCTTGTCGCCAAAGCTTCTCTCTTCATGTCCTTCCTCGTCACCGTCACGGTGATAGAATTTGAAGGACCTCCTCTGTTGGAACACTTCCGGTTCGTCAACAGGCTTTCTGGTGCGCGGACGCTTGCCAGATCTTTCGTTGTCAGTCATTTAGTAATAATGTATTAATGTTGAAAATGTCATTCCTTTCGCGGAATGGGCGGCAAAAGTACGAATTTTTGGGGAAACAAGCCCTATTCGCTCAAATTATTAATGCAAACTCTCGGAAAATCTCGCTTCAACTCGCTGATTTTCTTTTCTTTCAGCTGTTCAAACTTCTTATAAGACTCGCTTTCTGGAAAAAGTGGTCTATGCTGAAGCATCTGCTTCAACTCTGCGGCGGCTTTCATTGCGGGCTTTTCCTTCGGGTCGATGGCAAAATCGACGAAGCGTTCCCAAATGTAACGAACTGCCTGTTCGGTGGGATGGACCATGTCTTCCTTATAAAAACGATAGTCACGCATTTCGTCCAATAGGATTTCGTAGGCTGGGAAATAATGGGCATTGCCAAATTGTTTGCACACCTGATCGACGGCCAACAACAAGGCCGCCTTGCTCAGCTGGTTCTCGTGCAAACCATCCTTCAAATGCCGCAAAGGCGAGACGGTGAAGATAAACCGCTTTTCAGGATGCTGCTGAACGATCTCAGAAAGGTATTGGACAGATTGTTCCACAGATAGGAAAACACGCTCAAAACGAGCTGCAGGCAACTTGTGGCAGTTGGAAACCACAAACCCATTCTCTTTATTTCGGAAAACCCATGAAGTGCCCAGACTAAGGATAATCCACTTGGATTTGACAAAATGCGCATGAGCCTCAGCAAGACACTGATTGACCTGTTCCAAAAGTTCCTCCTCAGAACGGTTCCAAAACGTCGTGTTGTGGCTAAAAGTGCAGTATTGCCCCTCGCCTACTTCAAGCACATCCTCATGTCCAAATGACTTTCCACTATCCAGCCGCTCCAGCGACTGGGCGATGCTGGCAGGATTGTAAAGCACCCCAAATGGATTCACCAAGGCATCAAATCCCAAACCACGGCAAAGACTACCCACTTCATCAGCAAAGCAGGAACCTAGGAAGAGCAGACCGTCGCAATAGTGAATGGAGTGGTTTAGAGGGGTAATATTTACTTCCGTATGGAATATCATCTTTTTTCCTCACCCCCTGCCCCTCTCCGCGTGGAGAGGGGTGTGGGCTACCGCACGCTGTTTATAATGTTTTCTATTAATTCTGTGAGATGCTGTTTATCGCAATCTTCGTTTCTTAGCCTAAATGTTTTGATACCTTTCGACTCAAACACTGAAGCTCGATACGTATCATATTCTTTAACCTCTTCGTTATCATGAATCGATCCATCAATCTCCAACACCACATTCAGTTCGGCACAATAGAAATCAGCAATAAAACCATCTATTACCTGTTGTCTCCGCCATTTCAAATTCTTTATCTGCCTATTGCGTAGCATTTGCCATACCACATCTTCACTTTCAGTCGGATTCTTACGAAATTGTCTCGCAAGCTCAAGTTTTTTAGGGTTTATCTTCTGGTTACGAATCACCCCCTGGGGCCTAGTAGGCTCTTCCCCCTCTCCGCCTTGGAGAGGGGGCCAGGGGGTGAGGCCAAACTGTTCTCCCATCTCGTTACGTTATTTATTCTCCGCCAAAAACCTCTCCACCTCAATACCCGCCATGGCACCCGTACCAGCAGCCACGATGGCCTGACGATAGATGCGGTCCTGGCAGTCGCCACAAGCGAAGATGCCCTCTACATTGGTGGCCGTCGACTTCGGCTTGGTGATGATATAGCCGTCCTCATCCATATCGAGGATGCCTTTGAAAGGCTCCGTATTCGGCGTGTGGCCGATGGCCTCAAAGAAGCCGTCCACATAGATGGTGCGCTCTTCTTTGGTGTCGCTGTGATAGAGCACAGCACCCTTCAATTTCTTCATGAAGCCTTGTTGCTCGCCGAAAAGTTCCTTGGTCTGGTGTTTCCACAACACTTCGATGTTGGGCGTGTTCAACACGCGGTGTTGCATGGCTTTGGATGCGCGCAACACATCGCGGCGGACGATGAGATAGACCTTATTACAGAGCTTGGCCAGATAGGTGGCATCCTCGCAAGCCGTGTCACCGCCGCCAACTACTGCGACATCCTTACCTTTATAGAAGAAGCCGTCGCAAGTGGCACAGGCCGACACGCCACCACCTTTGAACTCCTCCTCGGTGGGCAAGCCAAGGTAACGCGCCGCAGCACCCGTGGAGACGATGATGCTGTCGGCCAGTAACTCACCATCGTATTCCGTCGTCACCTTAAAGGGACGCTGGCTGACATCGATAGCCGTCACCTCGCCTTCGCGAATCTCAGCACCGAAGCGCAAAGCCTGCTGACGGATGTCTTCCATCATGTCAGGGCCGTTAATGCCTTTCGGATAGCCTGGGAAGTTCTCGATTTCGGTAGTTTGGGTCAGCTGGCCGCCAGGTTGCATACCCTCGTAAACGACGGTTTTCACATCGGCGCGGCAGGTATAGATGGCTGCAGTGTAGCCCGCAGGGCCTGAGCCAATTATCAGACATTCAATATGTTCCATTTTCTTAAGTTTAGAGTTTAGTGTTTAGAGTTTAGTGTTATTTTGTGCAAAGGTAACTTTTTTTTCTGAAAGTGAGCCATAGTTCAAAAAACATTCGTATCTTTGCAGCCGCAAATCCAATCGGGGTGTGGTGCAGTTGGCTAGCATTCTTGCATGGGGTGCAAGCGGTCGCCCGTTCGAGTCGGGCCACTCCGACGGAAAGCAGCAGAGTTGACTCTGCTGCTTTTTTTGTGCGGTATTCTTACGCCAAATCTGCACAAAAAAGTCGTGGCCACCATTGTTGGCAGCCACGACTGTTCGGATGAAATAACTGATGATTATTCCACAATCAATTTGCCGTAATAGACATTGCCTTGGTCATCAGTAGCCCTAATGGTGTAGGTACCAGGCGCCATCTCCGAATGGAATGGCATCTCAATGGTTCCTTCGTATTGACCGCTCCAGATGAGAGCTCCAAGGACATTGAACACCTCGACCTTAGTAGACTCGAAGTCGTTGGGCAATTGAATCGTGACCATACTGCCTCTTTCGACAGGATTCGGATATACGCTCAGATGCTTTTCATCCACGACATACTTACTACCCGTGACCGTACCGCTGAGGGTGAGGGTGTTGCTTATGCCAGTAGTGGCTGCGGTGAGCGTACCGTTGTAAGTTCCGGCACTCAAGCCGCTCTTCAGGCGGACATAGACGTTGGCCT
>CAMYXV010000171.1 GCA_947303055.1 uncultured Bacteroidales bacterium
GACGGGTGATGGAGTCGAGCAGGATGACCACGTCGTGACCGCATTCGGTGAGGCGTTTGGCCTTCTCCAGGACGATGTTGGCAATCTGCACGTGCTTGGAGGCAGGCTCGTCGAAGGTAGAGGCAATGACTTCAGCATTCACGCTGCGCTGCATATCGGTAACTTCTTCGGGACGCTCGTCGATGAGTAATATAATAAGGTAAACCTCGGGATGATTGGCAGCGATGGCGTTGGCCACATCCTTCAGCAGGACGGTCTTACCAGTCTTGGGTTGTGCCACAATCAAACCACGCTGACCCTTGCCGATGGGGGCGAAGAGGTCCATGATACGGGTCGAGATGGTGCAGCCTTTGTGCCCCGTGATGTTGAACTTCTCGTTGGGGAACAAAGGGGTAAGGTAGTCGAAGGGGATGCGGTCGCGCACTTCCTCAGGCTTGCGTCCGTTGATAAGGTCGGTCTTGATGAGCGGGAAGTACTTCTCGCCCGCCTTAGGCGGACGGATGACGCCCATGATGGTATCGCCAGTCTTTAGTCCCAATAACTTTATCTGTGACTGCGACACATAGATGTCGTCGGGTGAAGGCAGGTAGTTGTAGTCCGAAGAACGGAGGTATCCGAAACCGTCGGGCATGATTTCCAACACACCCTCGGCTCGCACGGTGCTGTCGAATTGGCTCAACAGCTCGTCGCGGCGCGGACGCTGTTCAAAACGTTCTCTTTCGGGACGCTCTTGTTTGGGTTGTGCAGGTGTCTCATCCGGGGTAGGAGCACCATCGTTAGGCTGAGGCTTTACTTCCTCATGTACTTTTGGTGCTTCAGGTGAAGGAGTGCCTTCTTCCGGGTTTTCGTGAATGCGTTTGCGTTTTTGCTTTTGGTTCTCTTTTTTCTCTTTTTTCTCGCGGATGGGTTTCACCTCAACAGTTTCTTCAGCGGCTAAAGGTTTAACTGCTGGCTCTTCCGCAACAGGTGCTACGGGAGCTTCGGCTCTTTCCTTATTAGGAACAGGAGTCTGAGCAAGTTGCACCGCGTTATTTTTTTGCCATTCGTTGACGTTGGCTTCGGCTTCTTTGCTGATGCGAGGACGCTTGCCACGTTTGCCTTTTGGAGCATTTTCTTCTGCAGGTTCTCTCGCTGGCTCTTTCTTAACTTCCACTGGTTCAGGTTTTTCTGTGGGAGCTGTTTCTTTAGGCTCGGCTTTTTCAGCCTTGGGAGCCTTGGTTTTTTGCTTTTTTGGTTTTGCGGTTTTCTTGATGTCAGGGTGGTCTACCTGATGGTCGATGATGTCGTAAATTAGCTGGGTGCGGTCACGGTTCTCATCGTCAATACCCATTTCAGTAGCAATGATTTTAAGGTCGTCCAACGACTTCTCATTGAGTTCAAAAATGTTATACATAAAGAATTGGTGTAAAAATTCCGGATGGAATATAATAGTGATACAATAATTTCGGTTGGAACACTTTTTCTGAAAAAATCCTTGATACGGATTTGTAAAAGCGGTGCAAAGATAGGGCTTTTTTTCGGACTGGCAAGTTTTTGTTGAAAAAAATCGTATTTTTGCACCCAATTTAAAACGAGTTATCATGTCACAAAGATTGCAATCCATTTTCTTTTTCCTTTCAGCGTTGCTGTTTGCTTTGCTGTTTTTCCTGCCCTTGGCAGACTATTTCGGAGAGTTGAACATCTTGCGTTTCAATGTCTATGGTGTTGAGTCCAAACTGCCCGACGGTACGGTGCCTTTCAAGACCGCGTTCAGTCTACCCGTGCTTATTCTTGCCATTACGACGATGCTGCTGAGCGGTTATCTGGCCATGGGCCTTTTCCGTGCTGTGAAGCTGGCTCAGTTCGTCAAATTGTACAAGATTGCACGCATCAATATCATTGTCATTGTGGCTTGGATTGCCCTGGTGTTTGGTTACTATGTTCGTGCCGTGGGTCGTCCCATTGGTGCCGATCCTTCCTACAAAGTGGGCATATTCCTGCCGTTGGCTGCACTTTTATTGACGATTGCGGCCACCATGGGATTGAAAAAGGATATTAAAAAGGTGCGTTCCACTGACCGTATCCGTTAAGGAAACTGAAGATACAAAACGAAGGCCGACTTCCAATGGGAGCCGGCCTTTTTGTTTCAGATGACCTTTTTTCGATCGAGTTCGAAGATCTCCATGTCCTTGAACGTCTTCCCGTCGATGACCATTCGGATGAAAGTGACTTGCTTCTGGAAGCCTGAGTTGCCTGCTGCTCCCGGATTGATGTGAAGCAAGTTCAGCTTCTTGTCGTACATCACTCTAAGGATGTGTGAATGTCCGCAAATGAACAGGTCGGGCTTTTTGTGTTCCAAAATACCTTTCACTTCCGGCATGTAATGGCCTGGATAGCCGCCGATATGGGTCATGTATACATTAACGTCCTCAACATGGAAGAACAAGTCTTCAGGATATTGCATGCGAACGATGTGGTTGTCGATGTTGCCATGCACGGCGCGCAAAGGCTTGAAATCAGCCAAGGCATCCGCCGTCTCTATGCTGCCAATATCCCCTGCATGCCACAGCTCGTCAACATCCTTAAAGAAGTCGAAAAGCTGCGGGATGAGAGTGCAATGCGTGTCCGATATAATCCCAATGCGTTTCATCTTAGACCAATCCCCCTTTTAAGGGGGTGCCCGAAGGGCGGGGGATTAAAACAACACTCACTTCAAGTTAATCATAAATCCAATGGCCAGCACTTCCTTGAACTGCACCTTGGAGCCTTCAATCTTCAGACCCGCTTCGTCGTAGAACGGGACGTCGTAGTCATAGATGAGGTGCGTGGCAAGGTTGCAGTTGAGCCAGTCGTTGACCTTCAGCACGAGCATGTTTTGCCAGTCCACATCGACGCGCTCGGGGTGGTTGAGATAATTGGAGAAGAGTTCCAACTTCGAGTTGAAGTCGATGTTCTTAGCAAGCGGGTATTGGAACTTGGCCACGGCACGGGCACCAAACTCGTAGCGGACCTTGGCGCTCTTGGCATGTTGCGTGGTGTCGTTGGCATCAAGTGAGTTGACGCCGAAGGCACCGATGGAGGCCAAATAGTCATCGTTCACAATGGTGATACGACCAGTAATGGGTGAGAAATAGAGCGAGAAATGCGGGTTGGGCACCCATTCGATACCTAGACCCAAGCTGATGTAGGCAGGGGCAAGGAACTTGGAGATGTAATTAGTGGAGTCTTTGGCATAGTCGAAACCTTTGGCAAACTGCGAGCGGAAGGCGAACTCCGCACCATAGTTGAGGTGCTCGGTGGCTTTCAAGGTGGCTAATGAGGTAAACTCAATCTTGTCGTCAGTCTTGATGGGCTTATGCTTAAAGTCAAAATAACTGTAGCCCAAAGAGGTGTTCAAGGTGTTGTCCCACTTGAAGTTGTCTTTCAAGTAATGGATTTCATAATAGAAGATACCCTGTCCGTTGACGGTGCTCTGACCACCGGCTGCCCAGTTGGTGTAGGAGGTTTGACCGAAATTGAGGCCAAAACTGCCTTTGTGGCTCCAACCTTGGGGCAGTTCATCTTGAGCAAAAGAAACGATGGCTAATGATAAAGCCAAAACTGTGAATAAAACT
>CAMYXV010000172.1 GCA_947303055.1 uncultured Bacteroidales bacterium
GCAGGCCAAGACCAGCCACGAATCGCATGATCACGCTGGTGAGGGCCATCATGAGTGAGGCTGGGACGCCTTTTCCTGACACGTCGCCGATGGCGAAATACAGCTTGCCTTCTTTAAGTGAGAAGTCGTAAAAGTCGCCTCCCACCTCTTTGGCGGGACACAGCATCGCATAAAGTTGTTCGGGAAACTTGGTGTTCAGCATTCCCATCTGGATGGCGCGGGCCACGTTGAGCTCCGACTCCATCCTTTCGTTGGCGATGGAGGTGGTTTCCAACTCTTCGGTGACAGGACGCGTCTTGGTCTTGATCACATGACGACATACGAAAAAAATCACCACCAGTCCCAACAGACCTACCACTATCAAGTTGAAATACATGCGCGAGGCGTGGGCGAGCGACTCCTGGGAGAGATGGGTAGCTTCGTCGGTCATCAGTTGATAAAAAATGACTGCGATAATAACCAATGCCGCCAGATAGATGACGGAAACGATGCCTATTATACTCCAACTCAGTTTGTTAGCAAATGAATTCTTCCCCATAAACAAAGAATAAGGATAATAAAAGACAAATATACAAAAATTTAACAAATTCCAAGGATTTTTTCTATTTTTGCTGTTGATTAACATTTACAAAATGGAAGCCATTAAAATCACGCTCAACGATTACATTCTTTCGGGCGGCGGCGCCAACGGCGAAAGTTACGACCACAAGACCGACCCTTCGGTGATGCTGAAACTCTATTTCCCAGGTAAGATACAGCAGCCTTTGGATGAGATGATGCTTGCAAAAAAAGTATATGCCATGGGCATCCCCACCCCTGAGCCCGGCGAGTATGTCGTTACCGAGGACGGCCGTTACGGAATCCGGTTCAAGCGTATCTTGGGAAAGACCTCCTATTCAAGGGCTACGGGCGACCATCCCGAGAAGGTACAGCAATACGCTGAAGAGTTCGCCATGATGTGTAAGCAACTGCATGCCATACACATCGACACCACCCAGTTTGAGAATGTGAAGGATCGTTATTACCGCTTGTTGAACGAAAACCCGTTTTTCACCGCTGAGGAGAAAGAGAAACTCCGCAAATTCATCGCTGACGTTCCAGAGGAGGAAACCGCGATCCACGGCGACCTGCAGTTCTCGAACGCCATCTTTGTGGGCGACCAGCGTTACTTCATCGATTTGGGCGATTTTTGCTATGGCAACCACCTGTTCGATGTCGGCATGGTGTACCTCTGCTGCAAACTTTCCGACGAGGCTTTCATCAAGGAGACCTTCCACATGGACAAGGCCACTTCCATCAAGTTCTGGGAGTGCTTTGCCCCTGCCTATTTCGGCAGGAACCGTTCACTCCAGGATATCGAAAAGGAAATCCTCCCTTTCGCCAGCCTCAAGACTTTGATCGTAGAACGCGACACCAAGTGTCCGATGCCAGAACTCCGAGTGGGTTTGACCAGCATTCTTTCATAATTTTGCGCCCTCAAACTATTGATGTTATGAAGAAAAAAATACTGTTTTTGATGACCTTGTGTTTTCTTGGGATTCTTTTCGCGAAGGCGCAAACCAAGACGACTTATCCATTTGTTGAACGCGACTCAACGCTCTATTTGGATGTGCATAAGCCTGCCATAGCCAGGGCTGACAAGGCCGCGGTGATCTCGGTATTCGGCGGCGGATTCGTCGTTGGAAAACGCGACGACAGTTACCAGACGGCATTGGCCGATTCGCTGGTCAAGAGAGGGTTCACGGTGATTAATATCGATTATCGGCTAGGCTTGAAAGACAAGGCTAAACTGGAGGAATACCAAGGCTTTTTCAACATCGACAACTTGTTCCAATACTGCATCGACATTGCCACAGAAGACTGTGCCGAGGCAGTCAAATGGGTTGTCGAACATTCCGAAGAAATCGACGTCAATCCCTCGAAAATCGTACTGACTGGTAGTTCCGCGGGAGCCATCACCGTACTGCAACTCGACTATTGCAGGGCCAACGACTTGCCGGAAGCGACCATTTTGCCCGAAGGTTGGAAGCCTGCCGCGGTGATTCCCTACGCCGGAGGCATCATGTGCCGAAAACGAGACCTCAGATACGACACTGATCCCGCACCGACGATGCTGATGCACGGCACTAAGGACAAGATCGTGAACTTCAAGGGGTTTGGATTGCCATTCAGTCCCAAGCTTTACGGTTCAATGACCCTTGACAGGAGGATGAGAAAGCAAGGCATCCCCCATTGGTTCATTCGTTTCGAGGGTATCGGACACGAAGTCGCTTCCTGGTTCCCCGGCAGCGTCGATATCTTTTGCGCTTTCGTTGACCAGGCTCTGTCAGGCCGCATTACAAGCCTCGACGCCACCATGACCGACAGCAAGCTACAGCCCACTGAGTGGACCAATATGAACGTGTTCGACCTCTACAAAAAATAAATCTAAGCAACTGCTTGTTTATTAAAGATTTTTGTCTATCTTTGCACTCGCTTTTCGGAGCAAGTAATAAAATTATTAAATCATTAATTATCAACAAATTATGAATCAGTACGAAACCGTTTTCATTTTAACTCCCGTTTTGTCTGACGATCAGATGAAGGAAGCGGTAAAGAAGTATGAAGATTATCTGGCCAAAGCCGGCGCAGAAATCGTTCATGAAGAGCACTGGGGCATGCGCAAGTTGGCATACCCGATCCAGAAGAAATCCACTGGCTTCTATCACCTGATAGAGTTCAAAGCCGAGGGTGAAGTTATTGCAAATGTTGAGACCGAGCTGAAGCGCGACGAGCGCGTTCTCCGTTTCCTCACCGTGAAGCTTGACAAGCACGCTGTTGCTTACAACGAGAAGAAACGCAAGAAAGCCCAGGAGCAAGCCGAGGCCCAAGCCTAATTGTTTAACCTTTAAAACTTAAAGAAATGGCACAACAACCCAATAACGACATCAAATATTTGACTCCTATCGCAGTCGATACCAAGAGAAAGAAATACTGCCGCTTCAAGAAGAACCGCATCAAGTACATCGACTACAAAGATGCCGACTTCTTGCTGAAGTTTGTGAACGAGCAAGGTAAGATTTTGCCTCGCCGCATCACCGGTACCTCAACCAAGTATCAAAAGAAAGTTGCACAGGCTATCAAGAGAGCTCGTCACCTTGCCCTCATGCCGTTCGTTGCTGACATGTTGAAATAATAGGAGGATTTGAAATGGAAATTATTCTGAAACAAGACATCGCCAACTTAGGCTACAAGAACGAAATCGTGACCGTTAAGGACGGATACGCCCGCAACTATTTGATTCCCAACGGAATGGCCATCCTCGCCACCGAGAGAAACCGCAAGATGCTGGCTGAAGAGATTCGTCAACAGGCTCACAAGGAAGAGAAGATCAAGAACGAGGCCCTCGAGAAGGCCAAGGCTCTTGAAGGTTTGAAGCTCACCATCGGTGCCAAGGCAGCCGCCACTGGCAAGATCTTCGGTTCGGTCAACACCATCCAGATCGCCAACGCCATCAAGGAAGCCTGCAACATCGAGGTCGACCG
>CAMYXV010000173.1 GCA_947303055.1 uncultured Bacteroidales bacterium
ACCTCTTGTGTTTTGTCTTTTGTCGTTTTCTTTGCCATACCTATCCTTTTTTAATTATACCGCAAAGAAACAACCTTTGTCAAGAAAAAGCCGCTGAACAAACGTTTGTAGTCGACTGTAGTCGTTTGCTGTCGTTTGCTGTCGGATAGTTCGCTGAAAATGAATGATTAAAGCAAATAGACAAAGTAGAAGATATTCAGAATTGCAGATTTAACTATTATTCCTATCTTTGCACTTTCTCAAAAGTATATGTTTATGGAAATCAAAGCAGTAAAATTCAGAAAAGACGGGTTCTATACCCAGCCCTTTGCCTTTGGCGGCGAAGAAGGACCCGATAAGTTCGACCGCAACATCCGCTATCGCGGTAGCTTGCAGAACTATGTGATTGACATGGGTTCGGAGGTGATTTTGGTGGATACCGGCCTTCCTACTGGCACACCGGAGGAAAACCCCGACGAGAACTCACTCGCCTTCACCGGCAAGGACATCTGCAACTATATGGATGCCTTGGCCGCTTTGGGTTACAAACCTGAACAAGTGACCAAAATCCTGCTCACGCATAAGCATGCTGACCATTCAGGCGAACTCCGTTCGTTCCCGAATGCGAAGATCTATGTGAATGCCGACGAAATGCAGGCAGCCGAGTTGCAGGGCTTACCCAACCTGGTGCCAGTGAGCTTTACCGATGGGGAATATCACAACTTCCCCGACAGCCAGAAGATCTGTGACGGCGTGTGGTTCATCAAGGCCAAAGGACACACCAACGGCAACAGCCTCGTGATTGCCGAGAACGAAGGTCTGTACTATATGTTCCAAGGCGACATCACCTACGTGGACGAGGCCCTTTATGAGAACAAACTTTCCGTGGTGTACGACGACCTGTCCGCAGCCCGCGAGACCCTGGACCGCGTACGCGAGTTCGTGCGCAACAATCCCACGGTTTATCTCTCTACCCACTCGCCACAAGGCTATGAGAACTTGGAAGCCAAACGCGTGATGGACCTCGACCACCCCTACCCGACCACCCTTGCCGAAGTGAACTTCACAAAGAAAGAAGCCTCTGGTAAGTACATCTGCTCCATCTGCGGCTATGTCTATGACCCCGCTGAGCACGATGGCGTGGCTTTCGAAGACCTGCCCAACGACTGGAAATGCCCGCGCTGCAAGCAAGGCAAGGAGAAGTTCAACAAGGCGTAATTTGTTTATGACCGACCTTCAAATTTCCAGTCCAGAGACGATGGAGCGAGCCATTTGTGAGTTGGGCATCGTCCCGTTTTTCACTAGTGCCATCCCGGGCTATTCCATAAAGGAACTCACCCAGCCTGGTTTTTGGTTTGACGGCGAGGAGGATTCGCTCGGACCGTGGGACTGGAAGATCGACTGCCTGCAAAACGGCGGCATCGCCTACGGGAAGTTTCTCTGCGGAGGGAAAGCCGCCTTCGCAACAATACCATTCTACCGCGAACTGATGAACTTCCGCCGCGCCACGACAACGCCCGATAAGAATGGCGAGCGCATCATGGATTATCTCGAAAAGCAAGGCAGCATCACCATCAAGGAGGTGCGCGCTTTGCTCGGTGTGAAAAAAGGTCAAGCCGATGCGGCCGTAGGTAAACTGATGCAGCAGTGCCGCGTCGTCACGGGAGCCATCGAGCGGGTGTATCGAGGACCCGAGCAGATTTATAACGGCTGGCAGGTGTCGTATTTCTGTACGCCCGAGTCGCTGTTCGAAGACTTCACCATGCTCCAAACCGACCACACCCCCGAGGAGTCGCTGGAGATTTTAGTCGACCACATCACAAAACTGACAGATGGAACGGCTACCCGAAAACAAGTTCTGAAGGTGCTGAAATAATATAGTGAGTTTTTGCATTTTAAGAAATCATTTTCTTAAAAATAGTACTTTTGCAGCAAATTCAATTCAAATGAAGAAGGCAATAATCATCGTGGCTGCCGTTTTGGGTTTCATCCTCGCGGCTTGCACGGAAAACGAACCTAAAAAAGAAACAGCCGTTATGAGTAATGAAGAATGCTTGATTTGTGGTGCGCCATTGGAATACCTTGAACAGGACACGTTGATGGAGTGCGTAGTATGCCATAAGAAAGAGCCCAGCAAGACCCGTTGCGTCAAGGGACATTATGTTTGCTCCAACTGCCATACCGCCGGCATGGATTCCATCATCGCCTTGTGTTTGGAAGAGACCTCCAAAGACCCTATCGCCATTTTGGAGAAGATGATGTCGCAACCGTTCTGTCACATGCATGGTCCTGAGCACCACGTGCTGGTAGGAGCCGCTTTGCTGACAGCCTACAACAACACCGTGCCAGCCGACACGATGAAGATAGACCTGCAATCGGGTCTACTGGAAGTAATGAGTCGAGGAAGACAAGTGCCTGGCGGCGCATGCGGTTATATGGGTGCCTGTGGTGCTGCCATCAGCACGGGTATCTTTATGTCGGTAGTCACTCGCAACACGCCACTCTCCACTGAGACTTGGCAACTCTGTAACTTGATGACGGCGCGGGCGCTAGAACAGGTGGCCTTGAATGGTGGCCCACGTTGCTGCAAGCGTGATTCCTATCTGTCGATACTCACGGCAGTGGATTTCGTGAAGGAACACCTCGGCGTAGAGATGGAGAAACCCGAAGTGAAATGCTCGCGCAGCCAAATCAACAACCAGTGTATCGGAAAGAAATGTCCTTTCTCGCCCATACATAATGAGAACAAATAAAACTAAATCCTATTCAAAATGAAAAAAACACTCTTTCTCGCAGTAGTGGCACTGATGATGGCTACAGGCTGCAATAACCAGAACAACAAGACCACACAAGTGGCGGAGACAGAACCCGTGGTCGAGCAGACCAGTGGCATCTACGACATCACGGTCAAAGACATGGACGGAAGCGATGTGTCGTTGGCCAACTACAAAGGCAAGGTGCTGCTCATCGTCAATGTGGCCAGCAAATGCGGCTTGACCCCGCAGTACGAAGGCCTTGAAGCCCTTTATCAGAAGTACAAGGACCAAGGTTTGGAGATTTTGGCCTTCCCATGCAACCAATTCTTGGGTCAAGAGCCTGGCACCAACGAAGAGATTCAGAGTTTCTGCTCGCTGAACTACAATGTCACCTTCCCGCTGTTCGACAAGATTGACGTCAACGGCGAGGCGGAGAGTCCGCTCTACACCTACCTCAAGAAACAAGCACCTTTCAAGGGCTATCCCGAGGGTACTGAGGAGTTCGCGACAATGCTTGACGAGATTCACCAAAAGACCGGCACGGGCTTCGACCAAGGCGACGCCATCCGCTGGAACTTCGGCAAGTTCCTGGTCTCCAAAGACGGAAAGACCATCCTTCGCTTCGAACCCATGGTGACGCCCGACATGATGGAGGAAGCCATACAAAAGATGTTGGAAGACAAATAAGGAGTAAACAGTTTTAGCGTAAGTGAAACGCCTAGTTTACATCGTTTTAGGCTTGCTTTGCGTAGGCCTTGGAGCC
>CAMYXV010000174.1 GCA_947303055.1 uncultured Bacteroidales bacterium
TACACACACTTTCCAGGCGTGCTCCTTAAACCACTCGGACATCTCTCCAGTGCTTACCTAACCCCTCTACCCAATCTGAAATCGTTGCCAAAAGTACATAATTTTTTATTTGACAAACAAAAATATTTGCTTTTTTATTGCAACATTTTTTCAAATGCTTGAATTATAGCCTCAAAGAGTCATCTCGCCACGGATGGAATTTTGCATAATTTCAAGGATTCTGGCTTTAGGCAAGCCTTCTCCGATGAGATACATGAGTTTGGCGACAGCGGCCTCAGTGGTCATGTCGTGGCCACTGATAACACCAATGCGGGCCATGTCCAAACTGGTTTCATAGCGTCCCATCTCCACTGAACCCGCCTTGCATTGCGTGATGTTGAGGATGATGAGCCCACCGTCGATGGCTTGTTTGAGCGTATCCAAGAACCAACCTGCAGTGGTGGCATTGCCAGAACCAAAGGTTTCCAACACCAATGCACTGAGATGAGGCGTCGAAAACACATGGCGCACAAAGTCTTCTGAGATGCCTGGGAAGAGCTTCAAGATGCCGACATTGCGGTCCATCTTGGTGTGGACTTTCAGTTTCTTGAAGTTGGGCTTCAGGATGCGTTCCTTATTATATTTAATGTGTATGCCCACATCGGCGAGGTTGGGATAGTTCGAAGAAATGAAGGCATTAAAATTCTCAGCGTTGAACTTGGTGGCACGGTTGCCGCGCAACAGCTGGTTCTGGAAGAAGATGCTCACCTCGGGGACGATGGGCGTTTCATCATCCTTGGCGGCAGCAATCTCGATGGCAGCCAAGAAGTTCTCGCGACCGTCGCTGCGTACCATGCCCATGGGCAGTTGCGAACCCGTCAATACGACAGGCTTGTTCAAATTCTCAAGCATAAAACTCAATGCCGAGGCGGTGTAAGCCATGGTGTCGGAGCCATGAAGCACCACAAAGCCGTCGTAATGCTCATACTCCTCCCCTATCTTGGTCGCCAAGCGAATCCAAAAGTCGGGCGACATGTTCGACGAGTCGATGAGCGGGTCAAAACTATAGTAGTCAATCTGATAGCCGAAGTTTTTCAGCACAGGCAGATGGGCATAAATATTGTCGAAATCGAAAGGCACCAGAGCACCCGTCTTGGAGTCTTGCATCATGCCGATGGTGCCGCCGGTATAGAGTACCAAAATGGAAATTTCTTCGTTGCTTTGCATAACAAACGGATTTTTGTGGCAGCAAAAATAAGGCTTTTTTTGGCTTGCACGGCAATTTGCGTTATTTTTGCGGCATGAAAGTCATTGCCCACATCCACACCGACTTCCCGACCAAGTTCGGCATCCCGCGCCAAAGCGGCATCATCGCATCGTTGCATGGCAGCATCGTGTTTGAGCCTGAATACCGCAACGCAGAAGCCGTCCGCGGTTTGGAAGACTTTTCCTACATCTGGCTACTTTGGGAATTCTCGAAGACGGCACGCGACACTTGGTCGCCGACGGTACGCCCACCACGCTTGGGTGGCAACGTGCGCAAAGGCGTGTTCGCCACGCGATCGCCCTTCCGCCCCAACCCCATAGGGCTGTCGTCGGTGCGCCTTGAGAAAGTGGACATTGACCCCAAACTCGGTCCCGTGCTCTACGTATCGGGTGCCGACTTGATGGATGGCACGCCCATCTACGACATCAAGCCTTACATCGCCTACACCGACAGCCACCCGGATGCCGTCAGCGGTTTTGCCTCAACGCCAGCGGAATACCTCTTGGAGGTGGATTTCGCCGACGAACTCTTACAAAAAGTCCCTGAAAGCCAAAGGGAAAGTCTCATCGAAGTGCTCGCCCACGACCCGAGGCCGCAATACCAAGACGACCCAGAAAGGGTGTACGGCATGGCTTTTGGCGAGATGGAAATCAAATTTAAAGTAGATGGGATGCAACTTACTGTTTTAGAAATCAATTAAGAAACAAGATTAACGGCCCTTCGACCCTTCGACAAGTTCAGGGCTCAGGGACCTGCTCTTACTCCTTATTTCATAGATTGTCCTTTCACCCCTGGCTTCAGGTAGGCTGGACGGAACGAAATGTCCATACATTTCAGCCGCACTGCGCTTTCCGCAGGATTGTAAACAAAGATTTTGACTTGCTGTGCTGCGCGCATCACGGAATCCACCGGCAAATCGTAGGTGGTGAAATCCCATTGCCCGACTTTTACTATCTGAGGAGAATAATACTCCGTTTCCACACCCCCTTCTCTATCATACCTCTGTACGACGAGGTTGGTACTATGCAAAGTGTCGGCCTGATTCATCATGAAAGCCACATTCACCCGCTCCCAACATGAATGCAGGCTGTCGGTCGGCAAGTCTAATGCCGGACCAAAAGGTGTAACTGCGTTCAAACTGCGCTCCTCGTCACCGAAATAGTAATGTCCCTCATCAAAACACAGGGGTTGCTTTCGATAATCTTCTGGATAAAAGGCTTTTATAGCCTCAGCAACATTGGCAGCAATAATACGGCGGCCTTCCTCGTAGTAATGCTCTGTGGTCCAGTCTTGATCAATGAAGTTGACGTCGCGCACCAAATTGAGATTGTCAACCACAGTGACGCCCTCCAGATTCCCGTAACGGTTCATCAGATAGTCGTGGTTCTGTTTCATCAAGAACATCAAGTCCTTGCCTACATACGAATTGACTTTGTCGACGTTCTCTGCCATCAGGTTGAAGACCAGATGCCAACCTCGTTTGCGACTCAAGGCAACGATGTCGTCAAAGTCTTTCAGGCGAGGGTTATCGTCGCGAATCTGAAAGCCATAACTCTTGATGTAATGGCAAGCCAGTTCGGTCCATTTCGGGTCATATTCGCCTTCGTAGTTGTGGAGGCCGCGCCAAGCTGTAGCAGAGTCCCAATCGCAAACATTGTCCCATTCAAACTCATATGGGAAAACCAGCGGGTCTTCACGCCAATGCTGCCTCGTCAGCGAATCCAATTCCTCTTCACTCCTGATGGGATAGGCCTTCAAAGCGAGTAGGAAACGGTTCATGAAAGGCGGATAATCCTCCATAAGCACCAACTGCTTTCGCAACGGGGTCTCAAGATTGGAATAAATCCATCGGGCATCAAACGAACGGAGGTTCATGGTCACCACCACGGTCTCAACGGTCGATGTTTTAGGGATGTTTTTCAGAAGGTAGTAATAGGTCTGGGCATGCGAGGCCTCTTTGGTCATATCGCCCGTCTTCACGTTAGGAAAATACTCGGCAAGGTACTCGCTGATTTTCTTGCGTCCAGGTTCCTCAACACCACAAGTGTTGTTAGACGACTCACCCAAATAGACGATGCGGCAGCTGTCTTCTGCCACTTGCCAAGCCAGTTCCAAGATATCGGAATGCTCTGCCACGTCCTTCTTGAAGAACCACTTGGTGTAAATCCAGTTGAGGACGAAAAGCAGCGCGGCAGCCATCAATATGCGTATCAGGAACTTCTTCATGGTCAGAACTGGAAATAGAT
>CAMYXV010000175.1 GCA_947303055.1 uncultured Bacteroidales bacterium
CTGAAGGAAAACCTTGAGAAGCAAGAAAAGGCTGCCAAGGATGAACCTAAAGCAGAATAACGCTTCAAGCGTTTGTACTGAAAAGCCGCTCGAAAGGGCGGCTTTTCTTTTAAGAAGATAGAAGACAGAAGAAAGAAGATGGCACAGAAATTAAACAGAATCGAATTTACACTGCGTGAAGGGGAGGATTTCATCCCTTTGATTGCATTGCTGAAAGCCACCGGCGTGGTGGAGTCGGGCAGTGAGGCCCAAGACGTGGTCTCCGCAGGCATGGTGCTTCGCAACGGCGAAGTGGAGCTCCGTAAAAGAGCAAAGATCACCGCTGGTGAAATCATTGTTTTCGAGAATTATGAAATCCTTGTAGAAGGGTGGGATTAGTAAATAGGAATTATATGAAAAAAGTTTTATCCATTGTAGGAGCATTGCTCATCGCCGCCGTCATTGGCGGTTGCCTTTATTTGAACAGTTTGATGCCAATCATCACGGGCTATGCGGCAAAAAACCTGGCCTCGGCCGTGTTTGTTTCGGGCCGTGATGCCAAGACCGTGGAGGACTTGGACCTCAATTTCTCCTTCATTCGTTTCAATAAAAATAAGGTGGATTATGAGAACAAGACGGTTACGAGCCGATTCCTTTGGGGAAAAGCCACTGCGGCCTATCGAGAAGGTTATGGAGTCACCTTATTGCGTGGTGCCCATGCCAATGACTTCGAGCAACAGGTTTGTCCTTTCTCCGATGAGAACATGCCTATAAGACCGCTCCCAATGGGCGATTCTGCAACAAAGGCGAGGCTGGAGCCAATCGCCAAGGCTTTTGTGGACGATCGGGCTTATAACGGACATCCCTTTGCTTTTGTGGTGCTCCATAAAGGTGAAGTGGTGACAGAGCGCTATGATAAGGGCATTACACCCGAAATGAAACTCCTGAGCTGGAGCATGGCCAAAAGCTTCACCAACGCTATCGCAGGTATCATGGTAAGAGACCGTCTTGTTGATATATATGCTCCAATGGACATACCTGAATGGCAAAACGATGACCGTAAAGATATTACCATCAATGACTTGATGCAGATGCAGAGCGGTTTGGAGTGGAACGAGAACTATGGTGCCCGTTCTGACGTCAATCTGATGCTCCATCGTGAGCAGGACATGGGTCTTTATGCCCTCAACAAACCCCTCGAACACAAACCGGGTAGTTTTTGGTATTATTCCAGCGGCAGCACGAACATCGTTATGCGTTATCTTTGCGGGAAGTTCGCGTCTGACCAAGCTTTCCTCGCCTATGTTCACGCGAAACTCTTCGCACCTTTGGGTATTCGTAATGCTGTTTTTGAGTCAGACATGAGTGGTACCCCCGTTGGATCGTCGTATCTTTACATCACGGCCACTGATTTCGCCCGCTTTGGCCAACTTTATTTAGAGGATGGTTGTGTCGACTCGTTGAGGGTCCTTCCCGAAGGCTGGGTGAACTACACGACTGCGCCCGCGTCCAATAGTGAAAATGGATATGGCTCATTTTTCTGGTTGAATAGAGGGAAAGAGCTCCCTGATGTGCCTGAGGATATGTATTATTGCAAAGGCCACGATGGGCAGAGGATATTCGTCATCCCGTCGAAGGATTTGGTGGTCGTCATCTTAGGTTATTCGCCAAAGGACAACGCCATCGACTTCAATGCGCTATTGAAGGACATTATCGATAATTTGTAATCTCCGTCGTCTTTCGGGTCGGAATAGTCGAACTCGCTGAAGTTCTCCAATGAGCATCGGACGGCTTCATGCAAGCGCTTTTCCCGCATGAAGGTCCAAAGGCATATTTATGTCGAAACTCGAGAAAAAAGTTTGAGTCTTTGTGGAGTATAGGAAACAAAATAAACAAAAAACATGATTTTGTTTCTTGTATTCCACAAATTTATGTAATCGTAATTCTTTGGTTCAAGGCGGTTTGGCACAAAGCATAGAAAAAATCATAGAAAATGCGGTCTATCTGCATCTTGTGCGTCTTGGCTATGAGGTGACCGTGGGTTATCTATGGATGAATTGTATGAGAACAAGGATTATCATGGCATCAAGCATCTGCATCTGCGACAATTCTTGCTTTCAAAGGAATTGTGACAATGATAGATAATTTGTGTTGATTAGATTAAAAATTGTATTTTTGCAAAAACTCATCACTATGAAACCACTATTAAACAGTTTAATAAAACCGAAACAATTATGAATATTACCAAATTTCGCAACAGCTATCTTATTGACAAGACTTATCGGCTAACACTGGTGAGCGTGACGCTTACGGCATTGGCGCCGCTTATCGCTACGCTGGTCGACGGTCTCTTTTCGAGCAACCTGTTGGGCAACGATGCTTTCATCGCAGTGAGTGTGGTGCTACCTTTAGTCAACGCAGTGAGCGTGCTAACGATGATATGTGAACGCGGCGGCGCAGTGCTTGCAGCAGGTCAGCTGGCCAAGGGCAACCGCGACAAGGCCAACCGCATATACACAACGGCATTCGCCTCGGCGGTGCTGGTGGCGGTATTAGCGGCGTTAGGCATCTGGTTAAACCTCGACAGCATATCTTTGGGACTGACCGGCCGACCCGAGAGCGCAGCGTATGCCCGCGAGTACCTACAGGTGATCGTGATCTACCTGCTCATCCTGCCGCTAAACAACACGTTCAACGACTTTGCAACGCAAGAGGGAGTTCCGCAGTTAACCACCCGAGCCGTGGCTACGGGCAGTGCGGCCAATGTGGTGCTCGACATCCTTTTCATCGGTGTGCTCGGCATGGGCATCAGCGGTGCGGCATGGGGTACGGTCATTTCGAGTCTCATCAATCTCGCGCTCATATCGCCCCATTTCCTTAAGGGCAAGAGCCAGTTCAGATTGGTGCGGCCGCAGGGCGACCTGGGTGCCATCATCGGCGAGAACCTCAAGCATGGCTTCGGCTTCAACGTATATTTTATCGTGGTAAATGCCTTTATGCTGCTGGGCAACGCATTGGTACTGAAAGTGGCAGGCCACGACGGGCTGACGCTCTTTGATGTATGTCTGCAGATACAGTCGGCCACGTTCTCGGTTGTTTTGGGACTCACTATGGCTGGCGTCTCGCTCGTCACCTACATGCGTGCAAGCGGTGACAGCGACGGACTGCAGCGCATCATGCATAATACAGCCATCATATTGGTGGGATTCTACGGTGTGTTACTGCTGTTACTGGTGACAGTGCCGCAGTTTTTCCTGTGGTGCTTTGGTCTCGACGGCATCGACCTCGCCCTGGCCCGCAGGGTATTCACCTGCTTTGGCATCTACTATTTCTGCTTCTGTGTGGTAGCGGTGTATGTCACCGTTGTACTACAGCTGGCAGGTCACGTAGCGGCCAAGATCGTGCTGGTATTCGCCATGGGTACCATAGCCTATCTGAGTATGCTTGGCCTTTCGAAGGT
>CAMYXV010000176.1 GCA_947303055.1 uncultured Bacteroidales bacterium
GCCCGCGATTTCAAGACAAGTTATGAAGACACAGGCGCCGCCATCGTTGACGAGCATGTTTCTGACATGGACTGCGGCGAGGGCTACGATCGCTCTACATTAAGACTATTGGGCAAGCAAGAGGAACTGATGCAGCGCATCTACGCCACAGGTAAGCCCGTTGTGACGGTCTACATCCAAGGCCGTCCTTTGGACATGAACCTTGCCGCCGAAAAGTCCAATGCCTTGCTGACGATGTGGTATCCCGGCATGGAAGGCGGTTCAGCCTTGGCCGACATCCTTTGGGGCGACTACAACCCCGCAGGCCGATTGCCTATCTCAGTGCCACGTTCGGTGGGACAGATCCCCGTGTATTATTCCCAACCAGCCACAGGCGACTATGTGGAAGAATCAGTGAAGCCTTTGTTCCCTTTCGGTTATGGTTTGAGTTATACCCAATTCGAATACAGTGACTTGCAGGTTGAGGCCATGTCATTCCAACGGGGGAATGAGGGATGGAGGGAATCTATGGCCGACACAATATGCAAAGTCACCTGCACCGTGAAAAACGTTGGCTCTTATGACGGTGACGAAGTCGTCCAGTTATATATCCGCGACGAAGTAGCCAGCATCGCGCCAGCCTCCAAACTGTTGAAAGGCTTCCAGAGAGTGCAAATTAATAAAGGTGAGACGAAGCAGGTAACTTTCCACCTCACCGAACGCGATTTGTCAGTGTATTCCAAGGAAAAAGGCTGGCATATGGAGCCTGGTGAATTTACTATTATGGTAGGTGGGAGTTCACAAAACTGTGTGCTTTCCGCTACTGTTGAAGTAAAGTAATCAGCTTACCTTCACATTCACAATGCCGTTCTTATCGCAGCGCACCACAATACGCTTGTATTCAGTTGTGCCTTCGTAAACGCATTGGATAATGAAAGTGAGATGGTAGACCTTCCTGCCCTCGATGGGCGTGTATTCGTTGTCCTCCCACGTGCCCGAAAGCGGGAAACTCGGATTATCCATCTTGCGCGTGTATTCCGTGATGTTGTAACGCATGATGTCATTGATGCCCCTGAGCGGATAGGGACTGGCCTTGGCCAGTTCGCCTGGCCAAAGTTGTACCTTCTTACGGTAGAGCAACACCTTTTCGTCCTTGCCACTCACCTCGGCAAAAAGCGGATTGCGGCTGCGCAATTTCATCACCTCGGGCAAAATCTTGTCGCTGTCGATGAAGTCGACACTGTCTTTGCTCCAACCGATGTGTTTGTCCTTGACGCGGAAATCGGTACGTGTGTCGAATACCTTGTTGCTGACACGCTTCGCAAAGATAAGACGCAACCAGTCTTTTAACCTGTCCTTAAACATATAGCTGATAACCAAAGCGATAAGGAAAGGTAAAGTGAAGTTACCATATCTTTGTTGGAAGAAGAACGACGATAAGGTAGCCACCACCATGGCGGCACCAGCAGCCAAGCTATAAAGGATTTGCTCAACCAAAAACGTATTCTTGCGCTTGGTAGCGTTGAGATACAGGTCACTCTCGGTGAATTTTTTCAGCAAGCTAGCACGAAAGACAAAGTCTTCATTGCCTTTTTCTTCGTCAGCTTTCACGCATAAGTAACCTTTTTGCTCCCTATAGGATCTTTCGTTGAAAAGCACCTCTTTGAAAAGTGTTTCAAGCCGCGGATAATCCTCAGGATGCTTCATCCTTATGCTGTCGCGAAGTCGGTAAGCATATTTTTCAAGCACATTGCTCAAAAACTCGTCGCCATAAGCAAAAACTTGTCGTGTCCTGTCGGTCGCGTTTTGGTCGTTCAGCTGATGCATCAATCCACGGAAACGGTTCAGTATTTTGCCACCATCTTCAAGGAATTGATGGCATGATTTTATCCTTTGAGTTGCATCAGTCTGTTGTGAGATGGCCAGACACTCATCGCGGAAAGCACTCTTGGAAATGGCACAATACATCCTGATGGAATGGATGAGGTCTTGGGTGTCTTCAGGAGCGATGTGCAGGTCTTTAAAGTTGGAAATGAGCGACTTGCTGGGTAACAATTCATCATCGTTGGCCAATTCATGGAGGCTATATGAGGGTGTAATCAACCTGACGCCCGACTTGAGGTCGCGGTAGAAGTTGTCTTTGCTGTACTTGGCCGCGTTGATGTCGAGGCTATTAGGCACAAAAATCCAGGTGTTCATCACATAGTCGGAGTATTTCTTTGGACGTTCTTCCTGCGCTGTGTTGAACCCCACCTTAAATTCTAAAGTGAACTTGTCGTGGATTTTTGTAATCAGGTCAATCATTGTTCTCTGTATTGTTCGTCAAGGTTGAAGCCTTCGGGATGCTTGGCTTTGATGTCTTTGTAATAGTCCCAAATCATGGCCAAATCTTTCTCGTAGTCGCCAGTGGGATAGAAGTATTTCTCGATGCCACAGCGTTTTTTCTTGTAGTCGATGAAGCCAAGAATGATAGGGACATGAGCACCTTCAGCAATGACATAGAAGCCTTTTTTCCAATGTTTTACGGCTTTTCTGGTGCCTTCGGGACAGATGACAAGATGGGT
The DNA here is from genome assembly GCA_947303055.1 of uncultured Bacteroidales bacterium. Lineage (GTDB taxonomy): Bacteria > Bacteroidota > Bacteroidia > Bacteroidales > F082 > Limimorpha. Next base: position 2,544 of record CAMYXV010000176.1, read on the forward strand.
GTCCTCGTTTTGGCTGAACATGTCAATCATCTGTTCAACAAGGTGGTTCTGATGGCCGCGGTTGACGGGGATGCCACCGGCTTTCTTCAAAAGCCAACTAAGACCTGGCTTGAAGAACTCCTGTTTGATCATCACCTTGAACTTGATGTCATAGTACCAATAATAAGCCAATCCGATAAAGAAATCCTCGATGGCTGTATGCGGCGCCATAATGCAGACGGCATTGCCCAAGTCCTTTGGGGCCTCGTTGACGGTTGTCCACCCGCCGAGGCGTAAACCACATTTACCGATAAATTTTTTTATTCCCATTTTTTCTAAACATCCCGTAGAGACGCGATTAATCGCGTCTCTACAAGGATTAAATGTTGATTACCAAATTGCTGCACGCTCTTCTGGTGCAATATACATATTGGTGCCTGGTTGGATGTCGAAGGCTTCATAGAAGTGCGGCATGGAGCCGAGGGTACGGTTGACGCGAGCCTCAGCGGGTGAGTGCACGTCGGTCTTCACTTGGCGCTCGATGTACTTGTCGCGCGAGTTGTTGCGCCAGATAGTGCCATAGCTGATGAAGAAACGCTGGGCGGGTGTATAGCCGTCGATGCTCTTGTTGGCCTTGGCCTCGTCGGTCATCTGGTAAGCATCCCATGCCACATTAAGACCACCGAGGTCGGCAATGTTTTCGCCGAGGGTGAGTTGACCGTTGATTTGATAGCCTCTCACATTGAATTCGTCGAAGAGCTTCACAAGTTGTTGGGTGCGTTCGGCAAACTTGGCAGCATCTTCTTCGGTCCACCAATTGTTGAGGTTGCCCTTCTCGTCGTACTTGCAGCCTTGGTCGTCGAAGCCGTGGG
>CAMYXV010000177.1 GCA_947303055.1 uncultured Bacteroidales bacterium
ATAAATCAATGCGTTAGAACGTCAAGAAGACCGATGATGGACTTTACTAACGAGGGCGCAAAAGTACTACTTTTTTGTTTACTGGCAACACATTAATTCAATTTTTTATCGGAACTAGGAGATTCCCTTCGGGAATGGAGGTAAAGACATGTGTTTAACGCGGCGGTTTGTGGTGTTTAAAGTTCGTAAGCTCCATGACCGCCGCTAGAAACAAAACAACAAACTCCATTCCCGAAGGGAATCTCCTACCGCATTCATATTTTCTTTATCTTTGCAGCCTCAAACCTTCGAAAAATGTCCATCGAAATCCAGCATATCACCAAGCGCTACGGCGAGCAACTAGCCCTCAATGACGTGACGCTCTCCATTAATAAAGGTATCGTCGGCCTGCTCGGCCCCAACGGCGCTGGCAAGTCGACACTGATGAAAATCATCACCTGCTTCATCCCGCCTACCTCGGGTACCGTGAGCGTGGAAGGCCACGACGTCATCGATGATCCTATGGCTGTCAAGCGCATCGTGGGCTACTTGCCTGAGCACAACCCGCTGTATCTCGATATGTATGTCCGCGAATATCTTGAGTTTGTGGCAGGCGTGCACCAACTGAAAGGCGAAGCTGCCCACAAGCGCATCAATGAGATGATTGACGAGACAGGACTTGGCCTTGAGGCACATAAGAAAATTAGTGCATTGTCGAAGGGCTACCGCCAGCGCGTGGGCCTTGCCCAAGCCATGATGCACGACCCTCAGGTGCTCATCCTCGATGAACCTACCTCCGGCCTCGACCCCAACCAGCTCATCGACATCCGCAACCTCATCTCTAACCTCGGCAAGGAGAAGACCGTGTTGCTCTCCACTCATATCATGCAGGAAGTAGAAGCTATCTGCGAACGTGCCATTATTATTAATAAAGGTGTAGTCGTGGCAGATGACAAGATCGAGAACCTGAAACAGGACAACGCCACGAGCAATGTCGTCATCGTGGAGTTCGAAAACGAAGTAAACGAAAACTTGCTCCGTAGCATCCCGCAAGTGGGCCGCGTGCAGCACGTGAAAGACAACCACTGGATCCTCGAACCACAAGGCGACACCGACATCCGCGCCAACCTGATGAAGTGGTCGGTGGAGCGCTGCCTCATTATCAAGACTTTACAGAAAGAGGACTTAAGCATTGAGGAGGCTTTCCAGAAGTTGACAAAATAAATCTGAACGCGGCATACCGCGTTCAGATTTATTTTGTACTTTTGCAGCCGCAAATGTGGAAAGATTTGATTTGATTGCAACCACAAGAAAAAATGCTAAACCAATGCTTTTTCCTTCCCTTTCAGTCAACAACTTCCCACACAAATTAATTATTAACTAACTAATAAACAATTTGTTATGGGTTATTATTTCACTTCAGAATCCGTCTCCGAGGGTCATCCCGACAAAGTAGCCGATCAGATTTCGGATGCCGTTTTGGACGAGATTCTACGCTATGATCCCACCTCAAAGGTGGCCTGCGAAACCTTAGTCACCACCGGACTTGTCGTGGTGGCAGGCGAAATCCGGACCAATGCCTACGTTGAAATCCAGGATATTGCACGCCGTGTCATCGACCGCATCGGCTACAACAAGTCGGAGTATCAATTTGACGCGCAATCGTGTGGCGTGCTCTCTGCCTTGCACGGACAGTCGAACGACATCTTCCAAGGTGTCAAACGCGACGCAGATGAAAACCAAGGTGCTGGCGACCAAGGCATGATGTTCGGCTTCGCCTGCAAGGAGACCGAGAACTACATGCCCCTCACCATCGACCTCGCTCATCTTATACTGCAAGAGCTGGCTGCCATCCGCCACGAAGGCCGCCACATGAAGTACCTCCGTCCCGATGCCAAGTCACAAGTGACGGTGGAATATGATGAAGGCTGGAAACCGCTGCGCATAGACACCATCGTCATCAGCACGCAACACGACGAGTTCTTGCCAAACGACGAGCTCATGCAAAAGAAGATCGAAGCTGACGTGCGCCACATCCTCATCCCTAGGGTAAAAAGACAACTTCCCTCGCGTTTGAAGAAGCTTTTCGGTGACGACATGAAACTTTATGTGAATCCCACGGGCAAATTCGTCATCGGAGGCCCTCATGGCGATACTGGTCTTACAGGCCGTAAAATCATCGTTGACACATACGGTGGTCGCGGTGCCCATGGTGGTGGCGCCTTCTCGGGCAAAGACAGTTCGAAGGTGGACCGTTCAGCGGCCTATGCAGCCCGCTTCATCGCCAAAAACCTTGTGGCAGCTGGCGTTTGCGACCAAGCTTTGGTGCAAATTGCCTATGCTATCGGTAAGGCTGAACCTGTGGGCTTTTACATCAACACCGACGGCACATCACACGTCAAGATGAGCGATGCTGAGATTGCCCTCAAAGTATTGGATTTGGTCGACCTCAGGCCTTATTACATCGTGAAGCGTTTCGGCCTCACCAATCCCATTTTCGAGGAAACGGCTTCTTACGGCCATTTCGGTCGCCAGCCCGAGATCCGTAAGATGGAGGTATTCTATGAAGACGCCAACACCTTCCAAGAAGACGGCCACATCTACAAGAACGTGGAACTCTTCGGCTGGGAGAAGCTTGACTTGGTGGACAGATTGAAAGAGGCCTTTGGTTGCTAAAACTGGACCTTTAACATGAAAAAAAGCCTGCAGAATTTCTTCTCGCAGGCTTTTATTATGTATCAATCAACCATCAGTCTTGCCAAATCACTTCATCGTCCCCATCCATCCGCGACATCATAATAATAGACATTTTTTCCTCATTTGTCAAGCCAAGAAATTCGATGGATTTCTGAGCATCATCCACAAGGTCGCTCTCCGGATAGTTGTCGATAAGTTTCTGGTAAGCCATATGAGCCTGAGCCGTATCGTTAAGTATATCCTCATAGACGAAAGATCCCAGCATAAGCAAACTCATAGGAGCCCATTTTGATTGGGGGTATTGTTCCAGCAGCTGATTGCAAAGCTTTTCACTTTTGTCGACATCTTTCAACATAACGTTGATTTCCATGGCATGGTAAAGCCATTTGACAACAGAGGTATCGTTCGGATTCTGTTCGACATAACGACAATACTTCTTGGCCACTTTAGGAGCCTCTTTTTCGTTCAAAGTCCTATCAGCATTAAACAGCGTGGCCTGAGCCTCCCTCATGTCTTCTAATGTAAGTTTCTTTCCGTTTCCACCACAGGCAAACAGCCCAAATGCCAGCACGGCGAAAACCATAACTTTTAAAATGTTTTTCATTGTTGATTTATTATTGGTTTATCTATTATCTGTGTCTTTTCTTGTGCGGAAAAATCATACGGTAATCCACATCACATTTGCCTTCAGAAATGGCTCTCAACTTGC
>CAMYXV010000178.1 GCA_947303055.1 uncultured Bacteroidales bacterium
TTGACGGCCATCGTCATCGGTACGTTGGTCTTCCATGAAGCCTTCACGCTCAATGTCGCCCTCGGCGTCGCGTTGATTCTGTTCGCGATATTGTTTATGATTTTGACGGAGAAAAAATAAACAATTTAAGCAATAAATGCATTTTGTTTCCAAAATTCCGTATTTTTGCAGAGTTTTAGAAACAAAACAACTGCAATATGGACTTTCTGACTTTCAGAGAAAGGCTTTATCCCATGGGTTGCTTCAAGGTCAACCAAGTGCGGCTATGGGAGCCTGATTTCGATCGTAACTGCCTGACACGGTGGTGTCGAAAGGGACTTCTTGTCAAGTTGCGCAACGAGTGGTATGCCTTCACCGAATACAAGCAGGTGCCCGATTTTGAACGCTATATTGCCAACCGAATCTATGCACCTTCTTATATCAGCCTTTATTCCGCGCTCTCATTTTATGGGATGATTCCGGAAGAGGTGCTTGGCCTCACCAGCGTGACTACCTTGAAGACCGCCAAGTTTGATAACGCTTTTGGCACATTCAGTTACCAGAACGTAAAGGAAACCCTATTCTTCGGCTATGAGCCTAAAACCATGCTGGATGGCCGAGCCATCCTGTTTGCCACACCAGAGAAGGCTTTGCTCGACTTGCTGTATCTGAATCCTTTTTATAAGACCGAGGAAGACATGGAACAGCTTCGCCTGGACGAGGATTTCATGCAGACTCAACTTAACCGCGACCGCCTGATGCAGTTCCTCTCGCAGATAGGCAATCACGCTTTAGAACAAAGGACAAAACTCATGTTAAAAGTATATAGACCATGATTGATTTAGCCTACATTAAGAGTTTCTTTTCTCCAACAATGGCTAACAACAGCCGCATCGACCGTTATATGCTGAAGGAATACCTTCAACTGATGATCCTTGACCATATCGCCACCACGCCGTATGTGGCCCAACTTGCTTTCATCGGTGGCACCAACCTCAGGCTCATTCAAGGCATTGACCGCTTTTCTGAGGACTTGGACTTCGACTGCAAGGCGATGACCGAAGCCGACTTTATGGCCATGACGGACGGCATCATTCGCTACTTACGGTTGAACAATATCGATGTGGAACCTCGCGACACACCGAATCCTAAACTGACAGCATTCCGAAGGAATCTTCATTTCCCGCAAATGCTGTTTGATCTTGGGCTGAGCGGTCATCGCGAGGAGCGACTGCTTATCAAGGTGGAGGCTCAGGATCAAGGCGTAGATTACTTTCCCGAGGTGGTAAATGTCAATAAGATGGGCTTCTTTTTCAATGTGCAGGTTCCACCAATGGCAGTACTTTGCGCCATGAAATTGTCCGCCTTGCTTGCCCGCCACAAAGGCCGTGATTTCTATGATAGTTTGTTCCTATTGTCAAAAACGCAACCTGATTACGGTTTCTTGTCGGCAAAAAATGGCATCAACAATCTCGAAGCGTTAAAGTCTGCCGTGCTTGAAATGCAGCAACAGGTGGACATGAACCAGAAAAAGCGGGATTTCCAGCATCTTCTGTTCAGGGAAGAGAACGCCGAACGTATCATGCAGTTTTATGATTATATCTCGAAAATGCAATGAAAAATCTGCGGCGTCTATTGCAACGTTCCTGAAAATTTCCTATCTTTGAAGGCTGAAAACTTGAGCAGAATCCTCTCGGACTCTACACTCTAACCACTAAATTTTCAACTGATTATGTTTTTAGTCTTCGATACAGAGACCACTGGTCTTCCCAAAATTGAAAACGCCCCGCTGACCGACTTCGACAACTGGCCACGTATGGTGCAACTGGCTTGGCAGATCCATGACGAGAAAGGTCGCTTCGTGGAGAACCACAACTATCTCGTTCAGCCTGACGGCTTTGTCATCCCCATCGACGCCAAGATGGTGCATGGCATCTCCACTGAACATGCCATGAAATACGGCAAGCCGCTCAACGAGGTACTCGACTTGTTTATGATCTCCGCCGCCAAAGCCAAATACTTGGTCGGCCACAATATCAACTTCGACCTCAATGTGCTGGGCTGCGAGTTTCTGCGTTGCGGCCGCGAGAATCCCTTGCGCCGCTGGCAAATCATTGACACCTGCACGGAGAAGACGGCTGAGTTCTGCCAGTTCCCCGGCGGCAAGGGCGGTAAGTTCAAGCTGCCGCGCTTGGGAGAGTTCCATCATTTGTTGTTTGGCGAGGACTTCGACTCGGCCCACAACGCCTGTGCCGACGTGGAGGCCACCGCGCGTGTCTTCCTCGAACTGATTCGTCGTGGCGTGCTGGATGAGACCGACCTCCATGTTGACACCCAGTTCATCGACGACTTCAAGGCCGCCAATCCCGATGTGATTCAACCCGCTGGCATCAAGGTGGTATCGAACTTTGATGAAGAAGAAAAAGGGGAGGAAGAACCCGAAATGGGCAACTATATTCCCCAACATTTCACCCACCTACATGTCCACTCGCACTATTCCATGCTCGATGGCATGTCGAAGGTGCCCGATTTGGTGAGCAAATGCAAGAAAAACGGCATGTATAGCCTCGCTCTCACCGACCATGGCAACATGTTCGGCATCAAGGACTTCGCCGACACGGTGAACAAGGAAAACGGCAAGGTGAAGGATGCCATTAAGGATCAAGAAGCCATATTGAAAAAGGAGGAGACTAATGAAGAGGAAAAAGCTGCTGCCCAAGCCGAAATCGACAAACTGAAAGGGCAGTTCTTTAAACCGATATTTGGTATTGAGGCCTATTGTGCCCCTATCAGCATCGATAAGCGCGACGGCCGTCAAGACCGTGGCTGGCACCTGATTCTGTTAGCGAAAAACAAAACTGGCTATCACAGCCTCTGCAAATTGAGTTCCATTGCCTACACCGACGGCTTCTACTATAATCCCCGTATTGACCATAGCCTGCTTGAGAAATATCACGAAGGCCTGATTTGCAGTTCGGCCTGCCTTGCAGGTGAGGTGCCGCAAAAGATTATGAACGGCGACATGGCAGGTGCCGAAGCCTCCATCCGATGGTTCAAGAGCTTGTTTGGTGATGACTATTACCTTGAAGTCCAGCGGCATAAGACCGACAAACCTGGTGGCGACACCGAGGTGTACGAACGCCAAAAGGAGGTGAACAAAATCATCTTCGACTTGGCGAAGAAATATGACGTGAAGGTCATTGCCACCAATGACGTCCACTTTGTGGAGGAAGAACATGGCGAGGCCCACGACCGTCTCATCTGCCTCAGCACGGGCAAGGACCTCGACGACCCCACGCGTATGCATTACACCAAACAGGAATGGCTGAAGACACCCGAGGAGATGGGCCGCATCTTCTCCGACCATCCCGAGGTGCTGGAGAACACTCAGGAAA
>CAMYXV010000179.1 GCA_947303055.1 uncultured Bacteroidales bacterium
GGTAGTCCTTGCTTCATATCATTTGGATCTATCAAAAACTTTGGAATCTCCCTATGAGCGTAATTTACCAACCCTGCCGCTGGATAGACCACCAAAGAAGTGCCGATGACCACGAAAATGTCGGCCTGCTTGACCAGACGGATTGCCAACTCCATATTGTCAACATATTCACCAAACCAGACAATGTAAGGTCTGAGTTGTGAACCGTCGGCAACCTTGTCGCCAAGACGAATCGGAACATCAAGCGGATATTCTTTGATACAATTGGGGTCAAGGCGGTTGCGTGAAGATGTCACCTTGGTCAATTCGCCGTGAAGGTGAATCACTTTACTACTTCCAGCTCTTTCGTGAAGGTTATCTACATTCTGCGTGATAACAGTCACATCATATTGCTTTTCCAAATCAGCCAAAACCCGATGGGCGTGGTTCGGTTCCACCTCCAACAGGTTTTTCCGACGGGCATTATAGAAATCAAGCACAGCTTGCGGGTCTTCTTCGAAACCCTCCACGCTAGCTAATTTCATGGCATTATACTTGCCCCACATGCCGTTTTTGTCGCGAAAAGTGGGGATTCCACTTTCAGCGCTGATGCCTGCGCCACTAAAGATTACAAGTTTTTGCTGCATAATAGTAACATTAGGTCTGAATAGATTCAGCAAAGATACATAAACAAGTTTAATCACATGAAGCAAAGTCCTGAAAGGACGACCCTACTTCATCGGAGGTTTCAACCTCCGCGAACCAACCACCTCGAAGGTGACACCCTCCGTTCAAATCCGTTTCCTCCCCCAGTCCGCCTTCCAGATATAGACCAGCGAAATCAGTCCGATGAGGATGTTGTAGACCCACTCGGCGGTCCAGACGCCGGCGATGGTGGAGGTCTTCGACATCAGGAAGACATAGACGATGTAAATGATGAGGATGCCGAACTCCAAAGCCATGGCCGCTGTAGTGTTGCCCGTGCCCGAGACAGCCTCGAAGAAGGTCATGGAGAAGGCACCCAACAGCGTGGCGACACAAATCACATAGACCGAAGGGATAGCGGCCTGCGCTAAGGTCAGGTCGTCAGTGTAGATTTGGAGGACTAATTGCGGAATAGTCGCCACAACCGCGACCAATACCACCGAACACAAGAAACTGTTTTTCACCACTCTCCAGATAGTCGACATCACCTCGGCGCTCTTGCCCTCACCGATGATGCGACTCGTCAAGGTGTTGGCGGTCGAGGCAAAGGCGATGCCAGGGATGATGAGAATCATATAGGTGCTGCGCACGACCGACGAAACTCCGATGGCCGTCTCCCCCATCTTCTCTATCATGACGAAGAAGATGAACCAGGCACCAAACGAGAACAGTCGCTGTATCATGCTCGGGAAAGCCACCTTGAGGATATTGCCCAGCAACTCCGGCTCCATCTTGTGCCATTGGAACATACCGTATTCCTCGTGTGGTATCTTAATGTAGGTGAAAATCCAGAAGAAGCAGAACGCTGTAATCTCAGCCAGTAGCGAGGCCAAGGCCGCACCACCAATGCCCATCTCGGGCAGTCCCGCATTACCGAAGATCAAAGCCCAGTCGAAGAAGATGTTGACCACGGCCATGATGAGCGTCGAATAGGTGATGACGCGCGTGCTGCTGATGCCGACATAGAATGAGCGGAACAGGAAGTTGAACACCACGAAGAAAATACCGAACTGCCTGAAACGTAGGTACTCGTCCGCCGCCACATAGATATTCTCCGACTCGATGATGACATGCAACAGCCTGTGACTGAAGAAGAACAGGATGCAGAACAGCAGGATACCCAAACCCAGCACAAACGAAGCACCATGCTGAAACACCACGCCGATGCGCTTGTAGTCGCCCTCGCCGAAACGCCGAGCGATGAAAATCTGAATGCCCACGGCAAAGCCCATCGCCAAGGTGGTGAAGACGAAGTAATATAGGCCTGCCATCATGGAGCCACTCAGCTCGTTGGCACCGAGGTGACCCAAGAAAGCAGTGTCGGTGAAGGTGATGATGGTCTGCGCCAGGTTACCCAGCATGATGGGGTACGCGATGCGCCAGATTTCTTTGTTTGTAACAGTGGTTTTAATCATGTGACAAAATTAGCATTTCTTCCCGACACCAAAGACATTTTTCCTGTTTTTCACACAATTTCTCATCCACAATCTCCAAAAATATGTATTTTTGCTCCTGTCAAAAAGGAACATAAAATCATGAAAAAATATAGCATACTCATCCTAACTGCACTGCTTCTGAGCATGATATGTTCAGGAAGACTTCACGCCCAACTCATTGTGACAGAAGTATCTGCTTTACAAGGTTGGAATGCTGATTCCTTGGTCAGGAACGTTCTTTTGGACGATGGCGTCACCATTTCCAACGCCAGGTTCAACGGTTCCGACAGGGTCATCGAATGCAACAGCATTGGTATATTCGAGACCGGAGCGACGCCAACCAACATAGGCATGGAATCCGGCATAATCCTGGCCTCAGGCGGGATAAGTGTCGCCGTAGGCCCAAACAACGAAGAAGGACTTAGTGTTCCCTCAAACTGTCCAAACTATTACGATAGTGATTTGGCCTCCATCGCTTCTGGCGACCCAAATGATGTTGCGGTACTTGAGTTTGATTTTATCCCTTGGGACGACATCGTGTCTTTCAGTTTCGTGTTCGGCTCCGAAGAGTACATGGAATTTGTCGGCACAGACTACAACGACGTTTTTGGCTTTTTCGTGGAAGGCATCAATCCGGCGGGAGGATATTACGACCATCAGAACATGGCTTTGATACCTGGAACGACTGAGGTGGTGAGCATTAACAATGTGAACTTAAACCACAATTCCGACTACTACGTCGACAACTCTTGGGGCCCCACCATTCAATTTGACGGATTTACCACCTTGATTGAAGTAAGTTTCAATGTCGTGCCGATGTCGAATTACCATATCAAAATGGCCATTTGTGATGTGGTTGATGAAATGTATGATTCAGGCGTTTTTCTGGAAGCACATAGTTTCAGCACCAACTTCTCCTACAGCATGACGATTGACGAGTGGTTATACACGGAAATCCCCGAAAACCACTATTTCTGCGCCAACCAAGGTATAGATTTCAACACGGTGACCAACTGGAATTATGACGATGTGACCTGGTATTTCGGCGACGGCACATCGGCTCAAGGGGAGCAAGTCACACACAGCTATAGTGCCGACGGTTTCTACACCGTGACCAATGTGCTTCATAACCCTCATCGGGACATGGATTCTCTTTATCTCAGCAAAGTGATAGAAGTCAGGACACCGTTGTCAGAAGAATACGCCACCGCTTGCGACAGCTATTATTGGCAGGGAACCACCT
>CAMYXV010000180.1 GCA_947303055.1 uncultured Bacteroidales bacterium
CCAAAATCGAAAAAATCCAAGGTAATAATTTCTATTTATCCGATGAATACCAATGATAATGATACTATGCCCAAATCACATATCCTCCATACACAATCCAATCTGACGGATATCATATTTTGTCAATTCCTTGCATAGTGCGAACACTTTGTCGATTTTTGGTAGTCTGCACCCAATTTATCCGAAGAATATCGAATACCTTTTCCCTATCATACAACTTCATAATAGTGTTGCTAATTTAATGCGCATTAACTTAATGCCGGTTACAAAAACAAAAATTGCTATCCAAACAACCGTGATTTTTCCAAACATTCCCTGTTTTTGCCCTCACAAACTGCGATAAAGAAAGTATAAAGTAGATGAATATAGCATCCCAAAATGGCTGTGTTCCGCTCCATACACCATTGTCCCCAATTGCCATCCAAAACCAATAATTCAGGAAAAAATTCCTTTAAACGAAATAATTACGACTTTTAAGCGTTAAAGATACCGTAAACTAAATCTTATATAACATGAAAAAATCAGTTTTTATCCTCGCGTTATTGAGCGTCATCACTTTGATGTCCGCCTGTAAAAAAGAACCTTCCATCACGCAAGGCGTGTATGGCACTGTAATAGAACGTTACGGCGATTGGATGCCTGGCGCAAACGCCGACCATGGCGAGAGACCCGTCGCTTGCGATGTGTACGTTTACGAGTACACCATGCTCTCTGACTTCGGCGGCGGTATTTCCGTTAATTATCCTATTGACGCAATGCCAAAGCCATTTGTGGCCAAGACCACATCAAACGCCAAAGGCTTCTACGAAATCAATCTTGCTCCTGGCACTTACTCGATATTTTTATTGGATAACGGGAAACTGACGGATGGAGGTGGACTCGATGGCTATGGTGGCATCAATCCTATTACTATCAACTCGGACGAAAAGATTGAAAGGCAACTTGTTTTGGACCACGCCGTGTATTGAAACCATCAATTGAAAAACAACGAAGCCACGCTATTTTGGCGTGGCTTCGTTGTTTATTGTGTCGTCTTCATCCGCACTGTCTCACAAACCAAGAGAACACTCTCAAACTATCACCATCCGCCTTGAACATATACTCGGGATGCCATTGCACGGCGCAAACGAAACGCTTGCCCACCATTTTTACCGCTTCGATAAGACCGTCGGGGGATTCGGCCAGGGGAACCAAACCTTTGCCCAGTTCTTTGATGGCTTGGTGATGCAGCGTGTTCACTTCGAGGGTGTCTTTGCCTAACAGCGTACGCAGGTCGCCACTCAGCGAGACTTTATGCGTTGGAATGCCGTAGGGCTTGCCCTGCCTGTGGACAATATCCGAAGGATGCTGCGAGGAAAGGTCGAGCCAAAGTGTACCGCCAAGAAATGCATTGATGAACTGTAAACCACGGCAGATGCCAAGGATGGCCTTGTCGGCTTGCAGCGCCTTCGTCAGCAAAAGTGTTTCCATTTTGTCGCGTTCTGGGCTGGGAACAACGGTTCCTGTGACATCCTTCGTCCCATAAAGTTCTGGCGCAACATCCTGGCCGCCCGTAAACAGAAAACCATCGCAGGTTTCCACGATGCGGTCAGCGTCAGCTTCTGACATATCAATAGGCAGGACGACAGGAACACCCCCAGCGGCCTTGATGCCGTCCAAATAATCGGGCAGCATCCAAACGCTCTTGCGCTCCGCATCCCATAGCGGCGTGACGCCTATAATCGGTGACTTGCTCATGATTTACTTCATCAAAGCTGCAAAGATACTTATACTTTCGCTTTTTTTGTTGTTAATGCCATTTTTTCTATTTTTGCCCCTTTATTCAACAACAAAAACTAACTACTACTATGACACGCTATATTTTTGTGACGGGAGGCGTGGTTTCCTCTCTTGGTAAAGGCATTATCTCGGCCAGCATTGGCAAACTACTACAAGCCCGCGGCTACACCATCACCATACAGAAAATCGATCCTTATATCAACATCGATCCGGGGACATTGAATCCATACGAGCACGGCGAGTGTTACGTGACTGTCGACGGCACCGAGACCGACCTCGACCTCGGCCACTACGAACGCTTCACGGGCATCCGCACCACTCAAGCCAACTCGGTGACCACAGGCAAGATCTACAAAACCGTCATCGACAAGGAACGCCACGGCGACTACCTTGGCAAGACCATACAAGTGGTGCCTCACATCACCGACGAGATCAAACACCGCATCATGCAAAACACTGATGTCGACTTCGTCATCCAAGAGATTGGCGGCACCATCGGTGACATCGAAGCGGCCCCCTTCCTCGAAGCCATCCGTCAGCTGAAATGGGAACTCGGCAACCGCGCGGTCAGCGTACATCTTACCTATATCCCTTACCTTAAGGCCGCCGATGAATTGAAGACCAAACCCACCCAACATTCGGTGAAAGAGTTGCAAGCCGCTGGTATCCAACCCGATGTGCTCGTGCTGCGCACCGAGAAACACCTCTCCGATGGTGTCCGCCAGAAAGTGGCCTCCTTCTGCAATGTAGACCTTGAATGCGTGGTGCAGAGTGAGGACCTGCCGAGCATCTACGAGGTGCCGGTCAACATGCAACGTCAAGGTCTTGACGCTGCCTTGCTACGGAAGTTCGGTTTGCCAGTAGGAGAAACCCCCAAGATGGAAGGCTGGCATCGCTTCCTCGAACTGCAACGCACTGCCACCAAAGAGGTTCACGTGGGTCTGGTAGGCAAATACGACTTGCAAGACGCTTACAAGAGCATCCGCGAGAGCCTGATATTGGCGGGTATCTACAACCATGTGAAGGTGAAGATCGACTTCATCAACAGCGAGAACATCACCAAGGAGAATGTCGCGGAGCAACTCTCAGGCGTGGCAGGCATCTTGGTCTGTCCTGGCTTCGGACAACGCGGCATCGAAGGCAAGATTGTCGCGGTGGAGTATGCGCGTGTCAACAACCTGCCCGCCTTTGGCGTATGCCTCGGCATGCAGATGATGGTCATCGAATTTGCCCGTAACGTGTTGGGTTACAAAGACGCCAACTCGAGTGAGATGGACGCCGACACCCCGCACAACGTTATCGACATGATGGAGGAGCAGAAGACCATTACCAATTTGGGCGGCACCATGCGTTTGGGTGCTTACAGCTGCAACTTGCGCGAAGGTAGCCGTGTGGCCGAGATTTATGACTCACTGCAAATCAGCGAACGTCACCGCCACAGATACGAATTCAACAATAAATACAAAGACGAATACGAGAAAAACGGCATGAAGTGCGTCGGCGTGAACCCCGAGAGCG
>CAMYXV010000181.1 GCA_947303055.1 uncultured Bacteroidales bacterium
TTCAGCATCGGCACAAACTTGAAGTCGCCGAATTCCTCTTTTTTCAATGAGCCATCTTCTAATTTTGTGACTTTCAGCATGGTTTGGCCGTCGCCTTCGGCGTTATCCATCGGGATGACCATGATGCCGTTGGGTTTCATCTGCTGGACAAGCTTTTCTGGAATATTGGGCGCTCCAGCGGTAATGATGATGCGGTCGAAAGGTTGGTAGGTGGGTAAACCTTCATAACCATCGCCCAAAAACGGCTTCACGCGGAAAGGCAGTTGTTCAAGGATTTCCTTGGTCTTGAAATAAAGATTGCGCTGCCGCTCGATGCTGAACACTTTGGCTCCCATCGCTGCCAAAATACAGGCCTGATAGCCCGAGCCTGTCCCGATTTCGAGCACTTTCATACCTTTTTCGATTTGCAGGAGTTGGGTCTGAAAGGCCACGGTGGAAGGCTGTGAGATGGTCTGTCCCGAACCGATGGGGAAGGCCATGTCCTGATAGGCCAATTCAACAAAAGAGGAATCAAGGAAAACGTGGCGCGGCACCTCGTTGATGGCCGAAAGCACGGTCTCGTCAGAGATGCCTTTGGTGCGCAACTGGTCGACGAGTTGCTTGCGCAAGCCTTTGTGGCGGTAGTTGTCTTCTAAACTTGAGTTCATATTGGAAGGGGCGGCCCTTCGACAGGCTCAGGGGCCGCAGGGTTTTTCGTTTTGCGGCGCGAAATTACGTCAAACCAAAGGATAAATAAACTATTTTTGCCGAAATTTTTTGTCTATGCTGAAAATCGGTGTCTTAGGTGCAGGGCATCTGGGGAAAATTCACTTGAACTGCATCAAACAGATTGAAAAATATGAATTGGTTGGCTTCTTTGATCCGGATGGAGAAACGGCCAAGCAGGTGGAGGCAGAGCTGAAGGTGCATTGTTTCAATTCCATTGACGAATTGATTGACGCGGTGGATGTGGTCGACATCGTTACGCCCACCATCCGCCATTTCGAGTGTGCTTCCAAGGCCTTGCAAAAACGCAAACATGTCTTCATCGAGAAGCCCATCGTGGCCACACCCAAAGAGGCCAATGCCTTGAAAAAACTGGCCGACGAAGCTGGCGTAAAGGTGCAAGTGGGCCATGTGGAGCGTTTCAATCCGGCGTTTATTGCTGCCGAACCTTTCATCAAGGAACCATTGTTCATCGAGGCTCACCGTCTGGCCTTGTTCAACCCGCGAGGAACGGATGTCCCTGTCGTCCTCGATTTGATGGTGCATGACCTCGACATTCTGCTTACGATCGTCAAGTCGCCTATCAGCCACATCAGTGCCAGCGGTGTCAGCATCGTCAGCCCCACACCCGACATCACCAATGTGCGCATCGAGTTTGAAAACGGAGCGGTGGCCAACCTCACGGCTTCGCGCCTGTCGCTGAAAAACATGCGCAAGACCCGTATCTTTCAAAAAGACGCCTACATCACGATTGACTTTTTGGACAAAGTGGCCGAAATCTTCCGCATTAAAGATGAGATAGACGATACTAATCCATTGTCGGCGACTATCACTCTTGGCGATGGCTCCGAGAAGCAAATCACCTTCGAACGTCCCGAGATCCATCCCATCAACGCCATCCAGACAGAGTTGGAGAGCTTTTACGATGCCATCGTTCACAATACCACACCTGCCGTCACCATCGACGATGGCATCAATGTGCTGAAGCTGGCCTATCGCATTCTCGATGCCGTTGACGCCTCGACCGCAAAGGTGAAGAAATAAACGCGGTTTCCAACAATAATCAACAAGGGTTGCCGTTACCTAATTAATTAAGTATGATCATGAATCGAAAATCTACTCTTTTTTTCGCGTTTGTTTTATTGCTTTCGTTGAGTTTCACTTCGTGTAGGAAGTTTGAAGGCTCGCAAGAGGTGCCTTCCTATATCCATATCGAATCCATTGAAGTTGACTCGCTTACAGATTATTTTGTCTATGGTGCCCCTACGCATAAAATCACCGATGCATGGGTGTATGTCGACGATAATCTCATCGGAACATACGAGTTGCCAGCCACTTTCCCGGTGTTGAAAAAAGGACCTCATAAGGTGGTCATCCGTGGCGGAATCAAGGTGGATGGCCGTTCACCGGCACGCGATATGTATCCTTTCTATATGCCTTGCGAATATCGGAACCTGAACCTCGTGGAAGACAGCATCGTCAACTTGAGGCCGGTTTTGAGTTATTATCCCATCGGCGACGGCGTCAACGTGGCATGGATGGAGGATTTCGAGAACTCCAATTCCTTGTTGCCTGATGCTGTGAGTGATACGAGTATGCTCCGATGCACGGGTAGCGAGGCTTGGCATTCCGTCAACTCGTTCTGGTCGGGCAAGGTGGAATTGCCGCCAGATTCTTTGGACTTCACCCTCGCCACCGCCGACGAGTTCGACTTTTACAAAGGCATGAACGGCGTTTATTGCATGCTTGAGATGGAATACAACTGCAACGACACCTTCTTTGTGGGTGTCCAGTATTATCAGGATTACACTATGGAGACCCTGCCGCTTGTGAAGGTGACGCCTACCGACAAGACACACGACAAGCCACAGCGGTGGAACAAGATCTATATCAACATTGGTCCGCAGATGAACCTGAACTCTTATGCCTCCTATTTCAAGATTTATTTCACTTCCAATCTGACCACAACTACGGATTTGGAGTATGGCAATGTGTATCATCCCATTAGTGAGCCCCGTTATTATTATTTCGATAACCTGAAATTGTTGTATCGCAAACTATGAACAAGAAAAGGCTGGCATCGGTTTATTTCTTCGTCGACTGGGTGGCTTCCATCCTGGCTTGGGTCTTGTTTTATTTCTTCCGAAAGACACATGAGGACCTCTACATCAATTATTGGGACCGCATCACCAATTCGTTTACTACGCCCAGTTTTTGGTTAGGTGTCGTCATCATCCCTATCTGCTGGCTTATTCTTCATGCCGTGACGGGTGCCTACGAGAAGGTGTATATGAAGTCGCGTCTGAAGGAACTTGGGCAGACGTTCTTCATTACTTTGTTAGGTGTGGTCATTCTATTCTTTGTGGTCATCCTTGACGATGAAGTGACTTCCTATAAATCTTATTATCAGTCGTTTATTGCGCTGTTTACTCTTCAATTTGTAATTACCTATATCCCGCGTGTCATCATTACGACTTCGGTGATTTCGAGGATTCGGAGCAAAAA
>CAMYXV010000182.1 GCA_947303055.1 uncultured Bacteroidales bacterium
TCGGAATGATCTATTTCATTCCTATGGTCTTCATCATGGAACGCTTCGAGCCTTCCAACTTTGCCAATGTGGGTGCTTACATCGTCCCGCTGGTCTGTCTGGGCATTTTATGTAGTGCCGGTGCCTATGCCCTTTGGGCCTTCGCTTTCAGCAAGCTGGGAGCCTCAAAGGCTAATGTTTACTCCAACCTCATCCCTGTCTTCACTGCCATCTTCAGCTATCTCCTCGCCATCGAGGACATGACGGCTTTTAAGATTATTGGCATTTTGGTGGTCGTGGTGGGATTGGTGTTGTCGCAAATAAAACCCAAATCGGCTGCCACGGTGTGACAGTCCTACAAAACCAACTGAACATGATTACCAGCAAAACCAACCCAAAGATAAAGAACCTCGTCAAACTTCAGAAGGCCGCCGAGCGTCGCGAGCAGAACCGCATCCTCATCGAAGGACAGCGCGAGATTGAACGTGCACAGAAATGCGGCTTTCATATCGAGCAACTCTATGTCTGCGAGTCCCTGTTGCGTGAACCATTGAAGATTCAAGCCGACTTCATGGAGACTGTCACGGAAGAGGTGTTCGACAAGATCGCCTACCGCGAGGGCAGCGACGGGTTAATGGCCGTGGCCATACCCAAATATAAGAGCCTCAGCGAGTTCAAACCTAAAAAAGACGCGCTAATCATCGTATTGGAGACCGTGGAAAAACCAGGCAACTTAGGTGCCGTGATGCGTACAGCCGATGCAGCAGGTGTGGATGCCGTCATCGTTGCCGACCCAGCCACTGACCTCTTCAACCCTAATGCCATTAGGGCGAGCATCGGTTGCATTTTCAGCGTTCCGGTCTATGCCTGTTCCACTGAAGAATGCATCCAATGGCTGAAAAAGAATGGCATAACAATTTATTGCACTTATCTCAAGGCCTCCATTGACTATCTTGATGCCGACTTCCGTAAGGCTTCCGCACTCGTCATGGGAACCGAAGCCACGGGCATTTCTGATGCCTGGGTTAAGGCTGCCGACCAGAATATCATCATTCCCATGAACGGCATCGCCGATTCGCTCAACGTGTCGGTGACTACCGCCATCGTCACCTTTGAGGCAGTTCGCCAAAGAAGAAAACCATGAAAAAAGACTATTTCCTGCTGCATCTCTCCGTATTCATCGCGGGTTTTACCGGCGTGCTGGGTCGCCTCATCACCTTGGATTCCGCCATTTTGGTTTGGTGGCGCATGGCCGCAGCGGCGTTGTTGATGTTCCTGTATTTGCGTATTGTGGAGACGCACGACCGTGCGTCTCTACAACGATACAAATTCAGGGATGTTTTACAGATGGGCGGCGTGGGCATGCTGCTTTGTCTGCACTGGGTGTTTTTCTATGCCTCAATCAAGGCGTCCAATGTCAGCATCGGTGTGGTGTGTTTTTCCCTGGTCGGGTTTTTCACGGCCTTGTTCGAGCCCATCATCAACAAACACAAATTTTCTGGCCGCGAGTTCCTCTTCAGTCTGCTCACCATCCTCGGTATTTACCTCATCTTCCAGTTCGATTCACGTTACCGATTAGGTATTGCCTTGGGTGTGATTTCATCCGCGCTTTATGCCTTATTTGCCATCACCAACCAAAGAGTGGGCAAACACTATGATGCCAAAAACATGCTGCTTTGGGAAATGGTCGGCGGCCTCATCGGCCTAACCTGCCTTATACCTTTATATAATATATTCATCCCTGTCGGGCAGCTCTATCCCGTCGGCTTGGATTATCCTTATCTCGCCTTCATGGTCGTGGTGTGCACCATCGGCCTTTGCCTGCTGCAAATTATTGTCTTGCAAAAGATTCCAGCCTTCACCGTCAACTTGACCTATAACTTAGAGCCAGTATATAGCATCATCCTCTCCATGTTCATCTTCAAAGAATACAAGGAGCTGAATTTCTCGTTTTGTATCGGTATCGCACTGATTATTATTTCTGTAGTGTTGCAGACTTATAGCGAAATCAAAAGGCGAATAGTGCAATCATAGTTTCACTTTTACAAACACTGGATAATGGTCCGAAGGGTTGTGCCGAATGTAGGTGTCAAACGAAATCTGCTGCGGCGCATCGTTGGCCTTGAGGTTGTCGTCAGGGTCGTCATCGGGCGTCCAATAGCTGTTGGTAAACACGCCATAGGCCTCTACCGTGGTGCTTGGCGAAACAAACACATGGTCGATGCGGCTCGTGGTAAAATAATTGGTCTTGAAGGCGTTGAAAGTACCGTTCTCAGCAAAACGAATGCGGGCGGCATCATAGGAGTCCTTCAGCAGCCCTGATTCTGTAAAGATGGTATAGATTTCATCGTTTTGGTCCACATTGAAGTCGCCGGTGACAAACACGGGAGCGCCTTGGGCAATCTCACGGATGCGTTGCACCACCAGTTTAGCTGCCTCGCTCCGTGCCACTACACCCACATGGTCCATATGGAGGTTGAAATAATAGAACTCCTTTTGCGGATCCGATTTCTTGCGGTTGAATAGGCCACTGCGTTGTTCTTTCTCCGTTTTCACGGCAAACTTGCCCCAAGTGCAGATACGGATACAGACCGCATCCCAGCCCAAACCGGGTTTGTCGGGCGTCTCACTGAGCCAGAAATCACCGTAATCGAGGAGTCTGAGTTTCTTTTTCTTATAAAAGATGGCTTCATGTTCGCCGCCACGTACACCGTCGTCACGTCCCACACCGATATAGCCATAGCCATCAAGCGCCTGAAGCATGTCTTCGAGTTGAGTCCAAAGCACCTCCTGGGTTCCAAAAATGTCGGGGGCCATGAAGTTTATCTGATCGCAGATGACCTGGCAGCGCTTGGTCCACACCTCGCCATTGATACTGTCGTTGGCGTTTTTGTAACGGATGTTGTAAGAGCCCACAAGCATCTGCTGGGCCGAGAGTTGCATTGATGCCACAATGAGGGCGAAAAGAAAGAGTTTTTTCATGGAAATGAGATTTTGTTGCGGCAAAGGTATGAAAAAAGCGTCAAAAGCCCGAACATCACTGTAATTTATTCCGCTGATAATGTGGTGCTACCACGATGACGAAGAAAACCAGTGACACCAATACCGAGGCCGAGGCCACTAAATATGCCGTCGCGAACGAGAAATGCTCAGCCAGCATACCGCCAGAAAAGATGCCGATACCAAGGCCCAAATCCCA
>CAMYXV010000183.1 GCA_947303055.1 uncultured Bacteroidales bacterium
GTCGTCACGATGCAGAGCGGCTATACATTCTCCTTTTTGCTGTTGCCTAAGAAATCGTTTGTTGTCGTTTGCTGTCGGATAAGTAATCTCGCCATGACGACAAGGGGCGCGGGTGTTGTCCGTTGTAGTGAAGGTGTAGGGTGCGGTAGCCCAGCCCCGTAGGGGCGACAGGATTTTAAGCAGGTTGTGAAGCAGAGCGGAACTCCTGCGTGTAAAACAAGCCGCAGCCATAGATTGACTACGTCAAAATGCTTTGCATTCGATGAAATCAATCCTTGATTTCCTATCAAGAAGAAAGGACGAAGAATGAATTATAATCCCTTCAAACTATCAATCCGCCTATCCAGCTTACCGAAGGTGTTAAGACTATCCGTGCTGATCGACGGGGTGTAATACTCCGAAGAACGCGGTGCCGGGTTCTCGTTTTGGGTGTCTTTCTCCCTTGCGTTCATGAACGCCTCCACCTCCTCCTTGGTGATGCCCATGTCCTTCATGTTTTTCAGGTTGTGGTAACGCATCGTGGCCGCCACATAGTTGAGCCACCCGCGTCGCGCATGGATGGAGTGAAGCAACGACCGCACATTGTGGTCTTTTATGTATTTCATGCCTATGGTGCTGCCCTCGTAGTCGTTGGGGTGCTGAGAGATGACTTTGGTACACTCATCCATGTTGCTCACCCATTTGTTCCAGTATTCCTCCACGGTGTTCATGCTCGAGAAACACTGCCCGACCCTGTCGATGAACTGCACGTTGCCGATGTTGGTCCAGGTCTCGATGTTGTTGGAAAAGACATTCCCCACCGACTTGTCGTGCGACAGAAACTGCGATTCAGTGGCGCTGCTTACCAGATCCCGAAGCTCGTAATCGGGCAACAGCTCCAGCTCCTCGATGGGCTTGCTCAGCAGCCAGGTGGCAAGACTGTCTTTGGCGGCCATGCCCTTCGAACGGCTCTCCAATATGTCGGCGAACGACTCAATGTTGCTCATCACCATCATGGCCATCAGCCGCTGGCTCTCTTTGCGCATACGCTTGGCCCTGAAATTGGCTGTGCCTAAGGTCAGGAAGATGGAGACGGTGGCACCGATGATCACCAGCAACAGCTGGCCGAAATAGGTCTCTACGAAACGTCGGTCCTCTGAGTTTTTTGAACGGAATAGTCTGGAAAGAAACATATTAGTGTTGATTTTTAGAAGATTGTTAGTGAATTACCTTAACGCTTTATAACTTTTTATGCGGCAAAAATAAGGATTTCTCATTATGATTTCCATAAAACCAGCGAAAACAATCTCTAACCGAACCGAAGCATCCGAAAGGATTCGGCAAAGTTCGGGCCTTTTCGGTTAGAGAAAGAAGGGTATCAGGATGATTTAGAAACAGATTTATCTCCGAAAAATCAAATCTTTTCTTGTAATAGCTGCATCGCCTTCGGCAGTCCATCAGCATTGCGGCCACCGGCCACGCAGAGGGTCTTCTGTCCGCCGCCACCGCCTTGGATTTCCTTGGCCACCTCACGGATGAGCTTGGTGGCGTCAAGACCTTTGGCGTCGGCAAAGGCCTCGGGCAGCAACAGGCAGAGCGAAGGCTTGCCTTCGGCCACGGAGCCGAGGATGGCGATGGTGCTCTCGTTCATCTGCTTGAGCAGCAGGGCGATGTTGCGCAATTGGTCGCCAGCAACAGTCAGCTTTTCGACAATCAGTTTGCAGCCTTCGTAATCGACGGCTTTGGCCAAAAGTGTTTCAGCAGTGCCTTGGGCTTTCTCCTGCATGAGGTGCTCCACCTCTTTCTTCAAGGCAGAGTTCTGCTCGTTGAGCGAAGTGACGGCCTTCACCAGGTCGGGCGACTTGACGCATTCGCGCAGGCGACCGATGAGGTCGAGTTGCTCGTCGAGGTATTGCTCCACAGCCTCGCCGGTGATGGCCTCGATACGGCGGATGCCTGCAGCGATGGCGCCTTCACTGACGATCTTGAACATGCCGATGTTACCCGTAGCGCTGGTGTGACAGCCACCGCAGAGCTCCATGGAATAGTCCTTGTCGAAGACCACCACGCGCACCTTGTCGCCATATTTCTCACCAAACAAAGCCGTGGCACCCATGGCTTTAGCCTCGTCAATTGGGATTTCGGCGTAGGTCACGTTCGGGATGTTCTCGCGGATTTTCTGGTTGACAATCTTCTCCACCTGGCGGATCTCTTCAGGTGTCATCTTGGAGAAGTGGCTGAAGTCGAAGCGCAGACGCTGGTCGTCAACCAAAGAGCCTTTTTGCTCAACATGCGTGCCTAAAACCTTTCTCAAGGCGGCATGCATCAAGTGCGTTGCGCTGTGGTTGTTGGCGATGCGCTGACGGCGTTCCACGTCAACGGCGGCAGTGAAAGCCACCTCGGGGTTCTGCGGCAGCTGCTCGGTGATATGGATGACGAGGTTGTTCTCCTTCACCGTGTTCAATATCTTGATGGTCTCGTTTTCGGAGGTCAAGGTGCCGGTGTCGCCCACCTCACCGCCCATCTCGGCGTAGAACGGGGTCTTGTCGAGGACAATCTCGAAGTGGGTCTTCTTCTTGGCCACCACCTCGCGGAAACGCAGGATATGACTCTCGCAGCTCATGTCGGTGTAGCCGACAAACTCGGTGGGTTGTTCGCTCTCGTTCACCACCACCCAGTCGCCGTTGGCTTTCTCGGCGGCCTTGCGTGAGCGGTTTTTCTGCTCTTCAAGGTTGGCCTTGAAGCCTTCCATGTCGACGTTGATGCCTTTCTCGGCGGCCATCAGCTGGGTGAGGTCGATGGGGAAGCCGAAGGTGTCGAACAGCTCGAAGGCGAAGTTGCCGTCGATGTCCTGACCCAGATGTTGCTCTACATAACCCTCAAAGCGTTTGATGCCTTGGGCCAAGGTGCGCAGGAACGCGGCTTCCTCCTCGCGGATGACCTTGCCGACCAACTCCTGTTGTGCCTTGATTTCAGGGAAGTTGTACTCCATTTGTTGCACCAGGATAGGCAACAGGTTGCACACAAACGGCTCCTCAAAGCCCAAGAAGGTGAAGCCATAACGCACGGCACGGCGCAACACGCGGCGGATGACGTAGCCGGCACCGTTGTTGGAAGGCAGCTGTCC
>CAMYXV010000184.1 GCA_947303055.1 uncultured Bacteroidales bacterium
CATGGTTTTGCAAAATTATAAAAATTTCCTCATCGCCTCTTCAATCTCTTCTATTTCCGTTGGCAGACCTTCAAACAGGTTGATGGGTTCACTTTCTGTAATCAAAAGGTCGTTCTCGATGCGGATGCCGATGCCTTCCTCGCGGATATAAATGCCAGGCTCGCAGGTGAGTATCATGCCGGGTTCAAAGGGTTTGAACTTGTCGATGCTGTCGTGCACATCGAGGCCGATGTGATGTGACATGCCATGCATCAGGTATTTGCGCTCCAGAGGCTTGTCGGGGTCTTGGTTTTTCACGTCCTCAGCGGTGAAAAGCCCGAGTTTAATCATCTCCTGTTCCATCAGCCGGTGAGTGGTCTCATTGATTTCGTTGATGGTGCCACCAGGGCGATAAAGTTTGGTGATTTCTTTCATCACGCGGAGCACGGCGTTGTAACAATCCATTTGCCGTTCAGTGAACTTGCCATTGATAGGGATGGTGCGACTGAGGTCAGAGGAGTAGTTTTTCAGTTCGCAACCGATGTCAAAGAGCAAGAGGTCGCCATCGCGCAAAAGACTTTGGTTCTTGGAATAATGCAGGCAACAACCGTTCTTGCCACCAGCAATGATGGGCGCATAAGCATGACCCGTCGCATTGTTTTGCTTGAAGATGTATTCGATTTCGGCTTGTACTTCGTATTCATACATGCCAGGTTTCACGGTTGCCAAGCAGCGACGGAAAGCCTTTGCGGTAATATTGCAAGCCTGTTGGGTGATGGCTATTTCGTCTTCCGATTTCTTCATGCGCAAGGCATTGAGAATCGGGGCGGTACGACCGTAGTTGTGCATAGGATATTTCGCCTTGACTTGTTGAACGAAACGCTTTTGGATGGTCTCCACAGCACACTCGTATTTCGGATATTCGTAGCTGTTCAAGAAGATAGTGTTGCCATAGCCAGAAAAGACAATATTGTTCAAGGTCATCCAGAAGGCGTCGCTGCCTTTGACGGTTTTGATGCCTGAGAGTTCTGTGGCTTGGGTGTTGTCGAGCATCTCACCTTGCCAGGTGGCTTTCACCTCGTCGTATGGCTCGATGAAAAGGATCTCTCGCATGGTCTCATCTGGATAATCTGGTGCAATAATGAGAAAAGCATTCTCTTCATTGATGCCTGTAAGATAAAAGAAATCAGACTGCTGCCTGAAAGGATAGAACTCGTCGCCATTGCGTGGCATGGCTTCGTTGGCAGTGAAGACAGCCACTGATTTTGGAGGCAATTGTGCCGAAAGATTGGCTCTGTTTCTTATGAAAAGACGGTTAGGAATAGCGTTATTCATGATGCTGATGTGTTGCTTTAATAGTCCCACAAAGGTAGAAATTTTCTGGAATGTATTGTTACAATCAAAAAAAAGACTACTTTTGCTTCCAAATACTAACCTAAATCTAATATCAAAATGAAAAAAAGTTTACTTATTGTTGGCCTTATGTTGGCCATGTCGCTGACCGCTTCAGCGCAGTACAAAGGTTTTGCCTTTGGTTTCAAATTGGGTCCAAACTGGGGTTGGACAGGTTCAACAACGGGTGCCGCCGTTAGTAATGGTGCCAGAACAGGCTTCGACGTTGGCGTTGTGGCTCAGTATTATTTCGCTGACAACTATGCTCTTGTTTCGGGTATCAATGTGGATTTCCTGGGTGGAAAATATATGTTTGATAAAGCTAGAATGGTTACGGATAGTTTAAATCCTGATGGTTATCTGGAGATCTATGGCGTCAACAGGATATACAAGTCTACCCTTTACGAGATTCCTTTGATGCTGAAGATGGAGACCAATGACCTTGGCGATCTTCCGCTCCGTGTTTATGCACAAGTTGGTGGTGGCATCGGCTATGCTCAGAAAGTCAAAGTAAAGGATGCCATCCCTTCTGAAGGCATTGAAGCTCCTGCTGAGTGGGGTGTCACCGATAGAGAGTTCAGCAACATCCGTGTATCTTTGAAGATTGGTGCTGGTGCCCAGTATGCTTTGGATGAGTCTACTCGCCTTTTTGCAGGTGTTTATTTCTCACATGACCTCCTCAACAATATCAATTCCATTAGTCCAAACTATTATAAGTTCTATAATGGTGACAAGGAACTTGGTGAGCGCGAGACGAAACTCAATATGGTTCAGAACCGTATTGGCATTGAAGTGGGCGTCCTCTTCTAATCCGATTTGTTTCTAAAATCAAAAAGGGAGCGGCTCAATTGAGCCGCTCCCTTTTTTAATTAATCAGATGTTGTCAGTATTATAAGAGTTTGATACCAACAGTCACCATGAACATGTTTTGCTTGGTGTTGTCGATGTTGCTGAAATCGAAAGTCTCACCAAGAGGAGTGTTGTTCAGATTTCCGAACATTTTGCTAAGACCGAAGTTATAGTTGACATCGAGCGTAATGCGCTTCAGCACGTCAACACCGAGGCCAGCCTGAAGACCCCAAGCAATGTTCTTAGGGTTGAATTGTTGGTCGGTAGTCGTGTTTTCTATTTCGGCTTGTTGACCATTTAAGGTATAGGTATGGTCATATAAAGTCTTTGACTGCAAGACGAAATTAGCTGTAGGACCTGCTTGGGCGCGCAGGGTGATGATGTCGAGATCAATGATGTTGACACCAACCAAAATCGGAACCTGGAGGTTCATTTGGTTCAAGGTGACGTTGACGTTGGCACCAGTGGGAAGATTGAACAAGTTATTGCTTTCTGTACCAGTGACGTGAGCGTCAAAAACGTTTGAGGTCTTGAAATACAACACTTCGGGCTGCACATAAAGTCGTCCGATGGTCACGCGGCCAAAGAGACCGACGGTGAAATGGTTCGAGAAATCTGATTTGATGTTGGCTTTGTTGTACGACAACTTAGTGGTTTGATAACCGACTTTGGGCCCAATGGCGAGGTCGAAACCGCCGCCTGCGAATGCTGCACTGCCTATCATCAGCAGGGCTGCAATCAGTAAGAATGTCTTCTTCATTTTAATGAGTTTTAGTGAATGATTTAAATGATTTGGCGACAAAATTAAGAATCATTTTT
>CAMYXV010000185.1 GCA_947303055.1 uncultured Bacteroidales bacterium
CCGACATGACTCCTGAAGGCCGTTTCATCTACGAGAACAATAAAGTGCGTTTCGTTTTCGCCAAGGAAGGGGAGACACCCGAAAGCATGGCCAAAGCTTTCGGCATCAAGTTCAAGCGGTTCTGCCAATACAACTGCTTGAAGCATCCCGAAGAGGTGATCTTCCACAGCGGCGATGTGGTGTATCTGTCGAAGCTGAGAAACTACAACTGGAAAGCAAAGAAATACACCGTTCAAGAAGGCGAAACCCTCCGCGATGTGGCTTTACGCTTCGCTGTGAAACCTGAGAAGATATTGAAGAAGAACGGCTTGAAAGAAGGCGCGCGCATCAGCAAGGGACAGGTGCTTTGGCTGAGGTAATTGGACTCCCGCTTTGCGTCACTGCGAGGAACGAAGCAGTCCAGGAAACATCAATGTAATTCTTCCTTAAGGTATCTCGCCGTATAACTCTCCTTGCACTTCGCAACTTCCTCCGGCGTGCCCTCGCAAACGATGCGTCCGCCACGGTCGCCGCCCTCAGGACCCATGTCGATGATCCAGTCCGCCATTTTGATGACGTCCATATTGTGCTCGATGATGAGGACGGTGTTGCCCTTGTCAACCAGTTTGTTCAATACGTTCATCAGCACCTTAATGTCTTCGAAATGCAGGCCTGTGGTGGGCTCATCCAAAACGTAGAGTGTCTTGCCCGTATCGCGCTTGGCAAGTTCGGTAGCCAGTTTTACACGTTGCGCTTCGCCGCCAGAGATGGTAGTGGAGGCTTGGCCGAGGGTAAGATAACCCAAGCCAACGTCTTTCAACGTTCTGATTTTCTGTATGATGCTCGGGATATTCTCAAAGAACTCCACTGCCTCGTTGATGGTCATGTTGAGCACGTCGTTAATCGACTTGCCTTTGTAACGCACTTCCAAGGTCTCGCGATTGTAGCGTTTGCCTTGGCATTCCTCACACATCACGCTGACATCGGGCAGGAAGTTCATCTCGATGACACGAACACCTGCGCCTTTGCAGGCCTCGCAGCGACCACCCTTTACGTTGAAGGAGAAACGTCCCGCTTTGTAGTTGCGGATTTTTGACTCGGGTAACTCGCCATAGAGCTTGCGGATATCGTCAAAAACTTTTGTGTAAGTAGCTGGATTGGAGCGTGGTGTGCGTCCAATCGGTGCTTGGTCGATTTGGATGATTTTGTCGATTTTTTCCAAGCCTTCGATGCTGTCGTAGGGGAGCGGCTCTTTCACCGAACGGTAGAACTTCTGGCTGAGGATGGGGGAGAGGGTCTCATTGATTAAGGTGGACTTGCCCGAGCCGCTGACGCCCGTCACACATACCATCACACCGAGAGGCAACTTTAAGTCCACATTTTTCAGATTATGACCTTTTGCGCCTTTGATGGTGAGGAACTCACCTTCCAAAGGCTTACGTCGCGTCTTTGGTACTTCGATTTGTCGCTTGCCGTTGAGGTAGTCGCAGGTGATGGAATGGCCGTTTTGGGTCTCGGCTGGCGTGCCGGCAAAGACGACTTCGCCACCGTGTCGTCCTGCTCCAGGACCAATGTCGACGAGGTAGTCCGCGTTAAGCATGGTCTCCTTGTCGTGCTCCACCACAATGACCGAGTTGCCGATGTCGCGCAGTTCTTTTAAGGACTCTATAAGCCTTTGATTGTCACGTTGATGAAGTCCGATACTGGGCTCGTCCAAGATATACAGCACACCCGTCAACTGCGAGCCGATTTGTGTGGCCAGTCGGATGCGCTGGGCCTCGCCACCCGACAAGGAGGCTGCGGGTCGGTTCATGTTGAGATAGTCAATACCGATGTCCAACAGGAAGTGCACGCGTTTGTGAATCTCGCGCAGGATTTCTTTGGCGATATCATTTTGGCGTTCAGTGAGTTTGCTCGGTAGTTCATCAATCCACTTGCCGAGGCTGAGCGTGTCCATGTTGGCTACCTCGGCAATGTTCTTCCCGTCGATGCGGAACCATTGCGACTCTTTCTTCAGCCTTGTGCCGCCACAGATGGGACAGCTCACGTGGTTCATGAACGAGCCCGCCCAGCGCGCGATGGCAGCCGAGGCTTCCTCGTTGTTTTGGTCTTCGATGAAGTTGATGATGCCTTCAAAGTTGATTTTGTAAGTCGAAGTGATGCCGAGGGTCTCACGTTTCACCTCGAAGGTCTCGTTGGTGCCATAGAGGATAACATCCAACGCCTCGTCGGAGATGTCCTTAAGCGGTGTGTCAAGGGTGTAGCCATATTTCAGGCCGATGGCTTCTAATTGCTTGAAGATCCAACTGCCGGCTTTGTATTCACCTGCCGGAGCCAGACCGCCTTTGCGGAGGCTCAGGTTGGGGTTGGGGATGAGTTTTTCCTTGTCGACGACGGCAATCTCACCCAAGCCGTTGCACTTGGGACAGGCACCGTAGGGTGAGTTGAACGAGAAGGTGTTGGGTTCGGGGTCTTCGTAAGAGAGGCCAGTCGTGGGACACATCAGCAGGCGGCTGAAGTAGCGCAATTGCTGGTTGTCGTTGTCAAGCACCATGAGCAAGCCTTTGCCGTAGCGGAAAGCAGTCTGAACCGACTTCTTGATGCGCGTGAGGCTGTCCTCGTGCACCTCGATGCGGTCGACGACGATTTCGATGTCGTGGGTTTTGTAGCGGTCGACCATCATGCCGAATTCAATCTCTCGCATCACGCCATCCACTCGCACCCGAGTGAAACCTGCTTGGCGGATGTGCTCGAACAATTCCCTGTAATGGCCTTTTCTGCCTCTGACGGATGGGGCCAAAATGTTAATGCGCCTGCCGTCAAACTCATGCAAAATCAAGTCGGTGATTTGCTCTTCGGTGTAGCGCACCATCTTTTCGCCCGTGTTGTAGGAATAAGCCTCGCCGATGCGGGCGTACAGAAGACGTAAAAAGTCATAAATTTCGGTGATGGTACCTACAGTTGAACGTGGGTTTTTGTTCACGGACTTCTGTTCGATGCTGATGACGGGGCTGAGGCCAGTAATCTTGTCCACGTCGGGGCGCTCCA
>CAMYXV010000186.1 GCA_947303055.1 uncultured Bacteroidales bacterium
GGGCAAATTGAATAGAAATCGTAGGCCGAAGCCGAAATGCCCGTCATCAGCAGGGCAAGCAAAGTGTAAAGTCTTAAGTTTTTCATTGTTTTGTGATTTTGTCTGTGTAAACCATTCCGTTCATATCTGTGATGCGAAGCAGGTAAACGCCGTGCGACAAGTCTGCAACGGAGATTGCATTGCTATCACGCACGGTCTTCACCATTTGCCCGAGGACATTGTAGACCTGCACTTCGGAAGCATTAGCACCTTCAATCAGCACGGTCTCTTTAGCGGGATTGGGATATAGAAGAACTTGTTGCCGATTTTGCTCCCGAACGGAAACCTCGTCAATATAACAAGTTTCAAAGCTCTGATTAGCAAATACTTGCTCATCATCTTTGTATTCACACAACAGATGACTCCTGCACATTTCAGAATAGTCTTTTAGAATTCCTATCGGAAGATAAGAGGGAAAACAGCCTTCCTGAAAGACCCAGCTGTTGAAACAATCTGTCAGATGTATCACCTTTTTCCCATCTTCATAGGTCACATTGTAAACAATCGCATAACTGTCGCCATAGTCATCATCAGTATAATAGAAATTGTCGCCCACCGACAGCGACATGTCGCAAATCAGCACTTTATCATCAAGTACTGGGCTGTATCGGTATAGTCTTCCCGTGTTGGTGTCTTCGGTGAAATAGAAGTCCTCGTACTCATAATTGTAACCATATTGTCCGTGCGGGAATCCCTTAACATACTGGGTTCCATTGATATTGACGGTGTCTGCACTCCGTATCGTCAGATAGAATGTATGGCAGTAATCGATCATTTCCATATAAACATTCAGTCGTGTGGAGTCGGCTGCAAAATAGGATTGATAACTTTGTGCCTTCGCCGTGCCCGCCACTGCCAGCAGCAGGAGGAGAAGGACTTTTGCCTTTGCGTTGGTTGATTTGTTCATGGTTTTGTTATTTTAGAATTGTCAAAGGCAAAACTATAACAAAAAACCACGAAAAAATCAACCCCAAAGCCAATGGTAAGGTTTTTTCCGTCTAGAAAAAATACAAAAAATTACAAATCAGCTGATTGCAATTTTACGAGTACATATTATTGTACATGCAATCTTACTCCATCCAAGCTAAAATCTGGTCAAAATCCACCTTTTTGTTCAACTGGGACCGATATTTCAGCACCGTGTTTTCGGTCAAATTCAATATGGTGGCTTCCTCCTTGGCACGAAAACGGAGCAAATTGAGCACGACGAGGTGACGCGCGGTTTCGTTCAAGTCGGGGTAGGTGGCCTTGAACTGCTCCTCAAACTGCGGATAAGCTGCATCGAAGGCCTTGATGATACGGCCTCGGGTGTCGTTCTGTTTGTCTCTGTATATGGCGTTCACCTTGGTCATCAAGGATTCCCAATCCTTTTGCTTCAGGGCATCTTGCGCCTCGCTCAATTGTTGGTTGAAGGTTTCGCGCTGCTGCTGTTGCTCCTGGCGAAGGGCTTCTGTTTCCCTGTCGCGCTCATGTTTCCTCTTGGCAAGCCACCACCATAGTCCAAGCCCCATAACTAACAGCACTATCGCAGTAATCACAACGCCTCGCACCTTGTGTTGCTTCGCCAGCTGCCTTTCTCTCGCCAATTGCCTTTCCTCTTCCCATTGCAAATGCTGTTGAAACATGTCGCCGAGCGTCGCAACCTGACCTTGGCCATATGCTTGTGAGAAGGTGTTGTTGTTCAACTGCAAGACATAATGGGCAGCCATCAAGGTGTCGCCTCGCCGTTGGTAAATGGCGCGTATAAATTCAGTAGCCCCTTGCCTTACCGTGGCATTTACACGACTTTCATACGCCGGCATCAGATAGACCAAGGCCGAATCGAATTGGTCCTCAGAATAATAGAAGCCCCCTAAAACAAGATAATGCTTCATCTTTTCTATTTCGTCAGTCTCTTGGGCCGCCACACGTTTCAGAATGCTCAAAGTAAGCTCTGTCTTGTCCATAGCCCAATACAGCATTGCCTTTTGTACCATTATTTTCCTATATACCAAATTGTTCGTATCGGGCAAGTTCCGTATAGCTTCATCATAATAATACGCAGCGCTGTCGTATTGCTGCATTTTAGAGTATTGCATTCCCAAACGCATCAGCATCTTGGGGCGATTGAGTCGGGAGATGGGTTCGATGCTATCAAAAACGAGGATTTTATTGCAGCATACTATTACAGGCTCCTTCATATTCTGATCAGAGAACAAATCGCTTAGACGACCGTAGGTTAAACCCAAAAATAGCGGAATATGCCTAGGCCGAAGTGCTGCAAGCTCTTGCGTCTCAATCTCTGGAAAATGCACTTCCATAATCTCCAAAGCTTTCAGATATTCCGCACACGCGGACACGACACTATCCTGTTTATAATAGCCAACACCATTAATATAATGAGTGCGGGCGGAAAGGAAGGCGTATGTAGAGGCATCAGGCCCAACATTTGTACCATCACACAACGAATCAAAATACGCCACAGCCTGCAACAAATCCGTGCGGTTGTTTTGGGTGCAATCGTTTCTAGCGAACAATTCTGCCAACAACAGGTTGGCATAATGCCGGCTGTATTCTGTCGTTATGCATGAATCAAAGCGTGAAGTAAGGCATTTTAATGCACTGTCGGGCTGCTGCCACATCAAACTATCAATGACAGCTAATTCAGAAACCGACCTTTCTTGACTTTCGTCAAGCTCAGGTGTCCTAACGCAAGCCGCCAAGAAGCCCAACAAAACCAACCCAATAAAAAAGAAACGTTTCATGTTATGCTGAATAAGTTAATACAAGAAATTATCGTAAGGATACCGAATCGCGTGCATATCACGGATTTCCTTATAAAGCAAATCACGGAATTCCTGGTAGTTGTCACGGTTCTTGGCGGAGATGAAGATGCAGTTTTCGTTCATCTTGGCCATCCAGGTCT
>CAMYXV010000187.1 GCA_947303055.1 uncultured Bacteroidales bacterium
CAAATCTGCATGTTGATTGCCCATTCTGTGTTCGTATATCCCTTGAAAAAGCCCTCGCCATTCATTTCAGACCTGCTGCTTACTGCTATCTTTATCATGCTTTACTACTTGTATTTCAAACGGATGGAAATGACGCAAGGCCCTCAAAACCAAGATCAATTATGAAGCAACGCGAGAGTAAAATCTTCGATGTAAAGCCACAGCTTACCACGGCCATGAAGTTGGCGGCAAGTTTTGCCATCACTTATTATGGGCTATTGCTCATTTATGAAGTTTTTACTCTGGTTTACAGCCGTTATTTTATTGATTCCTACTATTTTAACCAAGGGCAAACCGATGAAGGCATCAAAGAATTATGGACGCAAATCATCCAACTTGCTTTATCTGTCGTGTTGGTTTTCAGTCTAATACAAGTATTCAGAAAGAAAGTATACGGAAAAGCGCTTTTTGTCGGTTTTTCCATCCTACTCATCGGATTCCAATTGTATAAAACAGGGCTGGTTCCATGGATGAAATATGCCCTTGAAGTGCTTATGGTGCTGATTATTGCACCTATTCGAGTTAAGAAGAAAATAAGAATAAAAAAACAGCCCGACGACCAGACTGCTTAGATTTCTATTTTTGCAACCATAATGCCAGTTTGGCCAGGTTGTATTGGCCTAAATACTTAAAGCTTAAGAATGAAAGACAAAGATTACCATATTGGAAATGCTATTAAGGCTGTTCTGAAAGAACAAGAGCGAAGCGAAGCGTGGTTGGCTCGAAAAGTCCACTGCGACCCAGGAAATTTCAACCGAATTCTCAAACGGCCTTCGATGGATATGGATTTGCTACGACGCATTTCTATAAGCTTAAACCACAATTTCTTTATAGAGTATGGTGATTTTGTCAGACAACAAATGGATTTATTTTATTCAAAAACAATCGATTACGACCAAGAAAACGTAAACATAAATTTACAATTGTAAATTATGCAATATTTCATTGTAAAATTTAATGATACGCACAATTAAAGCATAAAAAGAAGATTCCTACATTTGCAATACTTAATAGAATGAATAAAAGTATTTATTAATCAACTAAATATCAAGCATCATGAAGAAAAGAGTTTTTACAGTGTTAGGTTTATTGACCGCACTTTCGATGCTGACAGGTTCAACATTTGCCCAGATTCAGGAACTCCAAAAAGAGAATTTCCAAGGAAACATAGTTGTGTACGAAGAAGATGAAGAAGATGAAGAAGGTGAAGAAGGGTTAGATATGATGAAAGCTAATGATGAAACTGTTGAAATGCCTCAAGCAGAGCAACAGAATATCACCATTGACTATCTTGCACCACTAGGTGGAGAATTATTGCTTTTGAGTTGCCTTGGCGGCGCTTACCTTTTGGGCAAAAGAAGAAAAGAATAAGCATATTCGTCACTCCAAAGGAGTAATTATTTAATATAAAAACACATAAGTTATGTCATTGGCATAGCTTATGTGTTTTTTTTGTTTTACTAGATTCAACTTCAAGTATACGTTCAGCGCAACATCATCGCGGCTCTCTTCACTGCATTCACGAAAATATCCACTTCCTCCATCGTATTATACAAAGCAAACGAAGCTCGTACTGTGCCTGGGATACCGAATCGCGTCATCACCGGTTCGGCACAATGATGTCCTGTACGTACCGCCACGCCCATCTTGTCAATGATGGTGCCAAGGTCGTAAGGGTGAATTCCGTCGATGATGAACGAAACCAAGCCCGAACGTTGTTCGGCTTCACCGATGAAACGAATGCCCTCGATTTCAGAGAGCTTTTGGATAGCTGACAGCAA
This sequence comes from uncultured Bacteroidales bacterium, assembly GCA_947303055.1. GTDB lineage: Bacteria > Bacteroidota > Bacteroidia > Bacteroidales > F082 > Limimorpha. Next base: position 1,821 of record CAMYXV010000187.1, read on the forward strand.
TAACTGAGCCTCATAACGTTCAACTTCTCCCCTATCCAAACTTTGCAGGAATTGAACTGCCGTCTCCAAGCCCAAGGCCGCTCCCACATTAGGCGTACCCGCCTCGAACTTGAAAGGTAACACGTTGAAGGTGGTCTTCTCGAAACTCACCGTGTCGACCATCTCACCGCCAAACTGATAAGGCGGCAACTTCTTCAGCCACTCCGTCTTGCCATACAAACCTCCGATGCCCATAGGCGCATACATCTTATGCCCTGAGAAGACGAAGAAATCGCAATCCAGGTCTTGAACATCAATAGCATGATGGGCGATGGATTGCGCACCGTCAATGACTACAGGAATACCGGATTGATGCGCCATTCCGATCATTTCTTTCACGGGGTTGACAGTGCCCAACACATTGGAAATGTGCGCAATGGAAACAATTTTCGGACTTTCTTTCAGCAATTCCTCGTAACAATCCAAGTCAAGAACACCATTGTCATCCATCGGAACAACAAGCAACTTTCCGTGATGTCTTTGAATCATTTGTTGCCAAGGCACTAGGTTGGAATGATGCTCTATGGCTGTAACCAACACTTTGTCACCCTCATTAATAATATGGTGTTCAAACGAAGTGGCAAGCAGGTTCAGCGACTCGGTGGTACCACGAGTGAATACGACTTCACGAGACTCTTTGGCATGGATGAAATCGGCAACGGTTTGTCGTGCGTGTTCGTAGGCCTCAGTCGCCTTCTGGCTCAGATAATGTACCCCACGATGGATGTTGCAATTCTCGTGCAGGTAATATTCACGCTCGCGCTCAATGACACACAGCGGCTTCTGCGTGGTGGCAGCATTGTCGAGATACACCAAAGGCTTGCCGTAGACTTGTTGGTCAAGGACAGGGAACTGGTTCCGTATTGTGTTGATATCCATATTGTCAAATATGTAAAGACGCAGCGCGCTACGTCTCCACCAAGTTAGATTTTCGAATAATCAATTTCAAAATTGTAATCCTTCGGATGACTGCAACGCAACACACAGGTCTCGCAGCTCGACAACTCACCGCGCAGACGGCGTTTAATCATGTCGTCGA
>CAMYXV010000188.1 GCA_947303055.1 uncultured Bacteroidales bacterium
TGGATGTGCTTCGGAAAGTGCTGTTCCGCTGCTTGATTGCCTGGGCCATCGGGGCTGTGGCGGCATTTTGTTTCAAGGACATTTTGTTTCGCCTGCTGTTTGCCCCATCAATGGACAGTTTCGTCTCGTACCGAGGTTTGGCTTGGCTCTGTGCCCACACGGGTTGGCAGTCGCTCTGTCCAGGGAACTTTCAGGCTTCGTTCATCAACACTGAATTGGCGGCGCAGTTCATGACACACATCAAGGTGGCGCTTTGGGCGGGACTCGTGGTGGTTTCGCCTTACCTCATCGTGCAACTTTATGGCTTCGTCGCGCCTGCGCTTTACGACCGCGAGAAACGCCATGCCGCACCTATTATCATTTGGGGCACCTTGCTTTTCATCCTCGGCGTGCTGATGAACTACTTCATCATCTTCCCTTTCGCCTTCCGTTTCCTCAACAACTATCAGGTTTACACTGAGGTACATAATCAAATCTCACTTTCCTCATACATCTCCAACCTGCTGATGCTCAGCCTGCTGATGGGTGTCCTGTTCGAGATTCCCATTGTCAACTACCTTTTGGCCAAGGCAGGATTGATCCAAACGGAGACACTGAAAAAATACCGCCGTCACGCCATCGTGGCCATCGCCATCGTGGCGGCCATCATCACCCCTACTGGCGACGCTGTGACTTTAATGCTGGTCACCATTCCCATTTATCTGTTGTACGAAGTAAGTATCCATATCGTCAGTAGAACTACAAAGCGACAAGCCGGCGTTTCGACAGGCTCAACGACCTCAACAAGCTAAGGTCCCTGAGCCCGTCGAAGGGCCGACCTAACCAAAAAGAATCAATTCAATTAAATAATAATCAACTCTATACTAATATGTTACGAAAAATCAGAATCTGCTTACAAGTGGTCACCATAACCTTAGTGACCCTACTACTGCTCGGCATCGGCTTCCGAGTGCATCTCTGGGCGGGCTGGGTGGCCAAAATCCAACTCGTCCCTGCCATACTAGCCATGAGCATCGCGTGGATACCTATTTTCATCGCCATTACACTCTTCGGAAGAATCTATTGCAGCGTGGTGTGCCCTTTAGGCATCATGCAGGACATCTTCTCATGGATTGGCGGCAAATTCAAGAAAAACCGCTTCAGCTATGCCAAGAATAAGATATGGCTACGCTTGGTTGTATTGGTCGGCTTCATCATCGCGATAATTGTCGGCTTTGCGCCTGTCACGACCTTGATTGAGCCATACAGCGCCTACAGCCGCATCGTCAACAGCCTGTTCAAGCCGCTTTACGATCTGCTTAACAACTGGCTGGCTTCCATCGACGCTGCCAACGACCGCTACAACTTCACCGAGGTGCAGATTTGGATGCGCAGCGTGACGACCTTCGTCGTGGCTATCGTTACCTTGGTCATACTCGGTGCGCTTGCCATCTGGAAAGGCCGCCTCTATTGCAACACCATTTGCCCTGTGGGAACTGCCCTCGGTCATTTCTCGCGTCACTCTATATTTCGCATCCAATTCGACAAGGACAAGTGCCAGAGCTGCGGTTTATGCGAAAAGAACTGCAAGTCCCAAGCCATTGACTTCAAGAACGGCAAAGTAGATTACTCGCGTTGCGTAGTCTGCGGTGACTGCCTCGACAAGTGCAAATTCGACGCTTTGCATTATACTGCGAAGAAACCCGCAAAAGAAACGAAACCCGTCGACACGGAACGCCGTGCCTTCCTCGTCGGTGCAGCAGTAGCCGGCACCTCGGCTGCCTTGGCTCAGACCGAGATGAAAGTGGACGGTGGCTTGGCGGTCATAGAGGACAAGAAAGCCCCGAAACGCCAAACGCCCATCACACCTCCTGGCTCCGTTTCAGCACGGCACATGCAGAAGCATTGCACGGCTTGCCAACTCTGCGTGTCAAGTTGCCCAAACAACGTCTTGCGTCCCTCCACCGACTTGATGCACTTCATGCAACCCATGATGTCGTTTGAGCGCGGCTATTGCCGCCCTGAATGCACACGTTGCAGCGAGGTCTGCCCTGCCGGTGCCATCAAGCCCATTTCGCGTGAGGAGAAGACAAACATCCATGTGGGTCATGCCGTATGGGTCAAGGACAATTGCGTGGTGTTGACCGACGGTGTCAGCTGCGGCAACTGCGCACGTCACTGCCCAACAGGAGCCATCCAAATGGTAGACTACGAAGGCCCGAACGGAACGGTGCAAGTGCCTGCTGTTGACGAGAACAAGTGCATCGGCTGCGGCGCCTGCGAGCACCTCTGCCCTGCCCGACCGTTCAGCGCAATTTATGTGGAAGGGAACGAGATGCATCATACCAGTTAGATGAGATTCCCCTGCGGGGAATGGAGGTCATGAGTTGTTGTTTACTGCGGCGGCCTGTGGCGTTACAAATTGGCAACTTGTTTTTGCCGCCGTTTAGACCCAACAAACAGCACTCCATTGACTCCGTCGAATCTTCGATTTCCCGAAGGGAAACTACTATATAAACAATTATAAATCAAAGAAAAATGGACAGAAGAGAATTCCTAAAACATATGGGCGGGGCGGCCGTGGCGACCTCGGTGGTGCTTTCCGCCTGCAAAAACAACAATGACGAGTCACCCATCATCGCCAAAAACGTCGTTGACGGGCAAGGCGAGATGACCTACCGCACCAACCCCAACACGGGCGACCGCGTTTCGCTCTTGGGCTATGGCATGATGCGCCTGCCCATCGAAAATGGGGCCGACATGAGAAAAGACCCCAACGCCCGTGTCGACCAGGAGATGGTCAACGAGGAGGTGGATTATGCTTTGGAACATGGCGTCAACTATTTTGACACGGCCCCAGTCTATACCAGAGGCTATTCCGAGACCGCCACGGGCATCGCCC
>CAMYXV010000189.1 GCA_947303055.1 uncultured Bacteroidales bacterium
TCGCGAATGGCCTCCAACTGAGGTTCGTAGCTCTTAATGCTCATGATGGTTCTTTCAATCTCTTGCTCAATAAAAGCTATGGAATCCATCGAGTAGAAGTCGTTCACCCGTCTTGAACGTTTTGTTGGGATGCTGTCATTGAGGGCGGGGAAAAACTTCTCAGGTGAGTTGTAGATAAACCATTTCGCCGCGTCGTGAACGACTTCCTCAACGTTCTTGCCTTCCGATTCGGCCTTTTCCTTCAGCCCTGAAATCCATGCAGAATCGTAATAGATGTTTTGTTCAAGGGTGGCTTGTATGGAATCGATTTCTTCAGGGTCGTAGCAAAGGGCGATGAGGGCGTTTTTCGTGAAACCGTTGTTCAGTTTATAGAGTTGCGTTGAGCTGTAGAACAGGTTGATGAAGTCTGCCGAAAGGATTTCGTCCACCAAATTGACCTCATTTACCGAATGGTGGGAAGGGTCATAATAAATGGTGCTGTTGTAGTACCAGTATGGAAGTACAGAGAAGATATCCTGCACAGGCATTTGATAGATGATATTCCACCAAAAGGAATCGCCGATAGTAATCATTTTTGGTTTCACTGCCGTGGAATCATTGTCAGAGGTCATCGTAGCGTAATAATATTGGGGTTTTGGAAGCGGCCTAGTCAGATTGAGCAAATTTTCAAGGTCCTTGTCGGCTTCTTGGGCATCTTGAAGGGTTCTCGGACTGATAATCAAGTTAGGCATGTTGATGTTGCCAAGGTGCTCCATGTATCGGACAAGTGTATCAGCAGCGAAGAGCGCGCTGTATCTCGACCAATGCGTTCCAGTCTTAGGAAAAATAGTGAAATCGGCGGTATCTTTCATCCGTTGGAAGTATTCTCCATAGTCAAGATAATTAACGCCTAATCGATCAAATTCGTCTTTGAGGAAGAAACGAGCCGACATCTTGGTGTCGGTTTTAAAATGTGCTACTGGGTGATCGGGGAGATATTCGGGATATAGCATGTCCTTGGAAGGCACTAAACTTACGAAGAGATTGCAACCGTATGGCTCAAGAATATGTTGCAACTGATATATTCGCTTGGCTTCGCCTGCCAATTGTTCTTCCATTTGGTCGGCAGTAGAGGCGTGCTGTAGGTAATGGATTTGATAATAATCATCCACCGACCAAGGCTCATAAAGCCAACCGTCTTTGCCTAATGTAAGTATGCCTTTGTTACTGATTGATGTCGTGTAAAAGTCCCATAGATATTGATTGTAAAATCGAATCAGTGGTTGGCGAAACCCGAAATTCTGCTTCAGATACGCTTCCATTCCGTTTTGGAAACTACCGTCGTGATAGTTTTGTAGAGTCAAAGTAGGCTTAGGACTGGGGTATTCAACACCGTTCAGTTTCTTGAAATCCCACCATTGGGTGGTTTTTTGAAACATGGAGGCAAAAAGAAGCAGTCCAGTAAAAGTGAACAATATAAATTTGACGAGGTTTTTCATTAGGAATTAAATAAAATGCAAAAATACGAAAAAACTCGTTATAGTCCCGAAAAACTGTACCTTTGCACCATGAAAACAAAGAAGATAGAACTGCTTTCGCCCGCCAAAGATGCCGAGGTGGGTATGGCCGCCATCAACCATGGTGCCGATGCCGTTTATATCGGTGGTCCCGACTTTGGCGCCCGCGAGAAAGCCTCCAATAGCATCCAGGACATTGAACGCCTGTGCCGCCATGCGGCCTTGTATGATGCCAAGGTGTATGTGACTCTTAATACCTTGTTGTATGCCAACGAGTTGGAACGCGCAAGACGGTTAGCTTACGACTGCTGGAACGCTGGTGTCGATGCGCTCATCGTGCAGGATATGCAGTTGCTCCAACTTGACCTGCCGCCCATTCCGCTACATGCCAGTACGCAATGCGACAACCTGACGTTGGAAAAGGTACAGCAGTTGGAGCAGTTGGGCTTCAGCCAGGTCGTTTTGGGTCGCGAGCTGAGCCTGAAACAAATTCGGGAGATTCGTGAGAAGACCACGGTGCCTTTGGAGTTCTTCGTTCATGGCGCGCTTTGTGTGAGCCATAGCGGACAGTGCTATCTGAGCCAGTATATCGGTAACCGCAGTGCCAATCGTGGTGCCTGCGCTCAGCCTTGCCGCCTGCCTTGGGACTTGCTCGACGAGAATGGTAAAGTGCTCATCAAGAATCGTCATTTGTTGTGCCTGAAAGACTTAAACAATAGCGCCCATTTGGAGGAACTGATAGAGGCGGGCATCACAAGCTTCAAAATCGAAGGCCGACTGAAAGACGCTGATTATGTGAAGAATGTGACGGCATATTATCGTCAGAAATTGGATGAAATCATCAATCGGCGCAGTGATTTGGAACAGGCTTCGCTGGGGCATTGCAATTACGGTTTTGAAATCAATCCTGAGAAATCTTTCAACAGAGGTTTCACCGATTATTTCATCAACGGTCGGCAGAAGGGCATTGGCTCGCCTTTCACTCCGAAATCGATGGGCGAATACATTGGCGAGGTCAGCTGGTGCAACCCGCTCCGCATGGAAATCGATACGGACAAAACTTTGCACAACGGTGACGGTCTCTGTTTTTTGAATCAAGACAATGAATTGGTGGGTTTGCGTGCGGATGTGGTGAATATAGGTAGAGACGGTGTGCACACTGTCTCTACAAACAGGCCCCACGGTGCCTTCCGTGGCGCAAAAATCTACCGCAACCTCGACCTCGATTGGCAAAAACAGGTGGAGGCCTCAACGGGTAACCGCAAGATTGACATTGATTTAACCTTGTCCGAAACGGAAACGGGGTATGAATTGTCCGCATTTTTGCGTAGAGACGCACGGCCGTGCGTCTCTACCAGCATACAATGCGACAAAATC
>CAMYXV010000190.1 GCA_947303055.1 uncultured Bacteroidales bacterium
ACTGCCAAGATGCGCACCCAGGCACGTGACGAGGCCAAGGGCGGGAATAACAGAAGCGACTTCATGGATGGGCAAAACAGTTCCTGGTCCGACATGTACTGGTTCCGCTTCTTCTACCCTTCCATCAATGCCAACGGCGAACCAGTCACGCTCTCGGCATTAGCGGCATTCCCTGATGAAGACCCCGAATACATTAATAATGTGATCATCGGATGCCACGTCACCATCACCAGCAACAAGGAAGCCCCTTCGGAATACTACCTGACAGGAAGTTCGTTGACCGACGTCGGCATGTTGATGTGGCACGCTTCAAGCGGCTCCACCTTCCACAAGCCGGAAAGCAACCCGCTCTACTACAACCTGGTCATCCTGCCCGACTATGAAGGCTACGGCCTTACCAAAAACCTGCCCCACCCTTACCTCTATCAGGAGTTGACGGCACGCCAAGTGGTCGATGCCACACGCTATGGCATTGCGCTGTATCAAAACAGCCCCGTCATTGCAGAGTACCGCCACCCCTTCCGCCCGGGATGGAAGACTGCCTCTGTAGGCTATTCGCAAGGCGGCTCGGTGGCTATGGCCACACACCGTTTCATTGAGCAGAACGGCCTCGACGACGAGCTTCACTTCGCTGGCTCCGTTTGCGGCGACGGCCCTTACGACCCCATTGCCCATGTGCGCTACTACATCCGCGAAAACGGCGGATTGCTCAACATGCCTGTGGTGCTTCCGCTCATCCTGAAAGGCATGCTCGACAGCAACCCTTACATGCGCGAACACAAAATGGAGGATTATCTTGTGAAGAGCTTTATTGACACCGGCATAGTGCAATGGATTGTAGATAAGAACGACCCTGGCAAGGAGAAGACCACCGACGACATCACCGATGCGCTGGATGCCTTGTATGAAAACGGACAGTTCCATGATGTCCTGTTAGACGATGGTAAAGCCTATATAAATAGACTCATGACGCCTGAAGTATATGCCTATTTCAGCAATAATGACAACTTCAACTCCCTGCCCACAAAACGTGGCGTATGTGAAGACCTGCATCTGGCCTTGGAGAGCAACAACCTGACAAAAGGCTGGACACCGACTCACCCCGTTAAATTGTGGCACTATCGTTCCGATACCGTTGTGCCATACGATAATGCGGAAAGTGCCAACCAAAATCTTGGCAGCCAGTGCTCACTTTACACAGCCGGCGACAACATCCTTGACCCGCAGTGGGACCATGTCGGCGGCGGCCGTGTATTCTACACAGGATTGAACGTAGGAGAAGCAGAGAATGAAATGTTAGAGCTAATTCTTCAATAATGATAAAGGAGTAAAGACATGAAAAAGATATTTTCAGCAATTATCGCGATACTTTTGGCGACCTCTTTGCAGGCTGCTATCATAAGGACCACTGTGAACCTTCCGTTTGGGAACGGCACCATCAAGGTGGAGGTCGTGCTCAACACCGACGGCAATGTTGCCACAATAGGCACGGGCTATAACGCCTGTATCCCTCAATATGCCGAAGGCAAGCTGCATATCCCTTCCACTATCACTCACAACAATACCACCTACAACGTAACAGCCATCGCCCCTGTAGCTTTCCGCTTCTGCGTCAACCTTGAAGAAGTGGAGATCGACGAGGGTGTGACCACCATAGGCAACTTTGCCTTTGTAGGCTGCAAAAACATTGAAGCCATCAGCCTGCCTTCGACGGTCACCCAAATCGGCGGCGGCGCCTTCTGCAAGCTGCCCAACCTGGTGGCCATGAAATGTGCTGCCACCACGCCGCCCACATGGAAATGGTACGACGTGTTCCAAGTGGATGGCTCCAACGATGGCCGTCATCCCGATTTGAAGCTCTATGTGCCTTCCAGTAGCACAAGTGCCTACCAAACTGCCAAGAGCAACTACTCGTGGACCTGCATGAACACCTCCGCTACCCCTTACACTTGGGGTGCGACTGAGACACGCTCAAATATAGGCTGGGGCAGCTATTTCAACGTCATCCGCACGCTAGAACAATGGGATACAGACCATTGCATCAGCATCTACACTGTTGACGACTTGATTGCTTTCAGAAACAAAGTGAATGCAGGAACCAACTACAACAACTATGTGGTTAAACTGGAAGCCGACCTCGACCTCAGTGGCATATCATCCTGGACACCTATAGGACGTGTAAATGAAGATAATGACAACAAATACTACGATTTCTACGGCACCTTCGACGGACAAGGGCACACCATCAGCAATCTGACCGTCGGTAGCGATGACAGCTACACTTCAGAAGATGGCCATAACAACGGACTCTTCGGCGGCACCCGCAACGCCACGGTGAAAAACCTCATCGTGGAAAATGCTACTATCAAGGGGAACTGGCATGTGGGAACAGTGATTGCCCATGCCCAAGGCGCCACCACCGTTGAGAACGTTTTGGTGAAAAACTGCAACGTGACAGGCCGCTGCTTCGCTGGCGGCATCATCGGCACTGCAGAGGATTACAGCAGTGACGACTGCGAACTCCGCATGAACGGATGCGTGGTTGAGGGCGGTTCGGTGACCTCCGTGTTTAATGTATGTTATGATGGCGATAACTATTTCTATACTAATCATCCATCATGGGGTGCTGCGGGAGGACTGATAGGTTTTGCCAAAAAAGGATGGTTCACCAATTGCGCCAATCTCCAAACCAAAGTGACTTGGAGCAGTGTGAAGGTTGATGATTCAAATTTAATAGGATATATCGACCGTCAAGTTTGCCGTGGCGCACTTGTGGGCTACCAAGACAAAGATGTTCCTACAGGC
>CAMYXV010000191.1 GCA_947303055.1 uncultured Bacteroidales bacterium
ACCTCGAGCTGGAGCAAGCTTGGTATCGGGAGTTGTTTTGCCGCGTGGTGAGTTTTTTGTATTTTTGGGATTGAACATAATACATAAAACTATATCTTTGCAACATTAATCTTTACTAATATGAAACGTTATTCTTTATTATTGACCATCTTGGTCCTCTTCCCTGTTTTCCTCTTCGCCGGCGAAGGCATGTGGATTCCCATGTTGCTGCAATACAACGAGAAAGAAATGCAGGAGATGGGCATGAAAATCACTGCGGAAGACATCTATTCCATTAATCACAGCAGCCTCAAAGACGCTATCGTGCTCTTTGGCGGTGGCTGCACGGGCGAAATCGTCAGCGACTACGGCCTGCTGCTCACCAACCACCATTGCGGCTATGACTACATCCAGAAACACAGCTCCGTAGAGCACGACTACCTCACTAACGGTTTCTGGGCTATGAACCGCGGCGAAGAGTTGCCCTGCCCTGGCCTTAGCGTCATCTTCCTCCGCGAAATGCGCGACGTGACCGAAAAAGTGCTAAATGGCATCACGCCCGACACCCCCGAAGACGAACGTCAGGCCAAAGTCAATGAGAACATGAAGAAACTCATTGCCCAAATTGAGAAGGAAACCCCATATAAGGTCAGCATCAAACCGTTCTTCTTGGGTAACGAATACTATCTGTTGCTGAACGAGGTCTACACCGATGTGCGCCTCGTGGGTTGCCCGCCGAGCAACATCGGCAAGTTTGGCGGCGACACCGACAACTGGGTTTGGCCCCGCCACACGGGCGACTTCAGCATCTTCCGCGTCTATGCCGACAAGGATGGTCATCCCGCTGTTTATCACAAGGATAATGTGCCTTACAAGCCCGCCAAGCACTTGGACATCTCCCTGAAAGGTGCCGAAGAAGGCGACTTTGCTTTTGTGTTCGGCTATCCCGCCCGCACTAATGAATACCTACCCGCTGTGGCCGTTGACCAAGAAGCCAACCTCATCGACCCCATCACCGTTGACCTGCGCGGCAAGGTGTTGGACATCTACAACAAATACCAGGAGCAAGACCCAAAAGTACGCATCCAATACGCCTCGAAACATGCCGGCCTCGGCAACGGCTGGAAGAAATGGATGGGTGTGACCGAGGGCATCAACCACTTCCACGGGGTGGAGAAGAAACAAGCCTTTGAGAAAGACTTCCAGGAATGGGCTTTAGGCGCACGCAACCGGTACATGTACATTGACCTACTGAACCAATTTGACAAAAACTACAAGGAACTTGAGCCCTACCAACTGGCTTACACCTATTTCACGGAAGCTGGTATGCGCATTGAATTGGTCAGTTTTGCAGGACGTTTTGCCCGACTCTCTGAAGTGACCAAAGACACACCACAGGAAGACATCGACCGCATGTTGAACCAATTGAAAGGCACTGCTGACTCCTTCTTCAAAGATTATTATGAGCCCATTGACCGCGAAGTGGCCGTCATGGCACTCAGCGAATACCTGAAAGCCCAACCCGTCGACTTCCGTCCAGCTTTCTTGAACGACATCAAGGATGTGAACGAATTTGTGAATAAGCTCTTCGACAAGTCAATGTTTACCGACGAAGCCAAGGTGACCGCTTTGTTGGACAATTTCAAGGTAAAAGACGCCAAGAAACTGGCCAACGACCCAGCCTTAAAGGTTTACCAAAGTTTGATTGGCTTCTATCGTGACAAGGTCTACGACAACATCTCGAGCATCACCAAGGACAACGACCGCCTGCGCCGCATCTACATGAAAGGCCAAATGGACATGCAGCCTGAAAAGCGCCTCTTCCCCGATGCCAACTTCACGCTGCGCGTCACTTACGGCAAAGTGGAAGGCTTCAAGCCGCAGGACGGCAAGACCTACCGTCATTTCACCACGCTCGAAGGTATCATGCAGAAGGAGAACCCCGACATCTACGACTATGTGGTGGAGCCGCGCCTCAAGGAGCTCTACAACAAGAAAGACTATGGGCGTTATGCCGACAAGGACGGCACCATGCACGTGGCTTTCACCGCCAGTGTGCACACCACAGGCGGCAACTCGGGCAGCCCGATTCTGAATGCCGAAGGCCAACTCCTCGGCCTCAACTTCGACCGCTGCTGGGAAGGCACGATGAGCGACCTCATCTACGACCCCGACATCTGTCGCAATATCAGCGTCGACATCCGCTATGTGCTCTTCATTATCGACAAGTTTGCCGGTGCAGGGCATTTGATAGATGAAATGACAATTGTAGAATAAATGAAAAAAGGCGGTTACACCGCCTTTTTTCATTGGTTTTGAACCACAACCCGTTTTGTCACGATTCCTTTTTCCGTTTGGATTCTGACGAGATATATCCCGAAATCATGAGGGCTGAAATCATAATCAAAGCCGTTTCCATTGGTTGAAGCTTCAAATAGCTTCTCGCCCAACATATTATAGATGCTGATGGCTTCGATGTTTTCAGCCTCAATACAAAGGGTTCCATGGGTCGGATTGGGATAAACGGTAGTCATCTGCTCATCAAGTTCTGGCACAGGATTACAATCGTCGATGATGGTGGGGAAGTAATTATGCCACTCAGAGCTTTCGTAGGCAGCGATGCAACCGCATGGAACAGTGAGCGTTGTGCAGCTGAACCCTGCAAACACATCTTCAAATGAAAACGTTGGCGGTACGGTGGCCAAGGAAATGACTTCGGTAAATCCGCTGCAATTCCAAAAGGCCATTCCACCTATGCTTTCCAAGGCATTTCCAAGGGTTAATGTGCCTGTAAATCCGCTGCAATTGT
>CAMYXV010000192.1 GCA_947303055.1 uncultured Bacteroidales bacterium
TATTTGTTTTTGAGTTCCATAATAAACAGGATGAATTTCTAAACCTTTACCTTTTGATTCAAGATATTTACTTGTATACCTGTTAAACCCTTTTGTTGTTTCCCCAATTTTCCACACTTCGCCTTGTTTTAAAAACACAGCTCCTCCTCTTACATTTGGATAGAGGCCATCTGCTTTAGCTCTTAGTTCATATACGAAACCATTGGGCCCTTCAATTCTTTCTTGAATTCTAGCAATTTCATTGTTCATTTTTTTAATCAATCAAAACGCCTTCCGCCAGCCACAGCCATTCCGCCAATCAGAACAGCCGTAGGCGGTCTTTCCTTTGATAATATGACCTTTGCCGCAAAGCGGACAAGGCTGGCCTATTATGGCATCAGAATTGGAAGGCATATCATTGACTCCGTCGAAGGCAGAGCCTTTCCCGCGAAGGCCCGTGGGTTGGCTGGAATCTATGCCTTCCGAGGCTTTCTTAGTCTTGGCAGTAGTACTTTTCTTAGGCGCAGCCTTCTTCGGCTTCTCCTCCACCACTGCCGCAGCCACCCGTCGGTTGCTGTTGTCCAGCATCACCGTAGTGACAATCTCCGTCACCATCTGCTTCAATTCATCGAGGAACTGTCGCGCCTCGTATTTGTGTTGCTCGATCTCACGGAGTTTCTTCTCCCAGATGCCCGTCAACTCGGCACTTTTCAGCAAGTCCTCATGGATGAGACCGATGAGTTCTATGCCCGTCGGCGTTGGCTCCAGGCTTTTGCGCACCTTCCTGATATAGTTCCTCTTGAACAAGGTCTCTATGATGGCTGCTCGTGTTGAAGGTCGTCCAATACCGTTTTCCTTCATCACCTCGCGCAACGACTCGTCGTCAACCAGCTTGCCCGCCGTCTCCATGGCACGAAGCAAGGTGGCCTCGGTATAAGGCTTCGGAGGCGATGTCCACTTCTCGGCTAGCTGCGGCTGGTGCGGTCCATGCTCGCCTTTTTCAAAAATGGGTAAGGTCTTCTCCTCGTCATCCTGCTCTTCCTTGGTCCCTGAGCTTGTCGAAGGGTTCTCCTCTTCCTGCTTCACTGGCTTGATGACCTCACGCCAGCCTGGCTCTAGGATCTGCTTGCCTGACGTCTTGAACTCCACTTCCTCCACCTTACCCAACACCGTCGTCGTGGCAAACTGACAGTCGGGATAGAACACGGCGATGAAATGGCGACAGACCTCATCATAAACCTGCTGCTCAGCAAACGACAGTCCTTGCGGCACCACACCCGTCGGGATAATGGCATGGTGGTCAGTGACTTTGCTGTTGTCGAACACCTTCTTGCTCTTGGGTAGTTTCTTACCCGCCAAAGGGGCAGTGTATTCAGCATAATTGGTCAGTTTCGCCAAGATGTCCGGACATTTCGGGTAGATGTCATCGCTCAGATAGGTCGTGTCGACACGCGGATAGGTGGTGTATTTCTTCTCGTAAAGGCTCTGGATGGTCTGCAAGGTCTGGTCAGCGGACAGGTTGTATTTCTTGTTGCACTCTACCTGCAACGAAGTCAAGTCATAAAGCCTCGGCGGGGCTTCCGTGCCCTTTTTGGTGGTGATGTCGGTCACCGTAAACTCTTTCCCTTCAACGCTTTGCAAGTCTTTTTGTCCATCTTCAACGGAACCATACTTTCCTTTGGTAGCAGTGAAGGTAGTGTCACGATAGACGGTCGAAAGCACCCAATAAGCTTCTGGCTTGAAGTTCACTATTTCATGATAGCGGTTGACTATCAGTGCCAAGGTGGGTGTCTGTACCCTGCCTATGGAAAGAATCTGTCGGTTTTGGCCGTATTTCAAGGTGTAGAGTCGTGTGGCGTTCATGCCAAGCAACCAATCACCGATAGCGCGGCTAAGTCCCGCCTCATAAAGCGACTGATAATCCGATTGGTCTTTCAAGGTCTTGAAGCCTTCACGGATGGACTCCTCAGTCAAGGAGGAAATCCACAAGCGCTTCACAGGACAATGCACGGCGGCCTTTTGCATCACCCAACGCTGGATAAGCTCACCTTCTTGTCCGGCATCGCCACAGTTCACTATCTCATCAGCTTTCTGGAACAAAGATTCGATGACCTTGAATTGTTTCTCCACGCCTTTGTCAGCAATGAGTTTGATACCGAAGCGCGGCGGAATCATCGGCAAGCGACTCAAGGCCCACGACTTCCATTGGTCCGTGTAGTCGTGAGGTTCCTTCAAAGTGCAGAGATGGCCGAAAGTCCAAGTCACCTGATAGCCATTGCCTTCCATGTAACCCTCATGGGAAATGTTGGCTCCCAGCACTTTGGCGATGTCGCGAGCGACACTTGGCTTTTCGGCAATACAAACTATCATTTCAGTTGTTCAGTTGGCAGTTATCAGTTGTATGGCTGTCACAGTGTGGCAGCCATACCAGATGTTAAACAGGAATAGCGTCAGGGTTATAGTTCATCAGAATCTCCGCCTTCTCTTTTTGCGCCACAAACCACACCAAATCAGCGGGTTGGAAGGTAATTCTCGCCGAGGGATTCAAGATGAATTGTCCGTCTCGTTCGATGGCGATAATCATGGTTTCAAAGTCTTCAGCCAAGCCCGAATCCATAAGCGCCACACCCACATATGGGCTTTCAGGACGCACTTGCACCTTATACAAGTCAACCTCGCTCTCCTCGTGTTCCTGAATCAGTTGTTCGTCAAAGAGTTCCACCCTCGGCAACAACAGCCGCAAATGGTCCTCATGTCCCACAAAAGTAATCT
>CAMYXV010000193.1 GCA_947303055.1 uncultured Bacteroidales bacterium
CTTCCTCAACTTCTCGGCCTCCAAGAACATCATGGAGCTCATCACGCGCCGTTGCATCGAGGAACTCGAAGGCAACGACAACCACAACATCGATAAATACTGCGACCCGACGACGCCCGAATACGCCAACCTCGTTGAGATGCTTCGTAAGCACGTCGGTGTCGACACATTGAAATTCAATACCTTGGACAGCGTAGTGAAAGCCATAGACCTGCCGAAGTGCGACCTTTGTACGCATTGCTTCGACGGCTCCAGCTACGGCCACGAGTAAATTTTTACGGTTTTTGCTTGCCAATCCAAGAAAAGTCCGTACTTTTGCATCGGGTAAGTCTTATACGACCAGCTCCCTCTGAAATCCCCCAGGACAGGAATGTAGCAAGGGTAGGAGGTTGTAGCGGTGCGATATGAGTAGCTTACCCTTCTTTATATCCCCCTCTCAGAGGGGGTGGCCGCAGGCCGGGGGAGTAAAACAAAACCTTCTTTATTTAATAACTCATGAAAAAAGTCCATTTCATCGCAATAGGCGGCAGTGCCATGCACAACCTCGCCATCGCTTTACACCGCAAGGGATATGAAGTCACAGGCTCGGATGACGAAATCTTCGAACCGTCCAAGTCACGCTTAGCCAAAGAGGGCATCCTGCCTCCGCAATGGGGCTGGTATCCCGAGAAACTCGACAACACTTACGATGCCGTCATCTTGGGTATGCATGCCCGCATCGACAACCCAGAGTTGGTGCGTGCCCAGGAATTGGGCCTGAAGGTGTATTCCTATCCTGAATATCTCTATGAGCAAGGCAAGGACAAGACCCGCATCGTCATCGGCGGCAGCCACGGCAAGACAACCATCACTTCTATGATTCTACATGTGCTGAAACATGTTGGCATTGAGACCGATTTCATGGTCGGGGCACAGTTGGAAGGCTTCGATGTGATGGTGCGCCTCAGCGAAACGGCAAAATATATGGTCATGGAAGGCGACGAATATCTCACTTCGCCCATTGACCGCGTGCCGAAATTCCATCATTATCATCCCCATATTGCCGTCATCAGCGGTATCGGCTGGGACCATGTCAATGTGTTCCCGACCTTCGACAACTACCTGGAACAGTTCCGTATCTTCGTGCGCACCATCGAGCCAGGTGGATGCCTCATCTATGATCAGACCGATGTGGAAGCCGAGAAGATTGCCCAAGGCGCACAATGTCAGACCTTTGGCTATGGTGTGCATCCTTTCGAGAGCGACGGATTGAAGACCACTTTGCTTTTGCCTGATGGCAGCAGGAAGGAAGTGGGCGTGTTTGGTAGCCACAACATGAAGAATATCAACGCAGCACGATTGGTATGCAAACAATTAGGTGTGACCGACGAACATTTCTATGAAGCCATTGCGTCCTTCAAAGGTGCAGCAAGGCGTTTGGAGTTGTTGTTCGACAATGGCGACAACTTCGTCTTCCGCGATTTTGCTCACGCACCTTCAAAAGTCAACGCCAGCGTGAAGGCTTTGCGTGAGCAATTCCCTGAGAAACATCTTATTGCTGTGTTTGAATTGCATACCTACAGCAGCCTCAGCGAAGTTTTCATCGACCATTATCGCGATGCCTTGAAATTGGCTGACACGGCGATTGTCTTCTACGACCCACATGCCGTGGCCATCAAGAAACTGGAACTCATGCCCGATGAGCGTATCGTTGAAGGCTTTGGCCGTGCTGACTTGAAGGTCGTGCATAACAAGGCGGAGTTGGTTGCCTTATTAGAAAAAGGCCAACGACATAATGTCATTGGCGCTTTCATGAGTTCTGGCGACTTCAACGGTCTGACGACCGATGATTTGAAGGCGCTGTACGATTAAATATCGAAAATACTTTCGTCGATTTCGGTGTTGTATTTCTCGTTTTCGAGGGTATAGGTGTCGATGGTGTTTTTGTAGTCAATCAGCACGATTTCCTTGATAAGCAGGCTTTTTCTGTCGTATCGAAAGATGGCTTGCTTGAGGCCAATGCCAATCAGTATCTTCTTTTTTGTGGTGAAATAGACAGTGTGGAAATGTTCGTCCGATTCCGTTTTTAAACTAAAATTGTTTTCATCGGCTAAGTCTTGACAGCGCCCCTGTAACGCATAAAGGAAGGCACGACTCAAGGAGCGGATGGGTCCGTTAAACATTCTGAAAGTGCCATGAAACATACCGATGTCCACTTTGATGTGGTTGACATTGACTATCATGTAACTGTCATTTTCAAAAACGGCAGAGAACTTATCGGGGGAGCTGTAGTGAAACGCGCCGTCCTTAATGATGGTCACGTCGGTTTTCTTGGTATGGTTGTGGACATTGGCCTCAATGGTCATCACCTTGGCATTGACACTTTTAATGCTGTCCAAAAGAACGTGATTTTGTGCGTGCATTTGCACGACAAGCAGGATAGTGGTAACGAGAATAAGAAGTTTTTTCATAGGCCATAGTCTAAACGAAAAATGGTGCAACTTGGATTGTGCACCATTTTTCTGTTTCAGAGATTATTTGTCTAACGACATCAGGAACTCTTCGTTGTTGATGGTCTTGGCCACGCGGTCTTTGAGGAACTCCATTGCCTCGACTGGAGTCATATCGGAGAAGTGGTTGCGCAAGGCCCAGACGCGAGCCAGGGTGCGTTCGTCGACCAAGAGGTCGTCGCGGCGCGTGCCCGAAGCCACGATGTCGATGGACG
>CAMYXV010000194.1 GCA_947303055.1 uncultured Bacteroidales bacterium
AGGTCATCATCATGACCGATGCTGATGTCGACGGTAGCCACATCACCACGCTGATTCTGACCTTCTTCTTCCGCTACATGCGCGAGTTGATTGAGAACGGCTATGTGTATTGCGCAACGCCGCCTTTGTACCTTATCAAGCGTGGCACCAAGCCCATCCGTTATTGCTGGACCGACGAGGAACGCTTTGCCAGCATGGCCGAGCTGACCAAGAACGGCACCGTGAGCGGTTATGACGTGCAGCGTTACAAAGGTCTTGGTGAGATGAATCCCGAGCAGCTTTGGGAAACCACCATGGATCCCGCCCACCGCACCCTGCGTCAGGTGACCATCGAGAACGCCATGGAGGCTGACCATATCTTCTCCATGCTGATGGGTGACGAAGTGGCTCCGCGCCGCGAGTTCATTGAACAGAACGCGACTTATGCGAATATTGACGCATAATCACTGACGTTCGACACTATCGAAAGGCCGCTTTTGCGGCCTTTTTTTGTTGAAAATAATGCCGCTCCTCTTGCACAAGTCAAATTTAATCTTGAACTTTGCACAAAATTATCACTTATGGAAACATTCAAAAAAGGGGAGAAGATTGGCAAATATGTCATCAACTCGTTCATAAAGAAAGGCATTGTCGCTGAATCATATACGGTGCTCGGTCCCGACGACATGATGTACTTCATGAAGGTGTTTGACCTCAGAAGCATCCCTCACGAGCAGCTCTTTGAGGGCAAGGAGGTCTACGAAATCCAGCTCTGCAAGGAACTGAATTCGGACGAGAACCAGAATGTCGTCCGTTATGTCGACAACGGCGAAGTGAAGAAAGGCAACGCGGTCTATCATTATCTGGTTACGGAATACTATCGTGGTATGTTGCTTTTTGACGCAGTCAGACAAGAAGGCCCATTCGATTTGGAAGATGCTGTGCAGATTACGCTTTGTGTGCTGACTGGACTTTCGTTTATCCATTCTCGTGCTTTGATTCATAACGATATACGCCCATCAAACATCATGCTTCAGGAATTGGATGACGGCATGCTGATGCCGACCATCATCGACTTGGGCCATATTTCCTACATGGTCAAAGGGCGTCCAACCTTTGGCGACGAAGACCTGATGCCTTACTTCCGTGCTCCCGAGACCTTCCGCTCGGTTTATACGGTGAAGAGCGACATCTTTTCGACAGGCGCGCTCCTTTATTTCCTGATGTTTGGCAAGGCGCCGTGGGAGGGACCGGATTTGCGAGTTCTTGATGGCGACAAGCAGAAAATCGCCGATGCGGTGAAGAAAGCGAGAAAACAAGATCTCGTTTTGGAGACGGACGAGGTGAAACTCCCTGATTATATGAAGGCAATCCTGCTGAAGGCCTTGGCCAAAAAACCTGACGACCGTTTTGCTTCGGCGGCTGAATTTGCCCAAGCCTTGTTTGAACAGGTGATGCCTGAGCTGGCGAAACGCATGGAGGAGGAAGAGGAAGGACCACAGGCCGAACCGCCAGGCCAAGATAATAGCGGCCCAATCATCACCTACAAGAAGGGCACAGGCAGCGGCTTCGACAACGTGACAGGCCGCGATGAGTTGAAAGAACAATTGCGTAAAGAAGTCCTCTTTGCTTTACAGAATCCTGAAAAAGCGCAGTTATATAAACTGCCGACTATCAATGGCGTGTTGCTTTATGGTCCTCCAGGTTGCGGAAAAAGCCTTGTGCTTGAGAGTTTTGCGGAAGAATTGGGCTACAATTACACCATCATCAGAGGGCCAGAATTTGGGCATATCTATCAAGAAGGTGTGCTGGACAACCTGCAACGGGTCTTCGACGCTGCCGAAATCAAGGCGCCGTTTGTCATCTGCATCGACGAACTTGAGTTCTTGGCTCCCAATCCGAATGCAGAAGGCGAGGAGAATGTCACGCCTCAGATTTCAGCTTTATATGGAATGATGAACGAGTGCTCCAAGAAGGGCATCCTCGTTGTGGCCACCACCAACCGTCCCGACCTCATTGACCAGTCCATCATGCGTATTGGGTGCTTCGATCGCGTGTTCTTCGTGCCGCAGCCCGACTTCGAAGCACGAAAGGACATCTTCATGAATCACCTGAAAGACCGTCCCTGCGAAGAACTCGATTTCGACGAGTTGGCCAAAATGTCAGACGACTTCAACGCTGGTGACATCACCGAGGCCGTCAACGAGGCAGCCATGACCGCCGCCTACAACGATGTGCCGATTTCGCAGAAGATCCTCGTCGATGTGCTGAAATACAAGAACCCGACCTATTCCACCAAGACCCGCATCGGATTCAACAAGAAATAAGCGAGATGAACACTAAAATGTTGGTGTCGAAGTATTTGAAGTCCCAAGGCATCGCTCCAAAAAAGAACGAGTTGGGCTTGAATTTCAGCTTTGAAGGCTGGAATTTCCTCCTTTGGAATGATGCCGACGACCCTTTGTTTTTCCGACTTATCCTGCCGGGCGTCTTCGATGTGACTGACGACAGTTTTGCCAGAGCCATCATGGCCTGCAACAATGTCAATTGGAAATATAAGGTGGTGAAGGCGGTGCTCTATGAGTTTGAGGATGAACATGATAGGGGGACGTCTGTCTGGATGTGCTTCGAGCAGGTGCTGGATTCCACTCCACAAGTTGAGGAATTGATTCCCCGTGCCGTCCACAGTCTCATCGCCGCCGCCG
>CAMYXV010000195.1 GCA_947303055.1 uncultured Bacteroidales bacterium
GCGATGACAGGTTGTTCGTGCATCGTACGAATCTGCTTGATGCCCAAAGGTGTAGCCACCTCTTCGTCATCATATTCAAAGGACTTGCTAATTTCGTAAGCCATGACTTCGCCAATACGTTCGAGGTTGCGGCGGAAACGCATACGGTCCTGCTGGATGACGGCATCGCGGAGTTCAGCCATGTATTGGTTGAATACGCTGTCGGTTTTCTCTAAATTGTGAATTTCAATCATAATGTTGGTTTTTTATCTTCGATTTGGCACAAAAATAGGTCTTTTTTCAATACGAAACAAGTATTTCTCACTTCTTTTGCTTCCAAATCCTCAATGCCACCTTCCCCAATGGTGAAAGCCGATTAAAAGTGTACGAGGGATACTTCACTTCATGACCACCAAAACCAAGGTAGAAACGCGCTAAATTCTCATCGTCGGAGCCCTCGAAATCAAAGGTAAAGGGCTGATTGGCATATTTTTGAATCACTTGATCCAAAAGGTAGGTCATGGCCTGACGTTGCTTGCCCTCCACAGTAAGACCTGAAAACAGGAAGGTGATTCGGTCTTTAGTCTTCATAAAGATGGCGGCACAAATCAGTTGCCCCACGCCTTTCTCGGTCACACCCAAGATGAAAGCACGTTCTCGCCTCACAGCCACATTGGTCAAAGCCGTTAGTCGGGCATATTCGGCTTTGCCCCATTTGTCAAGCAATGCCCCACGGTTGTCTGTAAACAAGGCCACGACATGATAGGGAATCACCGTAGTCACTATCTGCAAATTGTTGTCTCCAGCCTTAGCCAAATTGCGTTTCGTGTTCTGATGGTAATCGGCTCGAATTGCTTCATAGTCTTGATTTAAATCAAGCAACACATTCCTGTGATATTCAATACCTTGTCTATCTCCATCAAAAGCATTGCTTTCATTCAATCGAATCTCGGCGAAACGATATTGTGCAGGAATGGCTTTCAAAAAAGTTTCCGTTTTTTCTGTCGTCATGGGTGATTTCGAGAATACGCCAAGTTGCTGAACAAAATAAGGCTGGTACAAGTATTGGACACCAAACTTCTTTCCTCCTGTCAAGGGCATAACCGATTGATAGTCATCCTCAACGAGGGCTTCCCATTGGGGATGAACGATGTCGAGATACCAGGAATAAGCATAGATGTTGCCACAATCGTCAATAGTGGTATCCCATTTCTTCTTGTCGATTTGATTATGGCTAAGATATTGAATCATTGTGTGATATATTCTAAGAGTTGGCGATACATCTCAGGCCATCCGACCCAGCGTTGTTCGCCTCCAAGAGTTTCATTATGAGTAAGATAAATATACGTCCCTCCTACCGCCTTCACCTCATCGACAAGCTGTTTGGCGAGCGCGAGAGAAGCTTCCAAATCCAAATTGAGGTAGTCGCGCATGGTGCCGTCCATGAGGGCAAAAGGATGCACTCGAAGGTTGGTGACCATATCGTTCTCCAAGTCATAGAAGCGGAAAGTGTCGGCGATACCCGCACGAAAGCCCGCTTGCGAGGCAAAACCCATTGTGTAGTCGTCGCTGATGTCTAATTCAATGAGTTTCTGATAGCTGCGCGGCAGGTTCATTCTCAAGAAATGCTGGCGACTTTTGGTAAGGGGTCGGTGCAAGACCTCCGAGAGATTGCTGATTTCGTTCTGCAACTTACTGGTATTCAAATAAGAAGAAAACGAAGGATGGATACCCACATCGGCATAGTCTCCGAGATGCTTGATGAGGTTACGGAAGGCCTCCTTACGAAGCGAGATGTTCTTGTCGTTAGTATCGTATTCGCCACAAAGGATGAAGTAGATCGGCTTGAGTTTGAACTCTTTCTGCAACTCAAACTGGAAATCAAAGGAATCGAACGGGTCTTTGCGTTTGCCGCGCAGCACCTGATGGCGTTCACGGATACGCTCACGGTCGCCTTCCGCCAAATCCTTGAGAAAGCCGCCGACAGTACGATAAACGCCTTTATGCTTATACGCCCATGCCGCATCAATGTCATAAGTCGGGACAAAAGTAAACTTGGGCTTATTGAAGGGCAAATCAGGATACGCTGCCTTCAAACGCTGCCCCAAGGCCAATGCCCAGATGTTTACCAGTGGTTTTTGGAGCATCCCATTCTCAAACATCCAACTCGACTCTGCACGAAAACGGCCATATTGGTCGCGCACCTGTGAAAGGTATTCCTCATAGCGTGAGACCAAGAAAAATGAAGCCGCAAACACATCAAATGGCATGAGATTACCTTGTCCGTAAACTGCGTAAGGAGCAACGGTGCCTTCAAACTCTACTGTGCGGAAACTTTGTTCGTGGATATGCCTTTCGAAAAGCAGCTCGACAGACTTCACAAAAGGCTCATCTCCAAGGCGTTGCGAGCCATAATGCAATCTCGGCCCATCAAAAGTCTTGAATTGCTCCGCGTCGGTAGTCAAATCGTATTCGAGGCCCAGCAACTGCCTGAGCATCAAATCGAAGACATACATCACACGGCCTGTGACTTTGGGAACAAGAATCAGCATTTTCATAGCACAAAAATAGAATGAATTTCGATACAAAAGATAAAAAACCGAAAAATGTTTCAACTTCACGCAAGCAATGCCGAAAAGTTGTAATTTTGTCG
>CAMYXV010000196.1 GCA_947303055.1 uncultured Bacteroidales bacterium
ACTCTTCCATAAATGAGAATTTATTTATCAATTTAGACTCAAAAGCACTTCATATTTTCGTTCGGATTTGTTCATTCAACTCAGGAAGCGGCGATGAGACAGTTTTACGTTGTTCTGGTTGACCATGGCATAGTGCATGGTGGTGTCGATTTTGACGTGGCCGAGGAGCTTCTGTACCTGCTCGACGGGCATGCCTTTGTCGATGGCCATGGTTGCCAATGTCCTGCGGAATTTGTGGGGATGCACCCTTGGCACCTTGGCTTCCTTGCCAATCTTGCGCAGGCGGACTTCGACGCCAGAGATTTGCAGGCGACGATGTGGCTTGGCCAAAGAGACGAACAGTGCCTTGTTTTTGTCGCGGCGGCTGTTGAGGTACTCCTGCAGGTGAATCTTGGCGCGGGCATTGAAATAGACGATGCGTTCCTTGTTGCCTTTGCCGAAGACGATACATTCACGCTCGTTGAAATTGACATCCTCACGGTTTAGCTTGACCAGCTCGCCGACACGCATACCTGTGGAGGCCAAGAGGTCAATCATGGCGAGGTCGCGGGGATGGACACAGGTGTCACGCAGGTTCTCCAAGGACTCATCGGTCAAGACCTCTTTGACTTGTGCACCAGTCTTCACTTTGTGGATCCTGCGAACGGGGCTTTTGATGATGTAGTCCTCTTCTTCGAGCCAGGCGAAGAAGGATGAGAAGATGCGGCGGACATTATCGACCGTGACGCGGCTGGCCTTACGCTTGCGCTGGAACACGGCGAGATAGGCGCGGATGTCTTCGGTGGTGTAGTCGGTGACGCGCTTGGGCATGGTCTTGTAAAGCTGCTGGATGGTGTTGCCATAATAGCGGACGGTGGGGCTGCTGCAGCCTTCGACCTGTTTGGCCGAGAGGAAGGAATGCAAGAGGCTTTCGTTGGTTTCGTCGGTGGCCTGCTTGGTTTCTTCATCAGCAGTGATGTTGTACTTGCTGACGACACGCAGCAGTACACCATTCAGCATTGCCATTTGTTCGACATTCAAAACCTCAGCCATTTCGTTGCTAATTTCTACAATCAGTTTTTCTTTCATAGGTACTTCGTATTTATGTTGTTAAACATCCTATAACGAAGACCGCTGATTATATTCTTATACAGTGAAGCCTATATTGCCCAGCTGCTTGCGGATTTCATCCTCCAGCTGGTGGCTTTGCTCAAACAGGTCATGGAGTTCGGTTGTGAGTCGTTCCATCTTTTCCTCGAACGGTTCTCCGTCGTCTTCCTGCTCAGCGATGCCAACATAGCGGCCAGGCGTGAGAATGAAGTCTTGTGCGCCTATCTCTTCGAGTGTCTTCACGGCGCAGTAGCCTTTCTCGTCTTGTAGGGTGCCGTTGCGGTAGTCAGTGAAGGTCTGGGCAATGCGGTTGATGTCGTCTTCGGTCAGCTCACGGAGTTTGCGAGTGACCATGGTGCCCATGTTGCGGGCATCGATGAAAACGACTTTGCCCGGTTGGGATTTCTGGCGGCTGAGGAACCACAGACATACGGGAATGCCAGTGCTGTAGAACAATTGGCTTGGCAGGGCCACGATGCCTTCCACGAGGTCGGCCTGCAGGATGTTCTTACGGATTTCGCCTTCGCCTCCGCTCTGGCTGCTCAGCGAGCCGTTGGCCAGCACCATGCCGATACGTCCTGAGGGCGACAGGTGGCTGATCATGTGCTCCAGCCAGGCGAAGTTGGCGTTGCCCGCAGGTGGGATGCCGTATTTCCAACGGACATCCTCTTGGAGTTTATCGGCACCCCAGTCGCTCATGTTGAAAGGCGGATTGGCCATCACGAAGTCAGCTTTCAGCGTGGGGTGACGGTCGTCGAAGAAGGTGTCGGCGTTGCGGTCGCCCAGGTCGGCCTCGATGCCACGAATGGCAAGGTTCATCATGGCCATCTTGCGGGTGTTGGCGTTGATTTCCTGACCAAAGATGCTGAGGTTCTTGATGTCGCCCTGATGATGCTTGACGAAATCAGCACTTTGGACGAACATGCCACCGCTGCCCATTGCTGGGTCGTAGCAGCGGCCTTTGTAAGGCTGCAGCACCGCCACGATGGTGCGGACGATGCAGCTGGGCGTGTAGAATTCGCCTGCGTTCTTGCCTTCGAGCGAGGCGAACTTGGAGAGGCAGTATTCGTAGGTACGGCCCAGAAGGTCTTTGTTCTCTTCCTGTTTGCCCAACTCGATGGTGTTGGTGAACAGGTCGACGACATCGCCGAGACGACGCTTGTCAAGCTCGGGACGGGCGAAGTTTTTGGGCAAGATGCCTTTGAGGCGGTCGTTCTCTTTCTCGATCTCCATCATGGCGTTGTCGATGACCTTGCCAATCTCAGGGGTATGGGCCGCATCGGCGATGACGCTCCAACGGGCATCGGCGGGCACATAGAAGATGTTTTCGGACACGTATTCGTCTTTGTCCTCCTCGAAGCCGTCGCCTTCGTCGACTAACTGCTGGTGTTTCACGTCGAAACAGTCGGATATGTATTTCAGGAAGATGAGGCCGAGCACCACGTTTTTATACTCTGCCGCGTCGATGGAGCCGCGCAGCAGGTCGGCAGCTTTCCATATCTTGTCTTCAAAGCCTATGTC
>CAMYXV010000197.1 GCA_947303055.1 uncultured Bacteroidales bacterium
GGATAATCTAAAAACCATGATTTGTTCGGATTGCATCGCAAGAAATCCCTCAAAAATCTATTTCAAAAATCATTCAAAATCAATTTCTTATGTTTTGGATAGATTTTCATTCCGATTTTGAAAGATTTCTTGCCGTAGGCAATCCCTTAATAAATTATTCATTTCGTAAGGATTTCACCGGATTCATCGTAGCCGCCCTCAGACTGCGCAAGGTGACCACCGCTATCGTTACAGCCAAGACGGCCAACAGCGCAAGGGCAAACACCCAGACATGCAGCGGCACCTGATAGGCAAAGCCTTCCAAATAACGCCGCATGATGACGATGCTCACGGGCACGGCGATGACGAAGCACACCAGCACAATCTTCACGAAGCGCGAGTTGAACATCGCCAGGATCTGCTGCACCGTGGCGCCATGCACACGACGGATGCCGATTTCCTTGCGGCGGTGCTCCGTCTCGAACATCACCAAGCCGAACACGCCCATCAGCGAGATGACGATGGCCAAAATCGTGAACAGAGTGACCAACTTCGAGAGGTTTTGCTCCTTTTTGTATTGGTTCTCAATGGCTTGTTTAAATGGCCTCATCCAAACCGAGAAACCATCGCCTAATGTCGGATCAAGGTCGTTGAGGGTTTTTATTGAGCGTTCCATCAACGCTTGGGTATCAACGCCGGCTTCGGTACGGATGAACAGCCTCATGCACGGACTCCACGGCTCCTTGCCATACACATAGAAAGCAAACGGCCCAATCTTTTCGCGCAAAGGAGAGAAATTGAAGTCCCTACAAACACCTGCAATCTCGGCAGGGGCATCTTTATGACCCTTGATTCTGTCTTCAGTGGTGATGCCATACTTCTTTTGTGCGGTCTCATTGATGATATAGACTCCGTTTTCCGATTGCTCGTCGGCGGGAGTAAAGTCGCGGCCTTCCACAATGTCGATGCCCATAAAGCGGAGAAAGTTCCATGAAACCGGATAAACCTGCCATGACACACTCTCAATATCACCTTTGAACGGACGGCTCCACGCCATACGGCTGTTGGCCACAAACGGGCCGTCGCCCCATGCGATGTCCTTGATGTCAGCATCTGTTTTCAACTGATTCTCGACAGTTTCACGGTTGTTGGCGAGTTCCCATGTCACATGCGACTGAAGCAGGTTTTCTTGATTGAAACCCATGTCGTGATTCATCATGAAATCGCGTTGCTGATGAACAAAAATCGCACAGATAATCAGCACGATGCTCACGGTGAACTGCAAGCCTATCAAGCCGATGCGGAAAGCCTTGCCTTTCTGCGTGGTGCCGAGGGTGCCTTTCAAGGCAAAAGCGGGATTGAACGAGGTGGAGAACAAGGCCGGATAGAGGCTGGCCAACACCGAAATGAGCAAGGCGATACCGATGGTCAAAGCCGCAATACCCAAGTTTTGGCCGAAGTTCAACGGTGTTTCAATCAGCGCAGCCAAGGTGGATTGTCTGAACAGTGTAACCACAGCCACTGCCAGTCCAAGAGCGATAACGACCATCAGCACCGACTCGCCCACCGACGACATCACCAATTGGAAACGGCTGCTGCCCAATATCTTGCGTGTGTTGATACTCCGCAGACGCAACGGCACCATCGCGAAGAAGAAGTTGATGTAGTTGATGAAAGCAATGAGCATCACGAAAATGGCAATGACAAGCAAGGTGATGGTCGTGGTGCGATTGCCCGACTTACCCGGATGCCCGACATTATCGGCAAAATAATTGTCCGTCAACTTCATAAGATGAGGTGACATCATTTTTTTATATTCCTCAATATCCGCTGCTTTTTCTTCGGTCAAATTGCTTTCGTCAATGTCGAATTTTGTCTTAAAAAGGTCAAAGGCGACTTGGTGTGCAATTTCATCGAACTCTTTTGGGTCAGCGCCTTCAGCGAGTTTTATGAAATAATTCCAGCCCCATTGGGTCCAATCGCTCATACCCGCTTCGCCCAGATTCAGAATAAAGTCGATGGAGGAAAGGTCGCTGTTGACAGGCATATCCTTGTAGATGGCCGCTACCGTGACATCTGTCCAATTCCAGGAGCCAAATTGGAAATGGTCGCCCACCTGCAAGCCCAAGCGTTTGGCCGCTGACTCGGACATAACCGCATCCGTGTTACTAATCCAATTATTCAAATTGCCTGCAACAAGTTCAAATCCAAACACATCGATGACTGGCTTGGAGAAACTGGTGACTCTCAATTCGATTGACGACTGTCCTTCGCCCAAGCGTACGGAAACTTCGAGGCTCCCTAAATTGGCAGCGCAGCAGCCCGCCTCTACGCTGGGGACAGCAGCAATGACCGCTTCCGACATCTGACGATTGACGTATGTCGAATAAACATTGTTTGAAAACCGGTCTGGCATGGTAAGGACATAAATCCTGTCGCTGTCTTTGAGCGCCTTGTTGTAGGTGAAGTCGTGGTGCACCTGCACGAGGATAATGTAGAGCGCGGCGAAGGCTGCCGTCAAGCCCAAGATGTTCAGGATGGAAGACACGAGGGAGGTCTTGCCTTTTTTATAGATTCTGGCCATGATTGTGTTGTTTTTGTTGGTT
>CAMYXV010000198.1 GCA_947303055.1 uncultured Bacteroidales bacterium
GCATGATGCGTCATTTCCTCAAAAGTAATCTTAAACCACTCAGTGTAAAGCTCGGGATACAATGCAATGTCTTTTTGCAAGTCTTTGATACTCATGTATTTCCATGATGCCACTTCCTCTGTGTTGATGGCGGGGATGTCGTCGCTTTGACCGATAAATACATGGTCGAACTCATGTTCCGTGAGGCCTTGCCCGACGGGTGCCATATATATAAAGGTGTAGACTTCATGAATGGGGCAAACCATGCCCATCTCTTCCATCAGGCGGCGGGAGGTGGCCTCTTCCAAGGTCTCGCCGGCACGGGGATGGCTGCAGCAGGTGTTGGTCCACAGGCCGGGGGAATGGTATTTGGAGAGGGCGCGCTGTTGCAACAATAGCTCACCTTTCGAGTTGAAAATGAAGACAGAGAAGGCACGGTGGAGATGAGGCCCGATGTGTGCAGCCTGCTTCTCCATCAGCCCGATGGGGCGGTCTTGTTCGTCAACAAGGATGACTTGTTCCATTATACGTTGAATCTAATGTTCAGAATATCACCGTCTTGCACAACGTAAGTCTTGCCTTCCACGCGGAACTTGCCCGCTTCTTTCACGGCAGCTTCCGAGCCATATTGCAGGAAGTCCTCGGTGCTCATCACTTCGGCGCGGATGAAGCCACGCTGCAAGTCGCTGTGGATGGCTCCGGCAGCGATGGGGGCGGTGTCGCCCACATGGATGGTCCAGGCTCTTGTCTCGTCAGGACCGGTGGTGAAGAAGGAATGCAGATTCAAGGTGTGGTAGGCTGTGCGCACCAGCTTGTTCACGCCAGGCTCAGTCAGCCCAGCGTCTTCCATAAAGAGAGCACGATCGTCAGCATCAAGCTCTGCGATTTCAGCCTCCAGTTTACCAGCGATGATGAGCATGTCTTGGCCTTCCTTCAAGGCTGCTTTCACGGCATCGGAATACTTGTTTCCAGCCGTAGCAGAAGCGTCATCAACGTTGCAGACGTAAATCATGGGCTTGGCGGTCAGCAGTTGGATGTCTTGGACATATTTCTTGTCTTCTTCAGCTACTTTCGCATCGCGGGCGTTGCCGAAGTTCTCCAAAGTCTCTTTGTAAACCGAGAGCACATCAAAGGCTTTCTTGAAGTCCTTTTCGCCGTTTTTCAGCATTTTCTGAGTGCGTTCCAACTTGCGGGTGACCAAATCCAAGTCGCGGACTTGAAGCTCAAAGTCAACGAGTTCCATGTCGCGCACAGGGTCGATGCTACCTTCGCTGTGGGGAATGTTGGGGTCGTCGAAGCAGCGCAAAACATGGATTAAAGCATCCATCGTTTGCACCTCGGCCAAGAGTTTGTTGCCCACGCCCTGACCGCCTTTGCTCAGTCCAGGCAAGTCGACGATTTCGACCGTGGCGGGCACGATGCGCTTGGAATGGGAGATGTTGTCGATGAGCTTCAAACGCTCGTCCACCACCTCGCACATGCCGATGTTCGACTTCGAGGCAAAACCGATTTCTGCCTTAGTGTTTGATATACAATTGAATATAGTCGTCTTTCCAACGCTTGAAAGACCGATGATTCCACAATTGAGTGCCATAGTGTTATGATTTTGATGGTGCAAAGATACAAAAAAGAAGTTGTTTTTGAATTGTCGGCAACAATTTCAAAAACAACTTCAAAAAAAGGTTATGCGACCGTTATCTTCTGAAATTCACAAAATTGGCATTGTCAACGCCTAAGTCGAAGCGACCGCCTGTCACATCGATACGGGTGCCATCGTGGGTGAAGGCGCGGAATTGGAACTTGCCGGAGACGACCACCTCGGCATCTTGCTTGTCCACAATGACTTGCTGCACCTTTTCGAATTTGATGTAACCACTGTAAATGCTCTCAATTTCAGGAGCATAATAGCCTTCGAATCTGATATTGCAACTTGTTGAATTCGTGTCGATTGTGAAGCTCTTTCCGTCTAAGGCAAGGAGACTGTGGTAGTCTTCCAAATGATAGGTGGAATCAATCGGCAGGGTGAAGACCATATCCAGGTTGTTGCGATAGTCTCTCCCATAAAGGGTCATGGTCAGTTTTTCACGGTCGGCTACAAGATAGAATGGTCGGCTGTGCTCATACGAAACGTTGAACGCCTGTTCGTTGATGTAAGCACCGAAAGTGTTGTAACCCATTTCGGAATAGATGGGCAATCCGGGATAGTCGGGGTCGTCGATGTATTGGGTTTGCTTAAAGTCTGATTTTGAGCAGGCTGTCAAGGCAAGCATCATGGAAAGGATGAAGATGTATTTTTTCATGGTTCGTTATTTTAAAGGGATGACTAATTCGATTTGTAACTTGCTACCGGCGAATTTCGGTTTGGTGGGCAACATTCCAGTGGAGCCGCTGATTTCGAAAAGATGGGCGAGCCAGTTGAAGCCCACGCCAATACCGTTTCTATCGCCCACTTGAAAACCTGCACCAAAGTAGGCAGAAGCATTCATCGGGTCGGGATTGTCGTATTGTGAGGTAACTTGTTCGGCATAGGGGGCCATGCCATCCTTGTT